>JAEUHU010000559.1 GCA_016793305.1 Planctomycetota bacterium
CAGCACCGCGCTCTACACGGGACTCTCGGGACTGCGCGTCCACCAGTCCTACATCGACGTCATCGGCAACAACCTGGCGAACGTCAGCACGCCGGGCTTCCGCGGCTCGCGCGTGACGTTCAGCGACATCCTGAGCTTCACCGTGCGCAGCGGTTCGGGCCCGAACGGCAACTTCGGTGGCCAGAACCCGCTGCAGATCGGCACCGGCGCCACGATGGCGACGGTCGACACCGACCTGAGCCAGGGCACGCTCGCCGACACCGGCCGCACGCTCGACGTCGCCTTGCAGGGGCGCGGCTTCTTCACCCTGAGCAACGGCACGCAGACCTTCTACTCGCGCGTCGGCGCGTTCGGCATCGACGGCGACCGCACGCTGGTCGACCTGCGCACCGGCCTCCGTGTGCTCAACAGCACCGGCGGCGACATCACCGTGCCGACCTCCGACACGCTGCCGGCCGCCCCGACCTCGCAGATCTCCTTCCAGGGCAACCTGCCGGCCCGCGTCGGCGGCCCGCTCGAGGAGATCGTGCAGTCGAACACCGTGCTGAAGCAGGGCACGCCGGCCACCAAGACCGCGACCGCGAGCGGTGCCTCGGCGCCGCTGTTCGACCTGACCAGCTTCGCCGGCGACACGGTGCTGGTGTCGGTGAACGGCGCCGCCCAGCAGTCGCTGCAGGTGCCGGCGTCGTTCGGCACGGCCCCGGTGAACGCGCAGGCGGTCGCCGGCATGTTCTCGGCGAGCGGCATCTCCGCCAGCTTCGACAACGCCGCCGGCACGGTGACGATCAACAGCGTCAAGCTCGGTGCGGGCGCCACGCTGAAGCTCGACGACGGTCCGTCCTCGAATGGTCTGCTCGCAGCACTCGGCCTCAACGCCACGCTGGTCAGCGGCACCGAGGCGGTCGCCACGACCACCACCGACCTGGCGCAGCTGACGGCGCGGCTCAACCCTTACGTCGCGGGCGACTCGCTGACCATCAGCGGCACCAACCCCGACGGCACGGCGTTCTCGGACACGTTCGTCTACGGCACGGGGCCGGGGCAGGACGGCACGACGATCGCTTCGCTGCTGACGTTCATCAACAGCACGGTGAACTCCGCCCAGGCGAGCGCCTCGCTGACCGCCGACGGCAACATCCGCCTGACCGCGGTGGACAAGGAGGAGGCCGACCTCAGCCTGTTCATCGGCGACGTCGCCAGCAACTCCGGCCGGATCACCTGGCCGAACTTCGTGGTGTCGCAGGACGGCACCGGGCCGGACACCGCCGTCACCTCGATCGACGTCGTCGACGCGCAGGGGCGCACGCACCCGGTGACGATGACCTTCACTCGTAGCACCACGGACCCGACCATCTGGGACCTGGCCGCCGAGGTCGACGCGACCGAGGGCACGCTGACGCAGGCGTCGATCGGGCAGATCCGCTTCAACGACAACGGCTCGTTCAACGTGATCGGCGGCGGCACCAACGCGCTGACGTTCGCCTGGAACGGCATCTCCGCGACGCAGAGCGTGCAGATCAACCTCGGCACGTCGGGCCAGTTCGACGGCGTGGCGCAGCTCGGCAACGCCACCACGGTGGCCGCCGTCGACCAGGACGGCTTCGCCGCCGGCACGCTGCTCAACGTCGGCTTCGACACCAACGGGCAGCTGGTCGGCTTCTACAGCAACGGCCAGAGCCAGACGCTCGACACGCTGCGCATCAGCATGTTCAGCAACGAAGCGGGCCTGGTGCGCGCCGGCGACACGCTGTTCACCGAGTCGCCGAACTCCGACGACGCGATCGCCACGGTCGCCAACGCGGCCGGCGCCGGCTCGGTGCGCGCGGGCCAGCTCGAGAACAGCAACGTCGACATCGCCCGCGAGTTCGTCAACCTGATCGAGGCGCAGCGTGGCTTCCAGGCCAACTCGCGCGTGATCACGACGACCGACGAGATCCTCGCCGAACTGATGAACATCGTGAGGTGATGAGCGATGACCAGCTACGGAGAGACGGCACTGGTGCGCAGCCTCGGCTTCCTGGCCGAGAAGCAGGCTTCGATCGCCAACAACCTGGCGAACGTGGACACCACCAGCTTCAAGCGCCGCCAGGCGATCGCCGAGACGACGGGCGGCTTCCACTCGCTGCTCGACCGCGAGCTCACCGCGATCTCCTACACGGAGGCCAGCGACATGGGTCGCGGCACGATCCGCGAGACCGGCAACGACTTCGACGTCGCCATCGACGGCAACGCGTGGTTCCGCGTCCAGGACGGCAAGGGCAACAAGTACTACACGCGCAACGGCCAGCTGCAGATCGGCAACGACGGCCGGCTGACCACGCGCGACGGCATGTCGGTGCTCGACGCCGGCGGCCAGCCGATCCAGTTCCCGACCGGCGAGGAAGCGCCCGCGAAGATCACGTTCGCGCCGAACGGCGCGATCACCAATCCGCTCACCGGCCAGACGTTCGGCCAGGTGGCGCTGGCGGTGATCCCGCGCCAGGACGCGCTGCTGCCGGTCGGCAAGGGCCTCTACCGGGACCGCGCCGAGCAGCGCACCACGCAGGCCGCCGACGGCGTGCAGCAGGGCTTCCTCGAGGGCAGCAACGTCGACAGCCTCCAGGAGCTGGTGCAGATGATCACCGTCGAACGCAGTTTCACGGCGACGCAGAAGGCCCTCTCGGGCATCGGTCGCCTCCAAGAGAACCTGATCACCAACATCCTCAGGTGACCCCAAGATGCTGAAGAGTCTCTACACGACCGCCACGGGCATGAAGGCCCAGCAGACCATGGTGGACATGATCGCGAACAACATCGCGAACGTGAACACGGCGGGCTTCAAGAAGTCCCAGGCCTCGTTCGAGGACCTGTTCTACGTGACCCTGCAGTCGCCCGGCCTGGCCCGCGGGGCCGGCGACGCGGCGGTGCCGATCGGCACGCAGATCGGCTCCGGCACGCGCCTCAACGGCACCACCAAGGTGTTCACGACCGGCACGCTGGAGATCACCGAGCGCAACCTCGACATCGCCATCGACGGCGACGGGTTCTTCGCGGTGACGCTCCCGGACGGCACGCTCGGCTACACGCGCGACGGCGGCTTCCACACCAACGCGCAGGGCAAGCTGGTCAGCGGCAGCGGCAACGTGCTGCTGCCCGAGATCACGCTGCCGAGCGACACGCTCGAGATCGCGATCGACCCCGAGGGTCGCGTCAACGTGCGCACCGCCGGCAGCCCCGACACGTCGACGCTGCTCGGCCAGATCACGCTGCACCGCTTCGTGAACCCGTCCGGCATGCTCGCCGTCGGCGCCAACGTGATGCGCCCGACGGAGGCGTCCGGCACGCCGATCACCAACACCCCCGGCACGACCGGCCTCGGCCTGCTGAAGCAGGGCTTCATCGAGCGCAGCAACGTGCAGATCGTCAACGAGCTGGTCAACCTGATCGTCGCGCAGCGCGCCTACGAGGTGAACAGCCGCGCGATCCAGACCAGCGACCAGATGCTGTCGACGGCCACCAACCTGTCGCGCTGAGCGCCCAGGTTCGCCGTAGTCCCCCCGATTCGTGTCCGCAGGAGAAGGAGAGTCATGAAGGTCCTCGCGATGCTCTGGTTGTGCGCAGCCGCCACGTTCGGTGGCGGCGGCGACGATCCCGTCACTTCGATCCGGGTGAAGACCGCCGCCCAGGTCCGCGGCCTCGACATGACGATCGGCGACCTGTGCGACATCGGTTCGACCGACGCCGCGGCGCTGGCGATCGCGCAGGTCAAGTTCGGCAGCGCGCCGACCATCGGCTACGGCCGCACGATCTCGCGCACCGAGCTGCTGCAGACGCTCGCCGGTGCCGGCATCGACGTGAAGACGGTCAAGTTCGAAGGCGCCGACGAGGTCGTCGTGCAGAGCGCGTCGGTCGAGGTGTCGGGCCAGGAGATGCTCGACGCGGCGATCGCCGCCCTGCAGGCGCAACTCGCGGTCGAGGGCGGCGACGTCGAGTTCACCCCGCCCGAACGCCAGCGCCACGTGCAGGCCCCGCCCGGCCGGCAGAGCCAGGAGCTGCGCGCCCGGGTGCGCGACGGCCGCACCGGCCCGAACTCGGCGGTCGTCGAGATCGAGATCCTGGTCGACGGCCAGACCTGGAAGAAGGTGCCGCTGCAGTTCCGCCTGCAGCGCTACCACCGCATCCTGAAGGTCACCGGGGCGCTGCGCGCCGGCACCCCACTCGGCCCGGAGTCGGTGACGGTGGCACGCGAGGCGCTCGACCAGGCCTCGGGCCTGTGGCTCGACCGCATGGAGCAGGTCGAGGGCATGCTCGCCGCGCGCAACCTGTCGGCCGGCTCGCGGCTGACGCTCGGCGACATCGCGCCACCCGCCGTGGTGCACAAGGGCGACGTCGTCACCGTCGTGCTGCAGAAGGGCCGCGTGAAGGTCACCGCGCGCGCCATCGCCAACCACGACGCGCCGCTCGGCGGCCGTGTCCAGCTCACCAACGCGACCTCGCGCGCGACGCTGACCGGCGTCGTGCAGGCCGCGGGTCTCGTCGTCGTCCCCCAGTGAGGTCTCCCATGCGCAGCTCCACCGCCCTGCTCGCCGTCTTCGCCACGATCGGCCTCTGCGCCGCCCAGAACCCCTACGTGCGCGCCGGCAGCTCGATCGGGGTCATCAACGACCCGCGCGCCCGCAACGTCGGCGACATCCTCACGGTCGTCGTCCAGGAACAACAGAGCGTCAAGAACGAGGACAAGATCGAGCGCCGCAACGACACGTCGCTGGCGGCGCGCCTCGAGTCGTTCTCGCTGAGCGACCAGACGTTCAAGAGCAACACGCTGCCTCGCATCGACATCCGCAAGGAGCAGGACTTCAACGGCGAGGCCAAGCAGAACTCGACCTCGGACGTGCGCGCCAGCATCGCCGTGATCGTGGTCGACGTACAGCCGAACGGCAACCTCGTCGTCGCCGGCACGCGTTCGGTCACCGTCAACGACGAGACCCGCACGCTGCGCGTCAGCGGCATCGTGCGCCAGCTCGACATCACCCCGGGCAACACGGTCGGCAGCGCGCAGGTCGCCGACGCGCGCATCTCCATCACCGGCGAGGGGGCCAACACGCGCCAGGTGACGCGCGGCCCCGTCGGCCAGCTGTTCGACACCCTGATCTGGGCCGCCTGGCCGTTCTGATCCCATGCGCATCCTCTCCGTCCTCCTCGCCTCGCTGTTCGTGCTGGGCCTCGCCACGGCGCAGACCCCGCCGGCCACGGCGATCCCGCTGGCCCAGGATCCGCAGGCAGTCCCGTCCCCGCAGCTGCCGGTGCAGCAGACCTCGCTCGGCGAGACCACGCTGTCGCCGCGCATCCGCAGCGTGACGCGGCTGCACAACAGCATGCCGCACCAGCTGATCGGCATCGGCCTCGTCACCGGCCTGTCGAACACCGGCTCGAGCGACCGCGGCACGCGCCAGGCGATCCTCAACTTCGTCCGCCAGCACGGCCTCAACCTCGGCATCGCCGACGTGGTCGGCGGCACCACCGCCCTGGTCTCGCTGACCTGCACGCTCCCGCCGTTCGCCAAGGTCGGCCAGCCGCTCGACGTCAAGGTCGAGGTGCTGAGCGACGCGGTGTCGCTGCGCGGCGGCGAACTGTTGCGCGCCGAGCTGCACGGCGTCGACGGCCAGACCTACGTCGTGGCCCAAGGTGCCCTGATCGTCGCCGGCTACACCGTCTCGGGCGGCAACGCGCAGGCGAGCAAGAACCCGAGCGGGTCGGCCTGGCTGCCGAACGGCGGCCTCTGCATCCGCGAGGAGAACACCTCGTACTTCAGCGAGTCCGGAGCGCTCGAGCTGCAGGTGCTGAACCCGAGCCCGTTCAACGCCGCGTCGATCGCCAACGGCATGCGCACGGCGCTGGCCGGCTCGCAGGCGTTCGTGCGGGTCGTCGACTCGGGCCTCGTGCGCGTGGAGCTGCCCGAGAACCAGCGCACCTCCGAGCGCGCCGTCGAGATCATCAACCTGGTCGGCGACGTGCGCGTCACGGTCGAGAACCCGACCAAGGTGATGATCGACCAGACCAGCGGCACCGTGCTCGCCGGCGAGGGCGTGCTGATCAGCCCGTGCGTGGTCGGCGTCAGCGACCTGACCATCGCGGTGGTCGAGGACGCCTACGTCTCGCAGCCGAATCCGCTCGCCCAAGGCACGACCCAACGCATCGGCCGCACCCGCATCGAAGCGCAGACCACCAGCAGCCAGCCGCTGCCGCTGGGCGGCGGCGGCACCGTCTCCGACCTGCTGCAGAACCTGAAGACGCTGGGCCTGACACCGCCCCAGCTGGTGTCGGTGTTCCAGGCCCTCGACCAGGGCGGCTTCCTGCACGCGACCCTGGAGGTGCGCTGATGGACCCGCTGCGATTCGAGGGGAAGCGCTACGCATCGCCGGAGCAGCGCACGCGCGCCAAGGCGCAGGACGCCGCCGACCAGTTCGAGCAGATGTTCGTGCGCACGCTGGTCAGCAGCCTGCGGTCCACGGCGTCGCTCGGCGGCGACGAAGGGGGCATGTTCGGCAAGGGTCCCGGGTCCGAGACCTACGGCGACTGGTTCGACCAGAACCTCGCCGAGCAGATCGGCCGGGACAGCGACGTCGGCATCGCCAGCAGCGTGATGCGCGACTGGGAACGCCACGAGCAGCTGCCGATCGACGAGGCCCAGAGGCACGCGAAGCAGCAGGCCGACCGTTCGTACCGCACCGCAACCGCCGCCAAGGGCATGGGAGGGATCGATGCCGTTCTCTGAGGACACCCGCGACCTGACCAGCTCGTTCCGCACTACGCAGGACCTGCTGAAGCAGTTGCTGGCCGGCCTGCAGGCGCGACGCGCCGCGTGGGTCTCGGCGCGACCGAGCTCGCTCGAACCGTCGCCGGAGCTCGAGCAGCTGACGCAGGCGATCGCCCGCGAGGAAGCGGTCCGCGACGAACTGCTGGCCCGCATCCGCCTGGCCCTGCCGCGCCCGCTCGGCGCCGAGCCGGGCGAACTGCACCTCAACGTGACCCGGATCGCCGCAGCACTGCCGCCCGTCGAGGCGCGCGCGCTCTGCTCCGCGTCCGAGGCCACCACGAAGCTCGCGAAGGCCGTGCGCGCCGAGGTCACCCTCGGGCAGCGCCTCGTGCGCTTCGCGCAGGACAGCCAACCCGCCCTGCTGGCCGCCCCCACGGCGGCCGGTCGGCAGAAGGCCGGCATCCCCGGCTACGACCGTTCGGCCCGCGCGCTGCGCACGGCCGCTATGGCCGGTTCCCTGATCGACGGACGCATGTGACCGGAGAACGACGATGAGCTTCGGATTCGGATTCGGCTCCGCCCTGCGCGGCCTCAACGCGGCGCGCTACGGCATGCAGGCCGCCGGCAACAACGTCGCCAACGCGAACACCGCCGGCTACTCGCGGCAGCGCGTCGACCTCACCTCTTCGCTGCCCTACTCGCTCGGCAACGGCCTGCAGATCGGCACCGGCGTCGACGTGCGTGGCATCACGCGCCTCGTCGACGAAGGGCTCGAGCGGCGCCTGCAGATGCAGCTCGGCCTGGTCGGCGGTGCCGAGCTCGACCAGGCGCGCTTCAGCGAGATCGAGAGCATCCTCGGCGAGCCCGACGCAGGCCTGTCGAGTTCGTTCAAGGACCTGTTCGGCGCGGTCGGGCAACTGCGCACCGACCCGGCCGACCGCGCGCTGCGCGGCGGACTGGTGCAGGCCGGCAACTCGCTGGCCCAGGGCTTCCGGCTCGTCTCCGAGCGGCTCGGCTCGCTCGGCGACAGCACCTTCGAGGAGGTGCGCGGCCTCACGCGCACCGTCAACCAGCGCGCCGACGCGATCGCCCAGCTGAACGCGCAGATCGTCGCCGCCGAGGCCAACGGCTCCGACGCGAACGACCTGCGCGACGCCCGCGAACAGCACGTCAAGGAGATCGCCAAGCTGATGGACGTGCGCGCGATCGAGCGTGCGACCGGCAGCGTCGACCTGCTGGTCGGCGGCCAGCTGCTGGTCGCCGGCGACCGCCCGACGCAGCTGTCCGTCACCAAGGGCGACGACGGCCTGACGCAGCTCTCGATCGGCCGCACCTCCAGCAGCCTGCGCATCACCCAGGGCCGCATCGCCGCCCTGTTGCAGCAGGAAGGCACCAAGCTGCCCGGACTGACCAGCCGCATCGACGAGCTGGCGCGCAACACGATCCTCGAGTGGAACCGCATCCACACGACCGGCATGCCGGCGTCGGGGCCGTTCCGCACGCTGACCGCGGCCTACGGGGCCACCGATGGCGATGGCGACGGCCAGCGTGGCGACGAACTGCTGAGCCAGGCCGGCTTCCCGTTCGAGGTGCAGAACGGCGAACTCTACGTCTCGGTCACCAACACGGCGACCAAGGCTATGGAGCGCACGCGCATCGCGATCGACACCGCGTCGATGAGCCTGAACGACGTCGCGGCGGCGATCAGCGGCATCGACCACCTGACGGCCAGCGTCGACCCGACCGGCCGGCTGCGCATCGACGCCGACGACGGCTTCGGCTTCGACTTCTCGCCGCGTGTGGACCCGAACCCCGACGGTGCGGGGACCTTCGGCGGCATCCTGCCGACCATCGGCAGCACGGCGTCCGGGCCGTACGACCTGTCCGGCCAGACGTTCCCGGTCAGCTTCACGGTGACCACCGGCAGCTCGGCGTCGCCGACCGCCACCACGGTGACGCTGACCGCCGCGAGCTTCGCCAACCCCGCCGCAGCGACCGCCGCCGAACTGGCGACCGCGATCAACGCGCAGCTCGGCTCGAACGGCAGCGCGCGCGAGATCGCCGGGCGCCTCGTGATCCAGAGCGCGCAGGGCAACTCGACGTCGATCCTCGGCCTCGCCAACGTCGGCGCCGGCACGGCGCTCGCGGCGCTCGGCCTGTCGACCACGACCACGACCGGCCGCGAGAACCCGATCGAGGTCGAGCTCGAAGGCACCTACACCGGCTCCACCAACCAGCGCCTGACGTTCGTGCCGGAGACCGACGGCATCATCGGCCAGACCGACGACCTGCGCGTGCGCGTGCTCGACGAGAGCGGCAACGTGGTCACCACGCTGGCCGTCGGCAGTGGCTACGAACCGGGCGAGCCGCTCGACCTCGGCAACGGGCTGCGCGTGTCGTTCGGGCCGGGCGCGATCTCCGCCACCGCGGGCCAGGTGTTCTCGACCGACGCCCTCGCCGACAGCGACACCTCGGACCTGCTGGTCGCGGCGGGCATGAACTCGTTCTTCCTCGGCAGCTCCGCCTCGGACATCGCCGTCAACCAGGACCTGGTCGCCAATCCGGACCGCGTCGCCGCCTCGATCAGCGGTGCCGAGGGCGACGGCGGCAACCTGGCGCGCATCGTGGCGCTGCGCACGCGCGACCTCGGCGACCTCGACGCGAACACGATCGAGGACTTCTACGCCGACATCGTCGGCGACGTCGGCTTCCAGACCGCCTCGGCGACCGACACGCTGCGCGCCCAGGACCAGCTGCTGGCCCAGCTCGAGGCCGACCGCGAGGCCATCTCGGGCATCAACGTCGACGAGGAGCTGATCGACGTCGAGCGCTACCAGAAGGCCTACGAGGCCTCGGCCCGGTTCCTGTCCGTGGCGCAGGAGATGATGGACACGCTGATCAACATCGGGAGGTGACCCATGAGCATGCGCATCACCCAGGGCATCATGTACTCCCGCGCGCGCGCCGACATGCAGCGCGGCCTGCTGCGCTACTCGCGCCTGCAGGAGCAGCTCGCCACGCAGCGCCGCGTCAACCGTCCGTCCGACGACCCGGCGGCGGCGCTGCAGATCCTGCCGCTGCGCAGCGACCTGAGCGACCTCGAGCAGCTGAAGAGCAACGTCTCGCTGGCCCGCGAGACGCTCGACACCGGCACGGCGTCGCTCGAGGACGCCTCGGCGCTGATGCAGCGCGTGCGCGAACTGACCACGCAGGCGGCGAACGGCACGCTCAGCGACAGCGACCGCGGCAGCATCGCCGCCGAGATCGACCAGCTGCTGAGCCAGATGGTCGGCATCGGCAACAGTCGCCGCGGCGACCGCTTCCTGTTCGGAGGCACACGCAACGGCGACGCGCCGTTCGAGCTCGTCGAAGCCGACGGTCGCACGCGGATCGTCTACCGCGGCAATCGCGACAGCCTGTCGATCGACGTGGCGCCGGGCGTGTCGACGCCCCTGAACGTGCCGGGCGACGACATCTTCCTGAGCCGCAGCCGGGGCGCCACGACGTTCACCCCGGCCCTGGGCAGTGCGGCGACCGGCGCGGTCGCCTCGGGCCCCGGCAACACCGGCGTCGGGTTCGCCAAGCTGCAGGTCACCTACGCCGGCCTCGGCAGCGGCACGCCGAGCACGGTCAGCGCCGGCAGCGGCGTCACCACGGCACTCGGGCCGCTGAGCTACACGTTCACCACCGGCCCCGACACGCTGAGCATCGGCGGCGGCCCCGCGATGGCGCTGCCGGTCACCGACGGCACCTTCACGACCTCCGACGGCCGCACGATCTCGCTGAGCGTCACCGGCGTCCCGGCGACCACCACGGGCACGTTCATCGCCGAGGCCGACCTGTCCACCGACGGCGGCCAGTCGTCGACGCGCGTCAGCGCCTTCGCGCTCACCAACGCGGCGGTGCACGACTCGATCGACGATTCGGTGCTCTACGTCGACGTGCGCAACATCACGCGCACGGGCACCGAGGACGTGAAGCACGAGGGCACCTTCGACGCATTCACGACGTTGATCACGCTGCGCGACACGCTGCGCAACGAGGAGGGGCTGCCGAGTGCGGTCGCCCGTGACCGCATCGCGCAGATGCTCGGCGAAGTCGACCGCGCGCACGACTCCGTGCTCGACGGGCTGCGCGAACTCGGCTTCCGTTCCTCCAGCATGGACATGCTGAAGAGCCGGGTCGAAGGCCTGCAGGTCTCGCGCACCGAGTCGCTGTCGCGTGTCGAGGACACCGACATCGCCGAGGCGATCCTCGAGCTGCAGAAGCAGGACCTCTCCTACCAGGCGGCGCTGCAGATCAGCGCGCGGGTGATCCGGACCAGCCTGTCGGGGCTCCTTGGGTGATCCCGTGATCCAGCCGACCACCGTCTCCACCCTCGACGCGGCCCAAGCACCCGCGAAACAGGCCGAGCCCGCGCCGGGCAGTCCGTCGTTCCAAGCGCTGCTCGAGCGCCTGCAGCAGTTCGTCACCACGCCGCCGCCGACTCCCGAGGTGACCAACGCCGACGAACTGCGCGAAGCGATGCGCGACGCCGACGCGAGCTTCACCACGGCGATGGACCTTCGCCGCCAGCTCGAGGAAGCGTTCCGCAAGCATCTGCCATGACGCAGCTCGCCGTTGCGCTCCACGAGGTGTCGCGTGCTGCGATGCAGCGCTGGCTGCCGCAGCTCGACGCGTGGCTGCTGCCGGGCTCGATCTACTCGGTCCAGCACACGTGGCCGCAGCTCTACCGCAGCGACGGCGGCGGGCGTTTCTTCGTCGCCACCGACGGCGAACGACTGCTCTCGCACTGCGCGTTCCGCACCGTGGAGCTGCACGGTGCACACGGTCGCACGCCGATCCACCTGCTCGGCTCGGTCGCGACCGATCCCGACCTGCGCGGCCAAGGGCTCGCCTCCGCGGTGCTCGACAGCGCCCTGGCCGCCGCCGACGCCTCCGCCCGCCACACGCTGCTGTGGGCCGAACGCCCGGAGCTCTACGCGCGCGCCGGCTTCGCGCCAGGGCGGCCCGAACGATGCCTCACGCTGCTGCGCCGCCCGCGCCGCCCGATCGCCGGCCACGTTCGCCCGGCGACGATCGCCGACCACGCGACGCTGCACGCGCTGCACGAAGCGAACCCGCTGCGGGTCGAACGTTCGCCCGCGGCGATGTCGGGCCTGCTGACGACGCCCGGGCTGTCGACGCTGGTGCTCGAGCGCGACGGGGCGGTGGTCGCCTACGCGTGCACCGGCAAGGGTGCCGACCTGCACGGCTTCTGGCACGAGCTCGGCGGCAGCGACGAGGACCTCGCCGAACTGCTGCCCGCGGCGCTGCACGCGCTCGGCGAGATCGAGATGCAGCTGCTGCTGCCGCCGTACCGGCACGAACTGCCGACGCTGCTCGGGGCGATGGTCGCCCACGAGGTGCAGGTGCCCGGACCGATGGTGCGTTCGCTCGGTGAGCCGTTGCCGGACTGCTGGATCGACGGCCTCGACTCGGTTTGAGGGCGCGGCGAGGGCCTCACCCCGAGCTTCGCACGTCGCCGCACCCACCCGGTTCCGCGCGCCGAACGGCCCTTGCGTTTCCACCGGGCGCTGGACAATGCTGGCCAGCGAGCGCACTTTCGGAGCAACCGATGATCCACCCGGGCCGTGACGACCGCGAGCAGTGGCAGCCTGAAGAACTGCTGGGCGTGCTCAACGAAGTCGAGAAGAAGAACGCACCCAAGGTGCTGTTCGTCGCCGGGGACGTGAACCTGCTGCGCAGCGGCCTCCGCATCTCCGTTGTCGGCACCCGCGAGCCGTCTCCCGAAGGTGCCGGGCGCGCTCGAGCCCTGGCGGCAACGCTCGCCCAGCGCGGCATCACCGTGGTGAGCGGTCTCGCGAAGGGCGTGGACACGGTCGCGCACCGGACTGCGATGGAGGTCGGTGGCCGAACCATCGCGGTGCTCGGCACGCCGCTCGACGCCTGCTACCCCGCGGAGAATCGAGCGCTGCAGACGCGCATCATGCGTGAGCACCTGGCCGTGTCGCAGTTCCCTGCCGGAGCGCGCGGCGGCGTGAAGTCCTTCCCGATGCGCAATCGGACGATGGCGCTCGTCTCGGACGCGACCATCATCGTCGAGGCCGGCGAAGGGAGCGGTACGCTCCACCAGGGCTGGGAAGCCCTGCGCCTCGGGCGCCCGCTGCTGCTGCTCGAGTCCCTGGTGAACCGCACCGACCTGACCTGGCCCCGCGAGATGATGGGCTTCGGAGCCGAGATGCTCTCGCGCGAGAACCTCGACGAGGCACTCGCCGAGATTCCTGGGCGAACGCGGAGCGAGCTTGCTTTCTGAGGTTCGGTTCGCGGCAGCGCTCGTCTACTCGCCGCGTGGTCAGACGGCAGCTTCCAGGAAGTCCCGCGAGCAGATTCGAGACCCACTGAAGCGAGGCGACTCCAGGTTCCTGTTGTCGGTGTCCGAGCACCTGCGGCAACGACTTCCCGAGGACCTCGTCGAGGCCTTTCTCGCTCCGGACGTCGTCCTGGTGCCGGTTCCGAGGAGAGCCCCGCTCCACAGCAAGGATGCGCTGTGGCCCGCGAAGCTGCTCGCAGAGGCACTCCTGCGAGGAGGGCTCGGAGCTCGTCTGCTACCGAGCCTGCAGAGGACGACGGCCGTGCCGAAATCAGCCCTCGCCGCACCCGGCGATCGCCCCGAACCCGCACATCACTACGAATCCCTGTGCGTCACGAACGATCTGCTGGAGCAGCCGCACCGTATCACACTCGTCGACGACTTCATCACGAAGGGCGCGACGCTGCTCGCCGCCGCCTCGCGGGTGCAGGAGGCGTTCCCGAATGCCGAAGTTCGCGCCTTCGCTCTCGTGCGGACGATGGGGCTCGTCCCGGAGATCGACACGATCGTGGCTCCCTGCATCGGGCACATCCGGTTCGACGGCTCGAGCGTGCATCGTGAGCCGTAGCGGCGCGACCACGGGCATCGAAGTCACCACCATGGCGATGATCACGAAGATCGAGGACTACTTCACCAAGGGCTGCGGCCGCTGCGAACGCTTCGCGACCGCCGACTGCTCGACCAGGACCTGGCAGAAGGGCCTCGCTTTGCTGCGGCGCCTGTGCCTCGAGCTCGGCCTGACCGAGACGGTGAAGTGGGGCCACCCGTGCTACATGCACGCCGGTCGCAACGTCGCCCTCGTCGGCGCCCTCCGCGAGGACTTCCGCCTCAGCTTCTTCGACGCGGCGCTGCTGCAGGATCCCGAACGCATCCTCGAGAAGGCGGGCCCGAACACCGCGCAGGCCGACCTGGTGCGCTTCACCTCCGACGCGCAGGTGCAGCGGCTCGCCCCGGTGCTGCGCCGCTATCTGCGCGAAGCGATGGAGCACGCCGAAGCCGGCCGCCGCGCGCCGAAGGTGCAGCACGCGCTCGAACTGCCCGAGGAGCTGATCGAGGCGATGGACGCCGATCCGGAGCTCGCCGAAGCGTTCCGCGCGTTGACGCCGGGGCGGCAGCGCAGCTACGTGATCGCGCTGTCTTCGGCGAAGACGGCGAAGACGCGGGTGGCGCGCATCGAGAAGTTCCGGCCGAAGATCCTGGCCGGCAAGGGAGCGATGGATCGGTGACCTTGGAACTCGTCGATCGGTACGGAGGTCACGTAGTAGCCATGCCTGCTCTGCGCATCCCAAGTTCCCTGCGGCTCGGCCTGCTGTGCCTGCTCGTCCTCACCATTCCTTCATGCTCAGGGGGTTGGAGCGATGCGGGCACCATCCTTGGCAATGGAAAGCAGTGGAGAGTAGAGGTGTGGGATGGCGGCGCGACTACTGGAGGAAGAACGTATCTGGCGAGAATCGTCGAGTTGAAGGATGGCGAGTACTCGCTGCAGGGTTGGATCGAAGACTATGAGCGCAGGGACGTCAGCCTGCTGCCGATCAGGAGGAGCCCTGGAGGAGACCTTACGGAGTTCCTCATTCGATCTGCGGAGCACGAGGTTCCCGCTTGGCATGCAGTAACCCCGCGCAAGTGACCATCGTCGAGCTGTCCGCAAACAGGCAGGATCGAACGCGGTCCCAGGAACAAGTCGGCTTCCCAGTCCCTCACCTGGTTGTTCGACGCCTTGCATCCAGGGCAGCGGACGAGCTCCAGGTGCTACGCGTTCCACGTCACGGCACGTCGACGGTGCCGATGCGTTCCCCCGTGACGGGATCGGTCGTCACCACGACGCGCCCGGTGCCCACCGTCGTGGTCCCTTGCAGCTCGGGTGCGAGAAGCTCGATCGGCATACCCTCGGGCAACGACTCCTCGAGCAGGACTTCGCCGCGTTCGTCGCACACAGCTTGTTCGTGACGCGGCAGCCGAACCCAACCATGCGCCCATGCGCGTTGGGCACGGCGAACCACGAGACGCATCGGCTCCTCGCGGAACCCGACCGATACGACGACCCGATCCTGGCTGCCGTCGATCCACACTCTCGAAGTCGTGTGGGCAACTCCATGACTTGCTCGTGCACTGCCGGTCACGAAGTACTCACCCGGTAGCAGCGCGACCGTCCAACCGGATCGGGCCCGCCTCCCGAGATTCCACGTGCCTTGGCGGGGCGGGGCCGCCTGCACGACGATTCGCTCCCGGTCGTCGATGCCTCGCTTCGCAGCCGAATCGGACTGCACTACGAGCTCGACCCATCGCACCGAACGCGCATCGACGACGAGCTCGGTGCCGTTCCCCACGACGAAGGTCCCGAGCGGCACGGTCGACAGGAGCTGCTGGACAGGTCCGGTCCGCAGCGAGACGTCGTGGACACCGTTCTCGACTCCAGAGAGCGTGAAGGCTTCGCCCTCGACGTTCGCCGAAACGACGCGCTGCCGGCTTCCTTGGAGCGTCAATTCGACCGAACACGGCCACGACACCGTCGCCTCCGTGCGCAGTAGCCTCCCCACCACCGACGTCGTGTCGGGCAGATCGATCGCCAGCTCCACTGTTCCCGGTGGCACGTCGACGATCTCGGCGCGACCAGAACCAGGCAGAACGCGCACCACGTGCTGATCGCCGACCAGCCTGTCGAACGTGACCCGCCCACTGCCGGTCGTCGTTGCCGTCGCCACCAACTTGGCCGGCTGGCCGAGTTGCTTCGCCCCGGCCCAAGGGGATCCCGACAGCAGCGGCAGAGCGCCCCGACCCGCTGGGCTCTGCCAGAGTTCGACGGCCACATCCACGCCCTGACTTGCTGGACCTGCACGCACCTGCACGTGCAGCCGCCGCGACTCGAGCGCCACGACGTAGCGCACGCGCTCCGCGTCGGCCTCGACCGTCCAACGGTTCGCGACGGTCCCTTCCGCGAGCCCATCGGCCCGCACGAGCACGAGGCTGCCCGACCTCAGCGGCTCGTCGAGTTCGAACACGCCGGTGTCGCTGCTGCGCTCGGACGAGTTCTTCGCCAGCGGGGCAGCTGCCTCGTCGGGGAGGAGGAACACACTCGATGGACCCGCGGAACGCAGGATCTCGACATGCGCCGGGGCCAGTGGCCGCCCATCGAGGAACAGTTCGAGCCGGTGCTGCCGCCGGGCGTCGAGCACGACGACGTTCTCGGCTACCCCGCGCCGCAGCGGCCCAAGCCCGAGCAGCGGGTCGTAGCGAGCGTCCCCGCGCGCGACATCGACGAACACCGGACCACGGACGAGCGGCAGGTGGAATCCGCCCGCGTCGTCGGTGACTGCCAGGCGGGAACCACCGATCTTCGCGTCGTGGATCTCGACCCCTGGGCAAGGCGCACCAGAGCGGTCGACGACGCGACCAGTCAGGCCGCTCCGCTCGAGCCGCACGACCCAGCGTTCGCGTTCGCCGACGTCGATGGCGCTCGGTGTGGCCACGAATCCGTCGCTGCAGGTCACCCGCCAGCGACCCGCGGGCAACACCGCGTTCCCCCACTGCCCATGCGTCACCGGCAACGCGAGAACGGTCTGCTGCTGCACCTGGAGCGGACTGCCGTCGTTCTGCAACGGCTCGACGGCGCGCAGCTCCAGCTGGACCGGTTTGCTGCCGAGCTCGCCGCCCTCGATCTGGATGGCGATCGGGAACGCCGGCGCCAAGCGCAGCTCGTGCGGGCCCGAAGCACCGTGCGGGACCACGACGCGGCCCTTCCCGTGCGTCGAGGACTCGAAGCTGTATTGGGCCGGTCCCGCGACCTCGACGGCGCCGGTCGCATCGGTGGTCGGTGCATCCGGAGCCATGGGCGGACGGTCGATGCGCAGCCCGGCGATGCCATTGCCAGTGCGCTGGTCGACGAAGCGGAGCCCGATGCCCTTGCGAACGGGTTGCTCGACGACGGCCCGTTGCCGCGACTCGGCAGCAGCGCTGTCGCGGCTGGTACCGGTGCCGGACGCTGGCGACACGGTCAGGTCTCGCTCGACGATCGGCGCTCCGGTCGACGCGGCGTTCCCGTGGTCGGAGCCCGGCGGTGCCGCGAACCTGCCGTTCGCGAAGTGCAGCGGCACGAAAACCGCCGCGGCGAGCAGCACGAACAGCAGGAGCCTGCGCACGCCTACCTCGCCCGCCGCCGCCCGGTCTCGTCGCCCGACGGCAACGACGGCAAGGTCGGCGGCCGCGGCACGCCATCGTCGCCGAACACGTCGAGGAACACGAAGCCGAGCAGGAAGTCGGCGAACTCGGCGACGTTGACGCCGAGGTGCACGTTCCAGAAGACCGGTGCCACTCCGACCTCGACACCGAACAGGTCGCTGATCTTCTGCGCGGTCGACAAGCGGAACGGCGCTTCGCGGTCGAGATCGAACACGTCGGAGAGCCCGAGCCACGCCCGCACGTCGTCGAAGTTCGCCGGGTCGGCCGGATGGTTGCCCGACGTGCTGGTCGCGAACAGGCGCGACCAGGACTGCCCGTAGCCGAGCGGGCCGAGCGTCGTGAACGGCACGCCGATGCCGTGCCGCGTCAGCACATCGCCAGGCATCTGCCACCACGTGTCCTTGCCCCAGCCGCCGTCGGAGTACCAGCCGCCGACCGCCACTTCGGCCGGGCCGACCTTGGCGACCGCGGCGAAGCCGAGCGCGTCGGTGTTCACGCGGTAGAGGAAGCTGTCGTGCAGGTCGGCCATGCGCCGATCCCAGAACCGGCAGCCGGCGAACGGCAGGAGGGCGAGGCAGAGCCACGGCCGAAAGCGGGCGAAGGCGCGCATCCGCCCCACTGTCCACGCCGGCCGGGGCCGGGGAAGAGGCGACCCGCAGCGCCGGCGGCACCGGCCGTTCTGGCGCACCGTGCGCCGGGATCGCGGCCCCGGCATCCGGACCCGGTCCCGGCGACGAAGCCCCGCCAAAAGCCCCGTCGAACCCGGCGCGCCGGTGGCTAGACTCCTCGCCCTCATTTCCCGAACCACCGGCCCGACCCGGCCCAACGACCCCATGGACATCGTCGTCTGCATCAAGCGAGTTCCGGCGACCGACACGGCGATCAAGATCGCCGCGGACGGCAAGTCGATCGACCCCACCGGCGTGACCTTCGAGCTGAACGCGTATGACGAGTTCGCTCTCGAACAGGCGCTGCGCATCAAGGAACAGCTGAACGCGGGCTCGGTGACGGTCGTGACGATCGGCCCGAAGGACACCAAGAAGCAGCTCGACGACGCGCTCGCTCGCGGCGCCGACAAGGCGGTGCTGCTGAGCACCACCGAGTGGATGTTCGACGGCACCCAGACGGCGGCGGCGCTGGCGGCGTGGATCAAGACCGTGCCGTGCAACCTCGTGCTGTGCGGCCGCCAGGCGGTCGACTCGGACAACAACCAGCTGCCAGCCAACCTGGCGGCGCGGCTCGGCTTCGCCTGCGTGACCGAGGTCACCAAGCTGGCGCTCGAGAACGGCGTGTTCACCGCCGAGCGCGACATCGAAGGCGCACGCGAGGTCGTCACCTGCAAGACGCCCGCCGTCGTCAGCTGCAACAAGGGCCTCAACGAGCCGCGCTACGCCAACCTGAAGGGCATCATGGCGGCGAAGAAGAAGCCGTTCGTCGAGCAGCCCGCCCAGCTCGGCGCCCGCGGCGTCGAGGTCGTGTCGCTGACCCTGCCGGCCGCGCGCGCCGCCGGCAGGATCGTCGGCAACGGTGCCGAAGCGGTCCCGGCGTTGATCGCCGCCCTGCGCGAACAGAAGGCCCTCTGATCCCCTGGAGCCCATTCCCATGAGCAACATCGTCGTCATCGCGGAAGCCCGGGGCGGAGCCCTGAAGCGTCCTTCGCTCGAAGCCGTCACCGCAGCGCTGGGTCTCGCCAAGCAGACCGGCGGCAAGGTGATCGCGGTCCTGTGTGGCAGCGGCCTCGACGCCGCCTGCGCCGAACTCGGCAAGAGCGGTGCCGCCCAGATCGTCGCCGTCGAAGGCGCCTCGTTCGCCAACTACTCGGGCGACGCCTGGGCGAAGGCGATCGCCGAACAGTGCAAGGCGCACGGCGCTGGCGCCGTGCTGATGGCCCACACGGCCATGGGCAAGGACCTGCTGCCGCGGGTCGCAGCACTGCTGGACGGCAGCGTGCTGACCGACACCGTCGAGCTCGCGTTCGCGGGCGGCGCGTTCACCGCCAAGAAGCCGGTGTTCGCCGGCAAGGCGACCATGACGGCGAAGTCGGCGAAGCTGCCGTTCTGCGCCACGCTGCGGCCGAACAACTTCGCGCCGGCCAGCGGCGGCAGCGGCGCTGCCGTGCAGAAGGTCGCGGCCCCGGGCGGCGACCTGCTCGCCGTCGTCAAGGAGATCATCGCGGCCGGTGGCGGCAAGATCCCGCTGCAGGAGGCGAAGGTCGTGGTCGCCGGCGGCCGTGGCCTGAAGGAAGCGCAGCACTTCAAGCTGATCGAGGACCTCGCTGCCGCGTTCGGCCCCGGCACAGCCGCGGTCGGTGCGTCGCGCGCCGTCGTCGACGCCGGCTGGCGCCCGCACAGCGAACAGGTCGGCCAGACCGGCAAGGTCGTGAGCCCGCCGCTCTACTTCGCGATCGGCATCAGCGGTGCGATCCAGCACCTCGCCGGCATGCGCACCGCGCGCACCATCGTGGCGATCAACAAGGACGCCGACGCGCCGATCTTCAAGGTCGCCGACTTCGGCATCGTCGGCGACGCGTTCGAGGTCGTGCCGGCCCTGACGAAGGCCATCGCCGCCCTCGTCGCCGGCAAGTGACCGCAGCAGGAACCGAAGCCAGCAGCACCGCACCGAGGCAGCTCGCATGACTCTCAAAGCAGGCATCGTCGGGCTGCCGAACGTCGGCAAGTCGACACTGTTCAACGCCGTCACCCGCACCCGCAAGGCGCAGGCGGCGAACTATCCCTTCTGCACGATCGACCCGAACGTCGGCATCGTCGTCGTGCCGGACGCGCGGCTGCAGGTGCTGCAGAAGATCGCCAAGACCAACGTCGTGGTGCCGGCGACCATCGAGTTCGTCGACATCGCCGGCCTCGTCAAGGGGGCGGCGACCGGCGAAGGGCTCGGCAACAAGTTCCTGAGCCACATCCGCGAAGTCGACGCGATCGTGCAGGTCGTGCGCTGCTTCGAGGACGTCGACATCCACCACGTGTCGGGCACGGTCGATCCGGTGCGCGACATCGAGATCATCACCACCGAGCTGGTGCTCGCCGACCTCGAGTCGGTCGAGAAGCGG
>JAEUHU010000561.1 GCA_016793305.1 Planctomycetota bacterium
CGGGCGGTTGCTGGCGAAGTTGCACGAGCTGCCGCACCTCGAGATCCTCGACCTGTCCTCGATCGACGGGATGAACTGGCGGGCCGGCACCGCCGAGCTCGACCTGCCCGAGGCCCGCGCGGCGCTGGAGCACGCGCGGCGACTCGCCGGGCAGGGCGGGTTGGGGCCGACGGACGAAGCCCTCGCAGGCCTCGCGCGTTGCCCGAAGCTGCGCACGCTCGACATCGGCAATGGCCACTGGACCGGTGCTGGACTCGCCGAGCTCGGCGCGCTGCGGTCGCTGCGCGAACTGGACGCGTTCGGCGGTCAGGACCCGAGCCACGGCTTCGTGGCGTCGCTGCCGAAGGAACTCGAGCGCCTCGAGCTGTGCGGCGAGTACGGCGACGCGCTGTGCGGCGAGATCGCCGCGCATCTGCCGAACCTGCGCCACCTGAACCTCGCCGCCTGCTACCGGATCACCGAGCGCGGTCTCGCCGCCCTGCTCGCGAACCAGGCCCTGCGTTCGCTCGACCTGCGCCAGATGCGCGGCCTCGGCCCCGGCTTCGCCGCCACGCTGGCGACGGGGGCCCACCTCGAACGGCTCGACCTGCGCCACAGCGATGCGCTCGGCACCGACGGCCTGCGCGCGCTGCGGCAGCTGCCGAACCTGCGGGTGCTGGACGTGAGCTGGTGCGCGCAGTTCGGGGCCGACAGCTCGACGATCTCGTCGCGCGAGGCGGTCGACCTGTTGCTGGCGTTGCCGACCCTCGAAGACCTGCAGATGCTCGGCTGGGCGCCGCTCGCCGACGAAGATCTCGCCCGCCTGCGGGCGAAGCCGACCTTGAAGCACCTCGCCACCGACCACGGCGACGAACGACTGCGGTGAGGCGTGCGACCGTGGCAGCTCCCAAGCGCACCACGACGCCGTCCACCGAAGCAGGCCGGATGGGTTGGCGCCCTCGGCACGGGAATCGACCGCTGGGTTCCCGAACCGCTCCCGACTAGGCTGGCGCACGCCCAGCATGCGCCATCTCGTGAGCTTCGCCCTCTTGTCGACGATGGTCGCGTGCGCGTCGGTGCACAGACCAACGATCGCGGCGTTCCGGCATCCAAGTCCGTTCGCGACGGCCGAACGAGTCCCGGATCGGGATTCCCCGGCGCCGGAGGGTCAGGAACCACACGAACGACCCGCGGAAGAAGGACCTTCACGCAGCTGGTTCGCGCGCACCCTCGACACGGTCGCGGCAGACCAGCTCGCGTTCTACGACCAGGGTTCGATGCTGGCCCTCGGTGCGGGCGTCGGACTGGCGGCTTTGAGCGCGAACAGCCAGTTGGACCGGGACATCTACGAGGACGTGCTTCCCGAGTGGCGGACCGGCAAGGTCAATCGCTTCCGCGACGACGTGCTGTGGCTCGGCGACGGAGCGGTGATGCTCCCGGTGTTCGGAGCTGCCGCCCTGCTGGCGCCGACGGTCGGTGGTGAGGCGGTCGGGGAGTGGGGCGAGCGGTCCCTGCGGGCCATCCTGGTCGGGGCTCCGGCCGTGCTCGCCTTGCAGCGATTGACCGGCGCAGGGCGCCCGGACGATCCGTCGAACGATCACACTTCCGAATGGCAGCCGTTCGACTTCAGCAACGGGGTCAGCGGCCATGCCTTCATCGGCGCCATCCCGTTCCTGACCGTCGCGGCCATGCAGGACGATCCGTGGATCGACGGCCTCGGCTACGTGGCTTCCACAGCCGTCGCCGCGGCCCGCCTCCAGGGTTCGCGGCACTACTTCTCGCAGGTCGTACTGGGCTGGTGGATCGCCTTCCTCGCGACCGAAGCCGTCGACGACAGCCGTTTCGGAGCGGCGCCCGCGGCGACCACCTTCACTCCCTACGCCGGCCCAGAAATGGTCGGCTTCGAGGTCGTGCACCGGTTCTGAACGGGTGGGGCACGTCCAGAGGACCGGCACTTCCTACACGACAAGAGCACTTCCTACACGACCGCCGATCGAGATCGTGCGCTGCGTCGGACGCCGCCGGCGCCTCGCACAGGGACCGGCCAGAACATCTCAAAACCGCCTCAAGACGAGGCTTCTGGGCTCGCATGTTGCCGAACGGGCGACGTGATCCAGTCGGCCCTCTCCCGCCCTGCGTTCTCGTTCGCCCTGATGGCCCTGGTCACGGCATGGCTTTGCGCGGCCCTGCCCGTGTTCTCGCAGGAGGCGTACTACTGGACGTACGCACAGCACCCGGACCTCTCCTACTTCGACCATCCACCGATGGTCGCGTGGTTGATCTGGCTCGGCACCCACACGCTTGGCGAAGGGAGCTTCGGGGTGCGCGCCTGCACGTGGCTGTGTGGACTCGCTTCGACCTGGCTCGGCGTCCTGCTGCTGCGCGACTTCGGGATCGACCGCCGCGGCCAGACGGCTTGGATCGTGCTCGCGATGGCCTCGCCGATCGTCGTGATGACGCACTTCCTCGCCAACCCCGATGCGCCGCTGGTGGCGGCGTGGACGCTGACCATGTGGGCGCTGTGGCGGGCCCGCGGTGGAGCGATCGGCTGGTGGCTGCTCGCCGGCATCGGCGCCGGCTTGGCGCTGACCAGCAAGTACTCGGGTGCGTTCCTCGGCGTCGGCGGCGTCGTGGTGCTGCTCGCCGACGCACCGATGCGTCGCCAGCTGCGGCGCCCCGGGCCGTGGCTCGCGGTGGTGGTCGCAGCCATGGTCTTCCTGCCGGTGCTCTGGTGGAACGTGCAGAACGACTTCGAGTCGTTCCGCTTCCAGACCACCGAGCGGCTCGGCAAGGGCGAGCTCGGGGTGCACTGGTTCCTGCAGTTCTTCGGCGGCCAGATCGGGGTGCTCCACCCACTGCTGGCGATCGCGCTCCCGGTCGGCTGTGCGTTCCTGATGCGGCGGATGCGCGTGGACGCACGCGCGCTGCACCTGCTGGCCTTCGGCGTGCCGATGCTCGGCTACCTGCTGTTCCAGTCGCTGTGGATCCAGGTGAAGATCAACTGGGCCGCGCCGAGCTACGTGGCCCTGCTGCTCGGTGTCGTC
>JAEUHU010000191.1 GCA_016793305.1 Planctomycetota bacterium
GCGAACCGCCAGCATGACCACGACCGTCGAGAAGCACGTTTTCCAAGCCGAGGTCAACGAAGTCCTCTCCCTCGTCGTCAACTCCCTCTACTCGCACCGCGAGGTGTTCCTGCGCGAGCTGATCAGCAACGCCGCGGACGCCATCGACCAGTTGAACTTCCGCGCGCTGACCGACCACTCGCTGCTCGGCTCCGACACGGAACTGCGCATCGAGCTGGTCCGCGACGGCAAGGCGGGCACCCTGACGATCCGCGACAACGGCGTCGGCATGACGCGCGACGAGCTGATCGGCAACCTCGGCACCATCGCGCGCAGCGGCAGCAAGAAGCTGATGCAGTCGCTGTCCGCCGAGCAGAAGAAGGACCTGACGCTGATCGGCCAGTTCGGGGTCGGCTTCTACAGCGCGTTCCTGGTCGCCGACGCGGTGACCGTGATCTCGCGCAAGGCCGGCAGCGACGAGGCCTGGCAGTGGACCAGCCGGGCGAAGGGCGACTTCGAGGTGCAGAAGGTCGAGCGCAGCGGCCGCGGCACCGACGTGATCCTGCACCTGAAGGACGACGCGAAGGAGTACTTGAACGAGTGGCCGGTGCGCGAGGTCGTCTCGAAGTACAGCGACTACGTGCGCTGGCCGATCCGCATGGAGGTCGAGCGCAGCGGCGGCGACGACAAGAAGGTCGAGTGGACCACACTCAACCAGGCGCGCGCCCTGTGGACCAAGGCCAAGGGCGACGTCACCGACGAGCAGCACCACGAGTTCTACAAGTCGCTGTCGCACGACTGGAACGAGCCGCTGGCCTGGACCCATTTCAAGGTCGAGGGCACCCACGAGCTGACCGGCCTGCTCTACCTGCCGGGCAAGGCGCCGTTCGACCTCGTCGAGCGCAAGAAGAGCGGCGTGAAGCTGTTCGTGAAGCGCGTCTTCATCATGGACGACGCGCAGGAGATCGTGCCGGAGTGGCTGCGCTTCGTGAAGGGCGTGGTCGACAGCGAGGACCTGCCGCTGAACGTGTCGCGCGAGATCCTGCAGAAGGACGCGACCACGCGGTTCATCAAGAAGCAGGTCGTCGGCAAGACGCTGTCGCTGCTCGAGGAACTCGCCGCCGAGGGCGAGACCGAACGTGCGATCGACGGCGAGAAGAGGAAGGTCGACCGCTTCCTGCAGTTCTGGGGCGAGTTCGGCCGGCTGCTGAAGGAGGGCGTCTACCACGACGTCGACGCGCGCGACCGCCTCGCCAAGCTGCTGCGCTTCCGCACCACCAAGGACGACGGACTGCACGGCTTCGCCGCCTACGTGGCGCGCATGCCGAAGGACCAGCCGGCGATCTACTACGTCGCCGCCGACAGCCTCGCGGTGGCCAAGGCGAGCCCGCACATCGAAGCGCTGCAGAAGCGCGGCTTCGAAGTGCTGCTGCTGACCGACCCGATCGACGAGTGGATCGTCGACGCGCTGCACAAGTTCGACGACAAGCCGTTCGTGTCGGCCGCCAAGGGCGCCCTCGACCTGCCGGAGAGCGACGAGCAGAAGCAGGCGAAGGAAGCGAAGCAGAAGGAACTGGCGCCGCTGACCGAACGGCTGCAGAAGGCGCTCGAGGCCCAGGTCAAGTCGGTGCGCGTCACCGACCGCCTGACCGACTCGCCGGCCTGTCTCGTCAACGACGAGCACGGCATGAGCGCGCGCCAGGAGCGCGTGCTGCGCGAGGCCGGCCACGAGGTGCCGACCCAGAAGCGCATCCTCGAGCTCAACGCCGACCACGCGGTGGTGAAGAAGCTGCAGGACCTCACCGACGAGACCGCGTTCGCCGACTGGTCGGCGCTGCTCTACGACCAGGCGCTGCTGGCCGAAGGCTCGCTGCCGGCCGACCCGGCCGCGTTCGCCCGGCGGCTGACGGCGCTGATGACCAAGGCATGAGGGCGGCCCGACGCCGGCTGGAACTTGCGCCGCGAGTCGCCGCGGCCCAATCTCGGCGCCTCCCATGCCGACCACGCCTTCCGACCTGCTGACCCAGCTGCGCTGGCGCTACGCGACCAAGCGCTTCGATCCGACCCGCAAGATCCCCGCCGACACCTGGTCGGCGCTCGAACAGGCGCTGGTGCTCGCCCCGTCGTCGTTCGGCCTGCAGCCGTGGAAGTTCCTGGTGGTCGACAGCGCGGACCTGCGCCAGCAGCTGCGCGCGGCGTCGTGGGGCCAGTCGCAGGTCACCGACGCGAGCCACTACGTGGTGATCACCGGGCTGCGCACGACGACCGTCGAGGACGTCGACCGCTTCCTGCGGTGCCAGAGCCGGGTGCGCGGCACGCCGCTCGAGTCGATGGCCGGCTACCGCAAGGTGCTCGTCGACTTCCTGGCCAGCGGCTGGGCGAGCAAGGACCTCGCCGCGTGGAACGCGCGCCAGGGCTACATCGCGCTGGGCCAGTTCATGAC
>JAEUHU010000580.1 GCA_016793305.1 Planctomycetota bacterium
TCGGCGAGCCAGCGGCGCGCTGCCGCGATCGCCGTGCGCGCGTGCTGTGGGCCGAGTTCCTTCACGAAGAACGTGCTGTCGAAGATCGACAGGTAGCTGCGGCCGCCGACCGTCAGGTAGTTCGGGCGCGCGAAGTAGTTCGCCGCCAGCAGTGCTACGAAGCGCACGAAGTCGTCGACGTCGCTCGGCACGAAGCGCGCCGGGTCGAGCACCGGCAGGTCGGCCCGCTGCACCGGCAGCACCCGCCGCGGCATGCGATTGGCCCACATGCACGCGAACGGGGCCGTGCTGCCGAGGGGGCCCTGCAGGAAGCCGCGGTCGAGGCCCTGTTCGAACACGCGCTTGCCGCGGCACCAGAACACGCCGAACACGAACGCGTCGACGCCGTGGGCCCGGGCCAGCGCGAGCCGCTGGCCGAACGCCGCCGGGTCGGTGTCGTCGTACTCGCCGAGCAGCGGCACCTTCGGCTGCCTGTGGCCAGGGAAGCGCGGCCGGCAGCCGCGCACCAGTTCCCACTCGGTGAAGCCCGGGTGGAAGGCTTGGTCCCGCTCGGCGATCGGGTGCCAGCCGGTGTAGACGTACGCCGCGGTGCGCATCGGGCCGCGGTTGTAGCGGCGGGCGGGGCGGCCGACGAAGCGTTCGCGGCGGGTTCGTGGCGCCCGTGCCATCGGCGGCAGGAAGTTCGACCCTGGCGCTGTCCCTCGTGGTGCTCTGCCGGACAATCGCGCGCCGTGGATTCCCGCGACCTGTTCGAGATCCTGACCCGCGAGCACATCGACTCGGTGCGGGCCTTCCTGCTCAGCTCGCTGCGCGACAGCGTCGCCGCCGAGGACGTGCTGCAGGAGACCTTCCTGGTCGCCTGGCGGATCCTCGATCGCTACGACCGCAAGCTGCCGTTCGGTCCGTGGGTGCGCGGCATCGCCGCCAAGCTGGTCCTGAACCATCGCCGCAAGCTCGGCCGCAGTCGCGTGCACTTCTGCGACGAAGAGGTGCTGGGCCGCATCGACGACGGCTTCCGCGACTTCGCGACCCTGCAGGGCGACACGTTCGGCGAGAAGCTCGACGCGCTGCGCGACTGCCTGCACGTGTTGAGCGGCCCGCAGCGCGACTCGATCAAGATGCACTACGAGCTCGGCATGCACTGCAAGGAGATCGCCGAACGCCTCGGCATCGGCTTCGAGGCAGTCAAGAAGCACCTGCAGCGCGGCCGGGCCCAGTTGCTGCGCTGCCTGTCGCACAAGCTGCCGGAAGGAGAGGCGGTATGAACCACGACGACCTGCCCGACGGGGTGCCCGCCGAGCTGCCGGGGAACGGCGGCGAACCCGGCCGCGGCCGCGAACTGGTGCCCGACGGCTGGCGCGAGCTCGACGACACGCTCGCCGACGGGCCCGCCCCGATGACCGTGCCGCCCGAAGCGAAGCCCTGGCTCGCCGAGCAGCGCTTCGTGCACGGGCTGTTGCGCGCGCTGCACTCGCCGGACGTCGCCGCTCGCGAAGGCCGGATCGCCGCGATCCTCGGGGCCATCGACCGGGAGCGGTCGCGTTCGCCGCGGCGCCACTGGTTCGCGGTCGCCGCCGCAGCACTGCTGATGGCCTGCACCGTCGTCTGGCTGTCGCTGCCGCATCACTCGCCGACCGCGGTCGCGGCGGTCGAACGCGCCGTGGCCGAGTTGTCGCGCGACGTGGTGCGCGAGTACCGCCTGGAGATCCGCAACGAAGGGGAGGCTGGCCGACCGGCTGGGCAGCACGAGTTCGAGCTGCGGACGCGGCCAGGGGGACGCTTCCTGTTGCAGGGGCGGCTGGGCTTCGGCCAGATGCAGTTCGGCGAACTGCGGGTCGGCGCCGACGGCACCGAGGTCTGGTTCACCGGCGGCAACGGAATGCTGCGCCACGCGGTGCCGATGCAGGAGCGCGAGCGGCTGATGCAGCAGTTCGGCAACCTGCTCGACGTCGGCTACTTCGACCTGCACGACCTGGTCAGGCGCATGCCCGCCGACTGCGAATTGCAGGTGGTCGGCAGCGAAGTCGGCAGCGACGGCCGGTCGCGGTTGCGCATCGAGGCGCGTGGTCGGGCGAACGGACGGGGCCGAGTGCACCGGGCCACCCTGCTGTGCGACGAAGCGAGCGGGATGATCGAGCGTCTCGAGGTCGAAGGCGACCGGCGGCGCGCTGGGCTCGGCCGCATGGTGCTCCAGTACGTCGGCGAACGCGCGGTCGACAGCGTCGACTTCCGGCGGCCCTGGTAGCCGGCGCCGGGCGCTTCTCGGCAGCCGGACTTCGTCCGTGACCAACGCGGCGAGGCGCCTATGATCGCGCCGAGTCGCCTGCGGGCCGCATGAAGTCCGACCCTTCGCCTTCCACCCAGCGCCTGCGCGAACTGCTGCACGAGGCAGCACCCGATCCCGAGGCGACGGTGTGCGCGCTGCGGGAGGCGCGCTGGCAGGTTGCTGGCCGGGCCGCCCTGGCCCACGAACTGGCGGCCTACGAACTGCGCCTGCTGGCCTCGCACGAGGTCGCGCAGCCGACGGCACCCGGGGCGCTCGCCGAGGCCCGGACCGAGTGGTTGCGCATGCGGTTGCGGGTGTTGGCCGAGGCGCCGGCGGAGGCTGCGGTGGTGCTCGACCTTGCCGAGGTCCGAGCGTTGGCCATGGCCGTGGGAGAGGGCAAGCTCGCGCAGGACTGCGCGAACGCGATCGCCGCGGCGGTCGAGCGGGTGGCGCCGTCGCCGGCCATCGAGCAGGAGGTCGCAGAGCGCTTCGCCGCGCTGGCGACCGCGATCGACGAGATGCCCTTGCTGGAGCAGCGCACGTCGCTGCGTTGCATCGGCGAGGCGGTGCTGCTGCTGGCCCGGCGGGCGAGCTGCCGCAGGACCGAGCGGCTCGGCCGGCGGTTGCTGCGAGCCGCCGACGACCGCGAACTCGCGCGGCGCATGGAGGCACGCTTCGGGGCGCGCGGCGTCTCGGCGATCGAGACGACCAACTTCGTGCTGCTGCTGGTGGTCCTGTGCACCCTGGTCGCCGAGGCGGCGCTGGAGCTCACGCCCGGGCAGCTGCACGTGCTGCACTGGATCGACGCGCTGGCGTGCACGTTCTTCCTGCTCGACTTCCTGGTCGAGCTGCTGCTGCACCCGTCGCGCGGTTCGTGGTTCCTGCGCAACGCCCTGACCGACCTGGTGCCGGCGATCCCGTCGGTGCTGTTCCTGCTGCCCGAGGTCGACGTGCCGACGGTGGTGGACGGGGCGATCGCGTTGCGCGTGTTGCGGCTCATGCGCATCACCTGGGCGGCCCGCTACGTGCAGGCGCTGCGGCCGCTGCTGCGCTCGCTGCGGTTGCTGCTGTTCCTGGTGCGCGGCCTCGACGGGCTGGCGGCGCGCTTCGCGCAGCTGCTGAACCGCGAGTTCGTGTTCGTGCCCGGCGCGGCCGAAGTGCGTCGCCCGGTGCACGAGAGCGACGTGCGCGACCTGGTGTTCGCGGCCCTGCTGCGCGAACGCGAACTGCTGCCGCTGCTGCCGGCGGAGGCACGCACCCGTCAGTCGCTCGCGGCGGCGGCGAATCTGCGTGGCATCGCGGAGCAACTCGGCGTCGACGGAGCGGTGCGCTGCGGTGCTACGGCCGGGGCCGGGGCCGGGCGCGAACTGCCGATCGACGAGGCGATCGAGTTCTTGTGGGCGCTCAGGCCGCAAGACCTCGGCCGTTGGCTGCGGCCAGCCGACATCGCTTCGCTCGACCGCGTCGTGCGCGTGCTGTCGGTGGCGCCGGTGCGCTGGTTGCCGCTGATCCGCCGCGTCGCGGTGTGCCCGCTGCCGGCGACGCCCGAGGAACGCATCGTCCGGCTCGGCCGGCGCATCGCCGACTGGCTCGAGTCCTGGCACGGCCGCATGCTGTTCTTCGCCGACCTGCACGGCATCGTCACCGGCCCGCAGATCCTCGATCGCGTGGCCACGGCGCTGGTCAAGGCGACGCAGCGACCGGCGGTGCGCCTCGTGCTGTTCGGCGGCCTGTTCTCGCTGCCGCGCCTGTTCGGCCTGCGTTTTGGCGCCACGGTCAGCACGTCGCTGCTGGTGCTCGGCGTGATCTGCTTCGGCTTGTTGCTGCTCGGCCACTGGCTGAAGCGGCTCGCCGGCCAGGCGGCCGAGGCCTACCGGCTGACCAGCGAGGCGCACTTCCTGTCGCACCTCGAGCGCCACAAGCTGCACTACGAGGACGCCGACCTGGCCTTCCTGGCGGCGCGCGTGTTCGGTGAGGGCGAGCCGGCGGCGCACGGCGTGCGGCTGCTGCGCGGCCAGCTCGACAGCGTGCGCACCGGTGTGCCGGTGGCCGACGCGGTGGCCCCCGACGAGATCCGCCTGGAGGCGAACCGGACCGCCCTGCTCTACCTGCACTATCTCGACGGCGCCCCGTTGCACGGCAGCGACGTGCAGACGACCGAGCAGCTGCTCGCCAACACGTCGCTGCTGAACCTGCGCCTGTCGTTCCTCGGCTTCGACGCGCGCGAGAAGAAGCGGCTGCGCAAGCTGAAGCTCGACGACGGCTCGCTGTTCAGCGGGCCGTACCTGTGGTTCCGCTTCATCACCGAGAGCATCGCCGTCGAGGCGGCGAAGCGCATCGACGGCTACAACCGGTACTGCATCCCGACCGCGGAGCGGGGGCTCGCCGAGCCGGCGGCGATCGCGGCGATGCGCGACTGGCTGGAACGGCGGCGCGATCCCCGCGGCGGCCGCACGCCGAAGGACAGCGACGGCCGGGTGCAGCACGGCTACCAGACGACCGAGTTCACGGCGCTCGACTTCGTCGGCGGCGATCCCGAGCGCGACCGGCACATCGGCGCCCTGTTCGGCGACGAGGTGCTGGAGGTCGTGCGCATCGACCGCCGCACCATGGTGCGCGAGATCTTCGGCACACGCCCGGTGCACCACCTGCCGCAGCAGGATCGCAGCTTCAACCCGCTGCGCTTCTACGAACGGCGGTTGTCGCGCGGCCGCGTGCTGCTGGCGCCGTTGCTGCTGGCGCTGCGGTTCCTGCGCAGCTTCGGCTGGCTGGTCGGACGCGTGCGCCGCATCGTCCGCGAGGTGCTCGATCCGGAGCTGGCGATGCAGCGGCGCGAGATCGGTCAGGCGCCGTTCGCGGTGGCGCAGCGCAAGATCCACCGGATGAAGGCGCCCGGGCTGCTGGAGGCGATCCGGCTGCGGCTGGAGCTCGACCCGGCCTACGCCGGGGCGCCGGCCGGCTGGAGCAGCGGCACGCCGTTCGCCGACGCGCCCGAGTTCGAGCGCGACCTGCGGTTCCTGCACCTGCGCGAGCGCGAGGCGTCGGCGTTGCGGGACCAGGCGGCGCTGGTGCGGCAGCAGATCGAAGGGCTGCACGCGGCGCTCGCCGGGTTGCCGGACCTCGCGACGGGGCCCACTTCGGCCGACCAGCGGGCGGCCGGCGAACTGGCGGTCGGCTGTGCCTGGATCGCCGACCGGGACGGCGCGCGCACGCTGCTGTTCGCGGAACGTTGGCGCAGCGAGGTGCTCGCCGAGCTGGTGGCGCAGCGCGCGCGCTTGCCGTTCGGGCAGAGGGCATGGCTCTGGGTGCGCGGCCGCTTCGTCGCGCATCCCGTCGATCGCTGGCTCGTCCGGCACGGTCGCGGCTCGGACCGCCACACGGTCGCGGCCCTGCAGGTCGCCTGGCAGAGGGACCTCGGCGGCGCGCGCGAACTGCTGGCGGCGTGGTCGGCCCTGCCGGCCGGGGCGTCGCCGGCGGCAGCGGCGATCGAGACCCTGCGCACGGCGTTCCGCCGTGGGCCGGCGATCCGGCGCGACCTGATGGCGCTGCGCGCGGTGCAGTCGCTGGCGGTGCTCGACATCCGCAACTACCGCGAGCTGGTGTTCCGGCTCGGCGACTACGGTCGTGAGGGCGAGCACGCCGACGCGGCGCTGCCGTGAACCGAGGAACCTGGGGTCGAGGCCTTGTGATCGGTCCGGGCTCGGCCATATACTTGACGAGTCAACCAATCTGGACCCGTAACCGTAACCCATGAAGACCCTGCTCCTCCTCCCCGTCACGTTCGCCCTGTTCGCCCTGCCGACCCTGAACCCGACCGACGCGCCGCGCGGCGAGCACGACTGGACCGTCGACGCCGGCCACAGCTCGGTGGTGTTCCGCGTCAAGCACGCCAACGCGTCGTGGTTCCAGGGCACCTTCGACAAGATCGAAGGCGTGGTGACGTTCGATCCCGCGAAACCCGAGGCGACCTCGGTGAAGCTGACGATCCCGGTCGACTCGGTCGACACGAACGACCAGAAGCGCGACGCCCACCTGAAGAACAAGGACTTCTTCAACAGCAAGGAGAACCCCGAGATCACCTTCGTCAGCGGCAAGGTCGCGAAGAAGGGCGAGATGCTCGAGGTCACCGGCGAGCTGGCGATGGCCGGCAAGAGCCAGACGGTGACGATC
>JAEUHU010000096.1 GCA_016793305.1 Planctomycetota bacterium
GTGTCGCCGGTGAAGAAGCAGGTGTAGGCGGCGAGGTAGTCGTACTGCACGCGCGTCGCGACCTGCGTCGCATCGACCTTGGCGAACGCGGCGAGGCCTTCCTCGATGCGATCCTGCAGCAGCAGGTAGTAGCTGACGACCAGCCAGTCGTCGCTGGACAGCGTGTCGTGGTAGCCGAGCAGCGTCATCAGCTGGCTGTACTGGCGCGCCAGATCCTGGTTGCCGAGCACACGCTGGCCACCGAGCGGGTGGGCGCGCGGGTGGACCAGCGGGTCGAGCTCGAGGTGCTGGTACTGGCGTCGTTCCTTCGGCTCGAAGCGCAGCAGCGGCGAGTCGATCGCCAGGCCGCACTGGCCGAGGAACTGCTCCTGGTGGCGCAGGTGCTCGCCGCAGGCCGCGGCATCGCGGTGCAGCAGCGCGTAGGACCACAGCGTGTCGTCGTAGACGTGGCGCGCGCGCAGCTTGGCCAGGGTCTGCGTGAAGAATTCGCGGTCCTTCATGCGCCAGGCGATGCGGGCGAGCTCGAGGCGCTGCACGTTGTGCTGGTCGAGGAACGCGAGCACGTCCTGCGGCGAGCCCTGCTGCGAGACGTGGTCCCACGAGCGGGTGTCGATAGTGGTCGGCGCGGCGACGACGTGCAGCGTGCGCGGCTCGGCGTGGGCGGCGAGGTGGCCCTTCTCGGCGGCGTGGGCCGGGTAGTGGGCGAAGTCGCCGGCACTCGGGAAGTAGAAGGCGTACTCGAGGGTCGCGGTGGCGTAGGGGGCGAGCTGGACGCTGTGGCCCTTGGTCCAGAAGCCCTTCTGCAGCGGTAGCGCGCCGGCCGGGATCTGCAGCAGCACGTCGGCGGTGCGGTTGCTGGAGGTCGGGTTGGTGACGACGACCTGGCAGCCGTAGGCCGTGTCGACGACGAACTCGCCGGTGACGAAGGCGTCGCGGCGCTCGCCGTTCTCGAAGCGGTAGCGGTCGTCGAGGCGGAAGAAGTTCTGGCCGAGCAGCAGCGGCTGCTGGTCGGCGGCGGGCTCGGTCTTCTGCACTTCCTTGCGCACCAGCAGCAGCGGCGTCGCGGCCTTGAGCGTGCGTGCGTTGCCGTCGCTCTGGACTTCGTGCTTACCGGCGGTGAACGGCAGGTCGAGCACGGCGAGGGCGGTCATCATCTCGAGGAAGCTGGTGCTGGCCTCGATCAGGTGCGGCGACGCGAACGGCTGGCCGGCCGGGGCGGTGGCGTAGTCGACCCAGAAGCGGTTGGGGGCGACGACGTCGGCGGTCGTCTGCTCGAGGCGGCGGTGCCACCAGTTGCTCTCGACCAGCAGTCTGGTCGCGGCGACCGCGCGGTAGAGCGGCTGGGCCTGCGCGCGTCGGGCGAGCGCGATGGTGCCCGTCTCGCCACCGCCACCGATCGAGAACACGTCGAAGCCTGGGGGCGCCTGCTTCTCCGCTTCGGCGAACCGCTGGCGGAGCTCCTCGGCGGATTTGTCGGTGTCGTTCTTGGCCTTGCCGTCGGCCGGCGCACCTTCCGGCTTGGCCGCAGGTGGCCCGCCGGTCCCGGGGCCGCCGGGGCCGGCAGCGACGGGAGCCGGGGCGCCCGCCGCCGTCTCCGGCGGTGCCGGCGGCGCGGGTTCGGCCAACGCCTTCAAGGCCAGCAGCTGGTCCCGCGACTGGTCCTGCAGCTCGTTGGCGCGCAGCGCCAGGTCCAACAGACGTCCGGCGCGTTCGCGATCGACCGGCCGCAGCTCCAGCCCTTCCTGCAGCGAACGGGCGATCGTCGCCGCCTCGTCGCCACCGAGGCGCTTGCTCAGCAGCACGCGCTCGACCAGGTTCAACTGCGCGAACGTCCACGGCTCGAGGTAGCCCCGCAGGTCGGAGCCGAGCAGCCAGTGGTCGACGAACGTCTTGTCG
>JAEUHU010000112.1 GCA_016793305.1 Planctomycetota bacterium
GCGCCGATGTGCGGATGGCGCTGCCAGACCGCGTAGTCGTTCGGATCGTGGGCCGGCGTGATCTTCACGCAGCCGGTGCCGAGCGTCGGGTCGGCCCAGGTGTCGCACAGGATCGGGATCGTGCGGCCGACCAGCGGCAGCGTCACCTTGCGGCCGGCGCGGGCCATCGCCGCCATCGCGCGCAGCCGCGGCAGGTCGTCGACCAGGCGTTGCTGCAGCCGGTCGCGTTCGGCCTCGAGGGCCGGGCGCTCCTTCGCCGGCGCCTCGGCGAGCTTCTGCTGCACCGCCGCGAGCGCTTCCTGCATCGCCGCGTCGGGATCGGGGTGTACTGCCACCGCGGTGTCGCCGAGCATCGTCTCCGGCCGCGTGGTCGCGACCAGCGCGTGGGTCGGCTCGCCGGGCTGCGGGTCCTGCACCGGGTAGCGCAGGTAGTAGAACTTGCCCTGCACCGTCTCCTTGTAGAGCTCGTCGTCGGCGACGGCGGTCTGCAGCGCACAGTCCCAGTTGACCAGCCGGTCGCCGCGGAAGATCAGGCCGTCGCGGAACATCGCGAAGAACGTCTGCCGCACTGCGCGGGCGCACACCTCGTCCATCGTGAAGCGCGCGCGGTCCCAGTCGCACGAGCAGCCCATCGCCTGCTGCTGGCTGCGGATTCGCTGCTGGCTCTGCCCGGCCCAGTCGTGGATGCGCGCGACCAGGGCCTCGCGGCCGATGTCGTGCCGGGTCTTGCCCTCGATCTCCTTCAGGCGCTTCTCGACGACCGCCTGGGTGGCGATGCCGGCGTGGTCGGTGCCCGCCTGCCACAGCGTGTTGTCGCCCTGCATGCGATGCCAGCGGATCAGCAGGTCCTGCATCACGTTGTCCATCGCGTGGCCCATGTGCAGCGCCCCGGTGACGTTCGGCAGCGGCATCATCACGACGTAGCGGTTCGGGCGGTCGTCGGGCAGGGCGGCGAACGCCTGCTCGGCGAGCCAGCGCTGGGTCACCTGCTTCTCGAGGGTCTGCGGTTCGTACTTCGGCGGCAGTTCGGTGCTCATCGGCGGGCGAGCAGTGTAGGGAGCCGGCCGGCCGCAGGCACGCGCGGGCTCGCCCTTGCAAGGGGACCGGCGATCGCCGACCGTGCCGCGCCGATGTCGTCCGCCGCTCCCGAACCGCTCGGCCGCTTCGCCCGCTGGCGGCGCCGCTTCACCGCCTTGGGACCGGCCGGACCGCTGCTGCTGCTGTCGATGGCGGTGCCGTTGGTCGGTGCCTCGGTGCTGGCGACGACGACGGCGCATTGGGTGCCGTGGTTCCAGGGCGAACCATGGTCGGCGGCCTGGTTCGTGCCGCTCGGCGCGTTCTGTGCGGCGGCGGCGCTGCTGCCGACGCACGCGACGTCGCTGGCGGCCGGGTTCCTGTTCGGCGGCTGGCTCGGCTCGCTGGCCGCCTGGCTGGTGATCGGGCTCGGCGCGATCGTCGGGCATCGCCTGCTCGAGCCCCTGGTCGGCGAACGGGCGCTGCGGGCGCTCGCCGACGCGCCGCGCGCGCTGGCCGTGCACCGGGCGCTGCTCGGCCAGAGCCGCGCGCGGGCGATCTGGATCATCGCGCTGCTGCGGCTGTCGCCGGCGATGCCGTTCGCGACCACCAACCTGCTGCTGGCGGCGTTCGGGGTCTCGGGCGGGGTGTTCGTCACCGCGACGGCGCTCGGCATCACGCCGCGCGCGATCGCCGCCGCACTGGTCGGCGCAGGCCTGCAGGAACTCGACTGGTCGAAGGGCTCGTCGCCGTGGACGACGGTGGTCGCGATCGTGGCGACGGTGGTGGCGTTCGTGGTGATCGGCCGGATCGCCAAGGCGGCGTTGCGGGCCGAACTGGCCGCCGCCGCCGCCCGCGAAGCGACGGCGCACGGTGCTGCGGGGACGTCGGCCGCAGTGGGCCACGAGACTTCGGCGTGAACTGGCTGGCGCACCTCCGGCTGTCGCCGAGCAAGCCGCTGGTGCGGCTCGGCAACCTGGCCGGCGACTTCGTGCAGGGCGTCGAACTCGCCACGCTGCCCGAGGACCTGCAGGCCGGCGTCGCGCTGCACCGGGCGATCGATCGCTTCGTCGACGCGCATCCGGTGGTGGTGGCGGCGAAAGCGCGGCTCCAGCCGCCGTTCCGGCGCTTCGGCGGGGTGCTGCTCGACGTGTTCTTCGACCACTTCCTGGCGCGCGACTGGCAGCACCTCGGCGACGGCCGGGCGCTGCCGACGTTCCTCGCCGACGTCCACGACGACCTGCGCACGCACCACGCGGTGCTGCCGGTCCCGCTGCAACGCGTGGCGCCACGCTTCTGCGCCGACGGCTGGCTCGAGGGCTACGCGTCGGTCGACGGCATCGCGCGCGTGCTCGGGCTGATGGCCGGGCGGTTGTCGCGGCCGACGCCGCTCGCCGACGGGGCCGCGCTGCTGCGCGAGGAGCACGCCGTGTTCGAACGCGACTTCGCGGCACTGTGGCCCGAGCTCAGTGCGTTCGTCGTCGCCCGCGGCAGCTGAGCTCGGCGGCGAGCGCCAGCAGCGGCGTCAGCAGGGCGCACCGCGCCAGCTGCGTGTGCGGCTGGTCGCTCGCGAGCACGAGGCTCGCACCGCCGACGGCGAGTCCAGCGACGAGCAACCCGGCTGCCGTCGTCGGCAGCCGCGGCAGCCACAGCGGCACGCGCTGCCGGTAGGCGCGGTAGGGTTCGCCAAAGCGTGCCAGCAGATCGGCTTCTTCCGGTGGCCGGGCCACGAAGTGCCAGACGAGGCCGCCGGTGGTGGCGTAGAGCACCACCAGCGGGCTGTCGCGCCACAGACCGACGGCGACGCCCTGGGCGATGCCGGCGAGCGCCATCGGATTGCGCACGAAGTGGTAGGGGCCGGAGACCACGAACTCGCGCGCGGTCGCCAGCGGCAGCGGTGTGCCGCGCCCGCGGGTGCTCATCCACCACGCGCTGGTGAGGCCGAGCGCACTGGCGAGTGCGAACAGCAACGGGCCGACCCAGCGCAGGCTCGGCAACGCGAACGACGACTCGCCGAGGCGTTCGCCGAGGTGCTGGACCACAGCCGGCAGGAACCACAGGAACAAGGACCAGAAGGCCACGATCTGCACCGCCGTGGTCGCGACGTGG
>JAEUHU010000228.1 GCA_016793305.1 Planctomycetota bacterium
CACCACCCAGGGCTCGATGAGATCGTGCGCCTGCCCGGGATGGCCAATGCGTGGCCCTACCCGATCGAGAACCGCATCAACATGCTGTCGACCGGCATCAAGACGCCGGTCGGCATCAAGCTGTTCGGGCCGGACCTTGCCGTCTTGAACGATCTGGCACAGCGCACCGCAGCGGCCGTGCAGGGTGTGCGCGGCACGACGAGCGCCTACGCGGAGAACAACCTCGGCGGGCTCTACCTTGACATCGCCGTCGACCGTGCCGCGGCGGCTCGCTTTGGCATGACCACCGGCGACGTGCAGATGGTCATCCAGACCGCGATCGGCGGCATGCCGGTAAGCACCGCGGTCGAAGGGCTCGGCCGGTTTCCAATCAACCTGCGCTACGCCCGCGAGCGTCGCGACGACCTGGACTCGTTGCGCGGTGTGTTGGTCGACACGCCCGCCGGCCAGCGCATTCCGCTCGGCGAGCTTGCGTCGTTGAGCCATGTCTCCGGCCCGCCGATGCTGCGCAGCGAGAACGCACAACGCACCGCCTGGGTCTACGTCGACCTCGCCAACCGCGATCTCGGTGGGTTCGTCGCCGAGGCCCGCGACGTCGTCGAGCGCGCGGTGCCGTTGCCGGCGGGCTACAGCCGCGTCTGGTCTGGCACGTTCCAGTACCTGCAGGAGACCGAGGAGCGGCTGTGGCTCGTGCTGCCGATCACGGGGCTCCTGATCGTGCTGCTGTTGTATCTCGCCAACGGCTCCTGGTTCCGCGTGTGCGTGATCCTGCTCGCCGTGCCGTTCTCACTGATCGGCGCGTTCTGGTTCCTGTGGGCGCTGGACTACGACATGAGCCTTGCGGTCTGGGTCGGCATCATCGCGTTGCTCGGCGTCGACGCCGAGACCGGGCAGGTGATGCTGCTCTACCTCGACAGCGAGTTCGATCGCGCGAAGTCGGAAGGGCGCATGCGAACGACCGGCGACCTGATGACGGCGATCCACGCCGGAGCCGTCAAGCGCATCCGTCCGAAGACCATGACCGTCGCGACCGACATGATCGGTCTGTTGCCGCTTCTCTGGGCAACCGGAACCGGGGCTGACGTCACGCGACGGCTCGTCGCCCCGCTGATCGGCGGCATCACCGTGAGCTTCCTCATGGAGCTGCTGGCGTACCCGGTGATCTTCTACTTGTGGCAGCGTTGGCGGATGCGGGGCAAGTTGGAGGTGGTCGCATGAAGCCCGTTCCCATGGTGTTGGCACTGGCCTTGGCCGGGTGTGTCATGCGTCCCGAAGGCGAGCAAGCGGAGCGCGACCGCGTGGCTGCCGCCGGAGTCGCATTCCACAAGCCGTTTGCTGACCGAGAGCTTCCTGAACTGGCCCAAGGAGCAACGCTCTCTACGTTCCTGGCGCACGCCGAACAGGCCAACGGCGCACTGGAAGCGGCTTTTCACACCTGGGAAGCGGCACTGGAGAAGGTGCCCCAGGCGAGCACGCAGGCAACTACCGCAATGGTCGGGTTGGAGCACACCCTGGATGGCGGGTCGGCGCTCGATCGCACGGCCTTGCTGCTGATGAACAACACCATGGCCATGATCCTCTGGCCTGGACGCTTGGAAGCGCAGGGCGAAGCTGCCCTCGCCGACGCGCGAGTCGCTGGCACGGCGTTCGTTCGGGAGCGGTTGCGGCTGCAGACCCAAGTCAGCGACGCGTACTACGCCTTGGCCTTGCGCGATGAGGAGTTGGCGCTTCTCGACCGCCTGGAGCGGCTGCTTGCCGTGCAGGTGCCATCCGTGGCGGCACGGGTGCGAGCGGGCTCTGCCATGCAGGCCGAGCTTCTGGCCGCGGAGGTGGCACGCGATCGGGTCCGAGCGGAGCGCGCGAAGCTCGCAGGCGAGCGGCCAGCCCTGGAGGCGGCACTGCGTGCGCTCGTCGGTGTAGGGGGCGATGCCAACGTGCCGAAGCCGGTGCTGCCGCCTCTGACGTCCCTGCAACCGGTTGAGCGGGACGTGATCGAATCCGTGTTGGCGAACAACGCCGAGGTTGAGATGCAGCGGCTCGAACACGCTGCCGCGATGGCCGAGGTCACGATGGCCGAGTGGGAGCGCGTGCCCGAGTTCTCCCTCAGTGCCACGGTGATGGGCACCATGAGCCAGACCCTCGGTGCCGCCATGACGCTGCCTTGGTTGCGTGGAACCGCCATCGAAGGCGCGGTGCGCGAGACAGAAGCGCGCGTGCGCGCGGCCGATGCCTTGCGTCGACAGGCTGGTTTCGACGCGACTGCCATGGCGGTGCGCGAGTTGGCAATGCTCGCCGCGGTGGAGGCGGAACACGCCGTGCTGGCGGAGTCCCTCCTGCCACGGTTGCAGCAGATGGGAGACGTCGCGCGCGCCGCGTGGACTGCGGGCGGCGGCAAGCTCACCGAGTGGGTCGCCGCGACCGCCATGGCTCTGGAGACCGAGACGGCCTTGGCCCGATTGCGGCGCGATCACTCGCTGGCGAGGGCGAGGTTGCAGGAGCTGCTCGGAGGCGTTGCACCATGACCAGCTCGCGCCCAAGCGGGGAATCGCCTCGTGCTCCACACACCTACCTTGCTCCCGTCGGACCGACACGTTGTCGGCGCTGCAGGAGCAGTTCTGCGACACGAGAGGAAACGAAGATGACCACGAAACGACTGTTCTGGATCCTGCCGCTGCTCGCTGCGTTCTTGTTCGCCGCCAACGCGCTTGCGCAGCACGACCACGGTGACCACGGCCACGGCAAGAAGCAGGACGATGCGAAGGCCGTTGCCCGCGTGGGCGACGCCTACTCGCTCAGCACCTGCCCGATCACCGGCAAGAAGCTCGGATCGATGGGCGATCCCGTAGTCAGGCTCTACGAAGGGCGCGAGGTCCGCTACTGCTGTGGCGGCTGCATCAAGAAGTTCGAGAAGGACTTGGC
>JAEUHU010000186.1 GCA_016793305.1 Planctomycetota bacterium
ACCTTCAGCTCGCGCGCCTTGGCGCTGAGCGTGTTGTCGTGCACGCGGTAGTCGTAGAGCACCGCATCGCTGCCGAGGTGTTCGAGCCGGAACAGGCGGTTCAGCCGCATCCAGTAGTCGTAGTCCTCGAGGCCGAGCTCCGGGTTGTAGTCGCCGAGCAGGCGCCCCACGCGGCCGCGATACAGGAAGCACGCGCCGACGAAGTTGTCCTCGTGGCGGTTCAGGTCCTCGGTGCTGCGCCTGGCGCGCACGATCGACGGATCGTGCGGGTCGGTGCGGTCGAGGCAGCGGAACTCGCCGCCGAGCAGCGGCGCGCCGCGATCGTCGATCAGCCGGTAGTCGGCGTAGACCATCGCCACGTGCGGCCGCGCACGCAGGCACGCGACCAGCGTGGCGAGCTGGTCGCGGTGCATGCGGTTGTCGCCCGAGGTCCAGGTGAAGAACTCGCCGGTCGCGAACTCGAAGGCCGAGCTGAGCGCCTTCGGCAGCCCCTGGTTCGGCTGCGTCAGCAGGCGCACCCGCGGATCGCCGGCGTAGCGGCGCAGCACGCTGCGAACGTCGTCGCGGCTGCCGTCGTCGAGCACGATCAGCTCGAACGGTGCGTAGCTCTGCGCCAGCGCGCTGTCGATCGATTCGGCCAGCAGGTCGGCCTGGTCGAACACCGGCAGCACCACGCTGACGAGGCCAGGCTGGTCGACTCCCAGATCGGCGGAGGCGGGCCCGCCATCGCGACGAACGAACGGCGGCGGCTCACCGGACCAGCGCAGCAGCCGTTCGCGCAGCCCCGCCGGCAGCAGCTGGAACAGCCCCTTGCGCACGGCGCGGAACCACGGCCCCGGACCTTCGCGCAGCTTGCGCACGGTGACGAAGCCGATCCACAGCACACGCTCGCGGCGGCTGCCGCGCGGCGCCAGCCAACGGAGCCAGCGCGGCCGCGCCGGCACCGGCTGCGGCGGCGCTTCGGCCGGCGTCAGCACGGCGAGCGGCACGACGATCCACGCGAGCCCGACCAGGTGCGACAGGTAGCGCCCGATGCCCTCGCGCACGAACAGCGCACGCTTCTGTTCCGGCACCACCAGCAGGAAGCCGACGATCGCTGCGACGAAGGTCGCCGCCACCGCACCGCCGGGCCACAGCCTGGCCCAGGCAGCGTGCGTGCGCCGACGACTCCACGCTGCGGCAATCGCGAGCAGCAGCAGCGGGAAGGTCGCGCCGAAGCGCCGCAGCCAGCACGCTTCGCCGAGCAACGCCGCGAGCACGCCCGGAGCGGCCGCGACGTCGACGGCGATGGTGGCGTCCAGGATGTCGCGCAGCTGGCCTGGCAGCGTGACGAGCGCCAGCACGGCGGCAGTGGCGAACGCCATGCACGTGCTGCGCGGCCAAAGCACTGCCAGGGCTCCCACGAGGCGCGCCGCGACGAGCAGGGCGATCGGTGCAAACAGGCTCGCGGTCCAGACGACCTGCTGGCCGGGTTCGCGCAGTTGCTGCTGCACCGGCAGCCACGCCGCGAGCGCCAACGCGCCGCCGGCCACGAACCCGTTCGCAGCGCCTCGTTGCCGCGCGGCCGCCGCAGCCGCGATCCACAAGGCGAGGTGCAGCGCCCCTTCGTTCTTCGCCATCGGCAGCAACAGCCCGACGCAGATCGCCGCGATCGCCGAGCCCGCGAGCTGCGCCGCGAGTGCGTGTGCCACCAGCGCCGCCACCAACAGGTCCGCGAACCCCGACTCGGCACTGCCGTGGCCCGGCTCGACGAACATCGGCACCAGCGCCGCCCCGAGCACACCGAGGCGCACCATGCGCCGATCGCCGCCGCCGGCCGCGATCGCGTGGCGCACCCCGTCGAGCAGCAGCAGCCAGACGACGACGTGGAACAGCCGCATGCCGTCGGCGCCGAGCCAGCCGCCGAGCTGTTGCATGCCGAGCGGCAGCAGCAGCGGGTAGCCGCGTGCGTAGGTGAACACCGCCGGGTCGGCGAACGCCGGATCGCCGAGCGAGGCACCGGCCAGCAGCTGGCGGGCGACGAGGCCCCAGGTGGCGAAGCCGTCCCACGAACGCTCGGTCGTGGCGAGGCAGCCCCAGCCGATCGCGACGGCGCCGGCGACGACGGCCAGTACGGTCAGCTTCGTGCCCGTGGCCCACGGCGCCGACGCCGCCACCGAATGCGGCCCGCGACCGAGGCGCACCCAACCGACGGCGAGAGCCATCGCAGTTGCGGCCGGCATCAGCCACGGCGACGGCACACCGCCGGCGAACAGCACCGCGAGGCCGGGGACCGCGAGCAGCGTGAGCCACAGCAGCGACAGCGGCACGGCACGCACGTTCGGGCCGTTCATCGCAACTCCCATCGCCACTCCAGCCGCAGGCCGTCGGCGCTGCCGACCACGACGGGAATCCAGTCGAGCGCTGCGAACGGCGGCCACGGCGGCGTGCGGCTCGCCAGCAGGTCGGCATCGACCAGGAGCCGCGGGAACAGCAACGGGGCGAGCAGCTGCAGTGCTCCGGGCCGGAAGCCTCGCACCAGCACGCAGCAATGGGGCGGCACCTCGGCGGCGAGCCACGCGGCGATGCGGCGCGTCTCGTCGTCGTAGTGGCGCAGATGCCAGGCGACGGCCCCGTCCTGTCGATGCGCCGCGATCGAGCTCGCGCGTTTGCCGACCGCGCCGACCGGCCAGCGGATCGCGCCGAACACGAGGTGCACCCCGAACAGGAACAAGGCCGCGACCACGAGCCACGACCAGCGCACCGACCGTTCGCCGGCCACCGGCAGCAGCGCGCGCAGCCACGAGCCGGTCGCGTCGGCCGCGCGTTCGGGCCCGTTCGCCGTCGTGGCGGCGCGCACTGGACGGGCGACCTGTACCAGTACCCGCAGCCGAGCCCGCACCGCCTCGGAGCGCGCCGCACAGAAGTGCAGTCCCGGCGTGTCGCGGTACGGCGCGTAGGCCGGATGGTCGCTGGTCAGCGACGGCAACCCACAGGCGAGCGCTTCCTGCAGCACCACCGGGAAACCCTCGTTGTGCGACGGCAGCGCGAACACGTCGGCAGCGTGGTAGAGCGCCGGCAGCTCGTGCTGCGGCCGCGGTGGCAGGCACTGAGCACCGCGTGCCTCGATGCGCGCCCGCGTCTCGTCGTCGCCCGGCCCGCAGAACACCAGGCGGTAGCTCGGATCGGCGGCCTCGAGCAGCACGTCGATGCCCTTGTGGGGCAGCAGGCGGCCGACCAGCAGCACGCGCGGCGTGGCGTCCCAGCCGAGTTCGGCCCGGGCCGCGGCCCGTTCCTCGGCGGTCGGTGGCCGGAACACCGTCGGATCGACTGGATTGGCCACGAACGCGACCTTCGCCGCGTCCCCCGACAGTCGCTGTTGAAGCGCCTCGACGTCGCGGTTGTAGGCGACCAGCCGATCGGCGCAGCGCGCGGTGACGCGACCGACCGTCGCGAACAACACGCGCAGGAACAGCGTGCCGACGCTCCAGCGATACCGCAGCAGACCGCCGTGGTCGGTGCACACCGACCACTTGCCCTGCAGGCGCGCGAACAGACACGCGAGCGGCGACGCCGGAAACACGAGGCCGTGCACGTGCACGACGTCCGCGGCGGCGACCGCACGCCACGTGCGCCACACGAGGCTCGGCAGGAACAGCGGGTAGGCGATGCCGAACCAGCGTTCGGGCCAGTGCAGGGCCGGCACGCGGACCAGCTCGAAGCGTTCGTGCGGCGGCGGCTCCTGGCCGGCCCCGCGGCTGTCGCTGGTGATCCAGGTGACGTGGTGCCCCGCCGCGAGCAACGCCTTCGCTTCGGCCAGCACGAGGTTCTCGACCCCTCCGATGTGGGGCGGGGCGTGGTGGCTGGTCAGCAGGATGTGCATCGGTGGACGCGGACGATCACGCCGCCACCGACGACGAACGGGCTCCGGCGCTGCTCGGCATGACGGAGGTGCCAGAATGCAGGGCGGGCCACACCGGGACAACGGTGCAGCCGCGGCAGTTCCCGAGTCGCGTGCTCAGACCGCGCGTCAGGGGCGCAACTCGCGCACGAGCCGCAAGCCGTAGGCGGGCAGTCGCACGTCCTGAGGCGACCGCATGCGCATCGCGGCGCGGGCGAGGGAGGCGGCATAGCTGAACGCGCCACCGCGGCAGACCCGGTCCTGGCTGGTCAGCACGCCGGAACGTTCCCCGGTGCGCAGGTCCGTCGGGAACTCGTAGCCGATGTAGCGCTCGCGGCACCACTCGAACACGTTGCCGTGCACGTCGTGCAGGCCGAACGCGTTGGCGCGCCCCGAACCGACCGGCCAGTGCAGCACCGCTCCGTCGGTGAACGGCCCACCCTTGCCCCACGTCGACACCGACGATTCGGCCGTGCGATCCAACAAGTTCGCGACCGGCCCGAGGTCTTCGACCCGCGGGCCGCACCAGTACGGCGTGTTCGTGCCGGCGCGGCAGGCGTACTCCCACTGCGCTTCGGTCGGCAGGCACAAGCCGTGGTCGGTGGCGAGCCGGTTCGCCATCGACCAGTTCACCTGCTCCACGGGGTGCAGGGCCGTGACCGCGCCGCGGCGACGGTCGTCGGCGCCGGGCCGGTACTGGCTCGGTCGCAACAGCGACTCGTCGCCGTTCCACAGGCGTTCCCATTGCGCCTGCGTCACCTCGTGGCGTGCGATCAGGAACGACCCCAGCGTGACATGGTGCGCATCCTCCCCTTCGCGCGCACCCACCTCGTGGTTCGGATCGTTCGGTCGCGTGTTCTGGGCCCCCATCACGAACGTGCCGCCGGGCACCAGCACGAACACGATTCCCATCGTCTCGTCGAGCGCGATCGAGCCGTCGGGGCCGTGGGTCGGCAGCGGCAACGCCGCAGGGTCCCCCTGACCGGCCCACGCGCTGCGCAGATCGTAGAACTCCCAGAGGCCAGTGGCCGGATTCGGTCCGATGGGAACCAACCCGACCGGGATCTCGAACGTCGGTGCGAGAGCTTGGAGCGTCGGGTGCGTACTGCTCGCCAGCCCGCGGCGCACGTCGTCGACGCCGTGTCGCGCCTGCGGATGCCGCCAGTTCGGCGTGGCGAGGGCTCGAGCCCAACCGAGATCGCGTTCGACCCGAGCTGCCGTCGTCGCCAGGCGATCGCGATCGCGCAGCAGCTTCGACAGGGCATCGTGCAGGAAGCGCGCTGCGGCTTCGTCGGGAGGGAACGTGAACGTCAGGCGCTCGGCGACCAGGGGCTCGAGGACCGCAAGCCGCTTGCGCAAGTCGGAGCACAAGGCGGGCAACGCAGCGACGGCCGCCTCGAACTCACGGGCGACAGCCTCCCGATCTTTCAAGGCCGCCGCGTCGCCAGCGACCTCCGCTCGCGCCTTCTCGAGATGGCGGCGGGCAGCGACATGGTTGCCGTTCGCCAGCTCCGCCCAGGCGAGCTCCTCGGCGACGGCCGCGCGCACCACCGGCTCCGCCGTGGCTGGCAAGGCGGCCTGGGCCGTGTAGGCAGCGATCAAGCCGAGAGCCTCCTCACCGGCCACGGTTCGCTCGGCCCATTTGGGCGACACTCGCCGGTGGCAGTACTTGAGCATCGTCGCCGGATCGGAACCACGGATCGCCTCGGGCAGCGTCGGCAACAGCGGCACGAGGGCATCGGGCTCGCGCGGCTGAGCCCGCTCCACGGCGGCGAGCTGCTGCGACACGCCGAGCCACTCCGCGTAGCGAGGGTGCATGGACCGGTCGACGGCGCGTTCGGCGTCGGACCATGGCAGGGCGCGCGAACGCGTCGCGGCCACGGTCCCCTCGAGCCGCGGCCACACCTTCCGCAGCACCTCCCAGTCGTCGCGCAACCAGGCCTCGTAGACCGGGATGCGCTCGGGCCACGCCGGCCCCAACTCGTCGGCCCTCGCCCGCACGCGCTCGTGCTCGACGACCGCGGCGAGCATCTCGAACTCGTCCACCTTGGCGTCAGCGCGATCGCGCTCCTGTTCCGCGATGCTTGCCAGCTGGAGGTTCTTCTGCGCTTCACCCTCGGCGCGCAGATACTGCACGAACGTCGCCACGCCACCGACCAGCAGCGCACTCGCCACCGCCGCGATCGCGATCGCCTGGCCACGACGACGCTGGACGAACTTGCGCAGCCGGTAGCCAAATCCCGGCGGTCCGGCGAGCACCGCCTCGCCGCGCAGGTAGCGTTCGAGGTCGCCGGCCAGCTCGGCGACCGACGCGTAGCGGCGCTCGGGCTCCTTCGCCATCGCGCGCAGCACGATCCAGTCGAGGTCGGCGCGCAGCGCGCGCGCTGCGCCAGCCGGTGAGGTGGCGCGCAGCTCCGCCCGCACCGCGAGCGTGCTCGGGTCCCGCAGCATCGCCACGCTCGGCCGCGGCACGTCGATCGCGGCCAGGCGCTGCCGGGCGACGAACGCCGCCGCCGGTTCGCCGAGTTCGCCGGCGAGCGGCCGCAGGCCGGTCAACAACTCGAACAGGATCGCGCCGAGCGCGTAGACGTCGGTGCGGGTGTCGATGCTGTGCAGGTCCCCGCGCAGTTGTTCGGGCGCCATGTAGGAAGGCGTGCCGAGCACGGCCCCGGCCTCGGTCAGCGTCGGATCGCTGGTGTCGTCGTCGCCGGCCAGCGCCCGGGCGATGCCGAAGTCGATCAGTTTCGGCTGTGCGCGCTCGCCCTGCCGCGCCACCAGCACGTTGCCGGGTTTCAGGTCGCGATGCACGACGCCCTTCTGGTGCGCGTGCTGCACGCCTGCACACACCTCGACGAACAGCTCGACGCGTTCGCGCAGCGGCATGTGCACACGATCGCAGTGCACCGTGATCGGTGCACCGTCGACCAGCTCCATCGCGAAGAACGGCTGCCCCGACGGCGTCGTGCCGGCGTCCAGGATCTTCGCCACCGCGTCGTGGTTCATGCGCGCCAGCGAACTCTGCTCGCGCGCGAAGCGACGCAGGATCGACGCACTGTCCATGCCGAGCTTCAGCACCTTCAGCGCCACCTGGCGCCGCACCGGCTCGAGCTGTTCGGCGAGGTGCACTTCGCCGAAGCCTCCGGTGCCGAGCAGCGAGATCGGGCGATAGCGGCCGAACGCGGGCAGCGACGCACTGCCGGCCTCGCCGCTGGTGCGCAGCAACCACGCGCGCAGGGCCGGGGCATGCTGCGGATGCGCCGCGATCAAGGCGTCGACGCCGGCGACACATGCCGGTCCGGGGCCGACCCGATCCCGCAAGGCTTCGAGCTCGCGCAGGATCTCGAGGGGCAACGCGATGGTCTGTTCCATGCGCGGCACACTGTCGTCAGCCGGCCGAGGAACGGCAACCGGGCACTCCGCAGCTTCCGCGAATGGTGGCCCGAGTCTCCCATGGGAAGCCACCGACGCGGACGGGCCCCGGAGCCGAACGAGGGTGACGCCGGCGGCCCAGTCCGTATCGTCGGCACATGCGGTTCCGCCACTTCGTCCCGTTCCTCGCCGTCCTGCTGCCCGCCTGCAGCAGCAGCGCCAGACCGTCCACCATGCAGCCAGGCTCCGGCAGCCGCCTGCACGTCGTGCTGTTCTGGCTGAAGCCCGACACGCCGGCGAGCGAACGCGCGGCGATCCCGGTCGAGATGGAGGCGAAGGCAGCCCTGGTGCCGGGTCTGGAAGCGTGCTGGACCAGCACCCCGGCCGGCACGCCGCGCGACGTGGTCGACAACTCGTACGACCTGATGCTGGTGATGCGCTTCCGCGACGCTGCCGCCGCGAAGGGCTGGGACGACGATCCGATCCATCTGGCCTTGGTGGAGCGCTTCCGGCCGTGGTTCGCCAAGGTGGTCGTCTACGACGGCAAGTAGCTGCAACGGCACCCGGCGCGCTCCTTCACGGCGATCCGCGTGCTCCGACCCGCCGAGCTCTTCGCACACGCCGCGCCAACACGATGCCACCGACGGCACCGACGACGTAGCTGGTCAGGTGGGCGGCGGAGTCGGCGACGAAGCCGGCGTGCTTCGCGGTCGGAATGCTCGTCGCCAGCGGACCGATCATCGTCCACCAACCGGCCTGCATGCCGAGCCAGCCGACGAAGCCCGCGCACGCGGCACACAGGGCCATCACCGCGAGCAGCTTCGCGATCGGGCGAACGAGCGCGCGCGTCGAGACCGCAGGCTCCGGTCCACGCAGTGCCGCGTGCGCGAGCAGCAAGCCGAGGATCAGGCCGACCCACCACGTCGCCACCACGCCCCAGCCGATCGCCAACAGCACCGGATCCTCCGTCGGGAACAACGGCGGGTGGGCGACGGTGAAGTACTCGAGGCAGACGTGTGCCGTGACGAGGTCGTGGGCGATGCCGTAGGAGATCGCTGCCGCGATCGCGAGCAGCACGATGCGCAGGGTCGGCAGCACCTCGACGTTCACGGCGCGATCCGCGGCATGCGCCGCGCCACCATCGCCTGCGCGGTCGCTTCCTGCTGTTCCCACTGCCCGTAGAGCTGGCCCTTCGACGCGAGGTTGCGCAGGCGCCGCCGCACCTCCGCGGTCAACGCGCCGGCCGGCGCCTTCTGGAACGGAGTGCCCGGCAGCGGCAGGAACGTGTGGCCGTGCACCTTGGCGCCGCGCGCGACCAGCCGGTCCATCAGCTGCAGCGTCGCGTCGACGTCAGTGTCGTCCTCGCCCGGCAGGCCGAGCAGGAAGTCGACGTGCGGCACGAAGCCGTGCTCGACGCACAACGCGACCGCGCGCTCCACCGTCGCAGCGTCGTGGCCGCGCTTGCTGCTCGCGAGCACCCGATCGCTGCCCGACTGGCCGCCGACGATCAACGCCTGGTTGCTGACGTAGCGGCGCAGCAGGGCGAGGCTCGCCGGCGTCACGTGCTCGGGCCGCACCTCGCTCGGGAACGTGCCGAACCACAGCCTGCGCTCCGGCCCGATCTCCTCGCGCACGCCGGCGAGCAGCCCCTCGACCGCGGCCAGGTCGGGTTCGGCGGTGTGCGTGCCGTAGCTCAGCGAGGTAGGCGTCAGGAAGCGGAAGTCGCGGAAGCCGCGGCCGACCAGGTAGCGCGCCCAGTGCCGCACGTTGGCGACGCTGCGATGGCGGAAGCTGGCGCCGGCGAAGTACGGCGTCTGGCAGAACCGGCACGCGTAGACGCAGCCGCGCGTGATCTCGATCGGGCCGAAGCGATCGTGGGCCGGCCCGAACGGCGGGAAGTCGTCGAGCCCGATGCGCTCGGCGCGGCCGTTCTTGCGCAGCGTGCCGTCGGCGACGAGCGAGGCGATGCCGGGCAAGGCGCGTGGATCGTCGCCCTCCTGCAGCGCGCGCACGAGGTCCTGCACCAGCCGTTCGCCTTCGCCGATCGCGACCAGGTCGAAGCCCGCCTGCAGCGTCGCCAGCGGTTCGGCGGAGGCGTGCACACCGCCGCACACGTGCAGCACGCGCGCGTCGGCGACCTGCGCCTTCACCGCGGCGAGCTCGGCGAACATCGCCGCGGCGTCGGGCGAGTAGAACGACCAGCCGACCAGCACGCGCACCGTCGAGGCTCGCAGCGCCTGCTGCACGGCAGCGACCACGGCAGCGACGCCGTTGGCGAAGGTGACCGGCACCGCGGCCGTGCGCGGGTCGCTCTCCAGCGCGCCGGTCAGCACGTGGAACGCGAACTTGCCGGTGCGGCGATAGGCCCAGACGACGGTCGGCAGGGTGGCCGACGCGGCGTCGGCGGCGGGAGCTCGATCCGTGGCATCCATGGGCGGCGCGCAGCGTAACGAACGCGACCGAAGGGCGGCATCGCCGCCGCCGGCGCCACCGGGCCGAGGCGGCGAGCGCCAGCCGGAACGTCGACCCGGACCTCCCCTACCCAGAGTGTCGGTGCGCGCTACGCCGACCGTCCGAATGGTCGCGAGCCTGGGCCCGTTCCATCGTTGCAGTCCCGACCCGGAACGGAGGTTCCATGACCAACGCCCGATCCCTCGTGATGCGTCTCCCCCTGCTCGCCCTCGGGCTGCTCGGTCCGCTGACGGCCCAGGCCCAGTGGTTCGCGGTGCCGTCCGGAACGCAACCGGACGCCGTCGGCAGCCCCGGCTTCGCCTTCGATGCCGCCCGGCAGGAGGTCGTGCTGTTCGGCGGCGACAGCGTCGTCGGAGTGCACGATCGCACGTGGACCTGGAACGGCACGACCTGGAGCGAACGACTCCCGACCAACCACCCGGGCGCGCGCACGATGGTCGGCATGACCTTCGACGCGGCGCGACAACGCGTGGTGTTGTTCGGCGGCTTCGGGGTGTCCAGCGGTGTCGCCATCGACAACAACGACACCTGGGAATGGGATGGCACCACGTGGACCCAGCGCTTCCCCGCCCACGCACCGAGCCCGCGCGGGGCCGTGGCGATGACCTACGACGCCGGCCGGCAGCGCATCGTGCTGTTCGGTGGTGGCCTCGGCGGCTACATGATGCCGACCTTCGACGACACCTGGGAATGGGACGGCACCGACTGGATCCAGTGCTTCCCGACGCACCGGCCGACCGCGGCGCGCAACGGCAACCTCGCCTACGACAGCAGTCGCCAGGTCAGCGTGTTGTTCGGCGGCCTGTCGACCGCCTACGTGAAGCAGGACGCGACCTGGGAGTGGAACGGGGTCGACTGGACGCAGCGCTTCCCGGCGCACGTGCCGACGGCGCGCTATGCCGCAGGGATGGCCTACGACGCGGCGCGCAACCGCACGGTGCTGTTCGGCGGTGGCATCGACCCGGGTCCGGTCGCCGACACCTGGGAGTTCGACGGCCAGGACTGGCTGCAGCAGGCCCCGGCCCCGGCCCCGAGTCCGCGCGACTACGTGGCGCTGGCCTACGACGCCGCGCGAGGCCGCATCGTGCTCCGCGGTGGGCGCATCGCCGACACGTGGGAGTACGGCGTGGCCGGCACGCTCGCGAGCTACGAGACGTTCGGAACGGGTTGCCCCGGGGGAGCCGACGCCCCGTCGCTGACCGCGAACGGCGATCGGCCGGTCCTCGGCCAACCGTTCACCCTCTCGCTGCGCGACCTTCCTCCCTGGCAGCCGACCCTGTTGGTGTTCGGACTGTCGAACACGAGCTGGCTCGGCGTGCCGCTGCCGCTCGACCTCGCACCGCTCGGTGCCGCGGGTTGTGAGCTCCTGGTGAGCGTGCACGCGGTTCACCCGCTGTTCAGCTGGCTCGGCGAACGGTCGGTCACCTGGGCCGTGCCGAACCAGCCAGTGCTTGTCGGCGTGCACTTCTACAACCAGGCAGTGACCCTCGGCGGGTGGAGTGGGCTCGTCGTCACCAACGGCGGCCACGGGCGGATCGGCGACCTGTAGCCAGCGACCTGTAGCGCCCCTTCGACGAAGCGCGCCACCGCGCGGCCCGGTGACGCCTCGCAGCTCAGCTACGCCGACGCCGCGGCGTACCGCACGGATAGCAGTCCTCGGCCTTGGGCGCCTCGATCGCCGACACCGGCACCAGCAGGCCCTGCTCGGTGAGCACCGCGTCGAGGCGCACGTCGTGCGGTTCGCACGGGATCGCCGCGACCCGCTGGCAGGCGAACGCGATGCCGACCGCGAACGGACGCGCCGTTCCCGTGGCCCCGGCGAGGAAGCGGTCGTAGTAGCCTTTGCCCCAACCGAGCCGGTGGCCGGTGCTGTCGAAGCCGAGCAGCGGCACCAGCACCAGCGTCGGCTGCACCACCGGCGCCGAAGCTCCCGGACCGAGGGCGCCGAAGCCCGCCGGCTCGAGGTCCCGTTCGCCGCCGCTCCAGGCCCGGAACCGCATCGTCTCGCCTTCGACGACCGGCAGCGCCAGCGCGACGCCCGTCGCCTGCAGCGCCCGCGCGAGCGGCCGCGGATCCGCCTCGCTGCGCAGCGGCCAGTAGGCGGCGACGATCGCCGCCGGCCCGAGCCGTTCGCGCAACGCCGGTGCCCCGAGCTCGGCCAGATGCTCGGACCACGCCGCCCGCGCCGCGGCAGGCAGCGCGTCGCGGCGGGTCCGCAAGCGGGCTCGCAGGGAGTCCTTGCTCGGCGGGGTGTCGTCGGGAACTTGCATCGCGCCCCACTCTACGGGCCGCGAGTTCTCGCTGTCGAACCGTTGGCGCAGGCACCACGAACGGCCACCATGCCCGACTGCGTCTCGCCCACTGCTTGCCAGCCGCGTTCCCGCCTGCATCCAGAGGCCGCGTTCGCCGAATCCGTCCCGCACCTTGCCACCAGAATGTCGGAAACCACTCGCCCAGGCGGCCTGACCGCCCTCGCCGTGCTGCACTTCGTGTTCGGCGGCAAGCGCATCGCCGACACGATCGGCTTCGTCGCGATGCGCAACCTGCGCGACCAGATGGACGACAAGCGCCCGCGCGAGCTCGCCGACGCACTCGCCGCGGTCGACGCGACGGCGTTCACGACCCTCTCGGTGCTCGCGGTGCTGACCGGCCTCGCCGTGATCGCGGCGGGCATCGGCTGCCTGAAGCTGCGGGCCCGCCAAGGCCGCGGCCTCGGCACCGTCGCAGCGCTGGCGACGATCGGCGTGACGATCGCCTACGCGATGCTGCTGCGCGGCACGCGAGCCGGCGACTTCACCCTGCTGACGATCGTGCAGCTGCTGTTCCCGCTGCTGACGCTGTTCCTGCTGAACGTGACCTTCAAGGACGAGTTCGTCCGCTGACACCGACGTGAACCGCCGCCACACCCTGCAGATCGCCGGCTACGCGGCCCGCACCTCGGTGCGCGGCGGCATCGGCCTCGTGTTCCTGCTGCTGTCGCTGACTTTCGGCCTGCTGGTCGCGCACTTCATGATGCAGCCGATCGAGTCGATGGCTCGCTTGATGGTCGATCCGGCCCTCTACGAGACCGAAGAAGGCCGCCGCGACGCCGAACTGCGTGTGCTCGAGCAGCTGACGGAACAGGCGAAGCCGGTGATCGTCTGGATGCTGCCGTCGACGCCAGGGAACGCCGCGGAAGAGGACGACGAGGCCGCGCGCGAGACCCGACGCAAGCGCCCTCGGCTGGCCGTCTCGACCGACAAGGACACCGAGAAGTGGGCGACCTACCTGCTCGAGGACCGGCCGGGCATCCTGTCGGCCATCTTCCTGATCCTGCTGCTCGGCTGGCCGTTCGTGGTCGCGTTCGGCGCGTTCGACCTCTACGCCGGCGACATCGCCTCGCGCCAGCTGCGCTACCAGCTGCTGCGCGCCGACCGCAGCAGCATCTACTTCGGCCGCTTGCTCGGCCTGTGCATCACGCTGGTCGCGGTGCTGTCGCTGCTCGGGCTCGTCGTCACCGTCTACCTCGGCCTCAAGCTCGGTGTGTACCCGTGGGGCGAGATGCTGCTCTGGGCGCTGCAGGGCACGCTGATGATGGTGGTCGTGTCGTTGCCCTACACGGCGCTGTGCGGCTGGATCTCGACGGCGGCCGGCGGCTCGTTCACGTCGTTGACGCTCGCGTCGCTGGCGATCGGCGGCGTGCCGTTGGCGGCCTCGCTCGGCAGCCTGCAGTTCGAGAGCGCGCAGTACGTGAATTGGCTGCTGCCCTGGGGCTTCCAGTCGCGGCTGCTGCACCACGACCTGCTGCAGCAAGCCCTCGCGATCGGCGGCTGCCTGCTGCAGACCACCGTGTTCGTCTGGCTCGGCCACCGCACCTTCACCCGCCGCGACCTGTGAACGCCCCCTCCACCACCACCCTGGCTCCGGCCCTGCGCGTCGCGAACGTGACCAAGTCGTTCGGCGCCACGAAGGCGCTCGACGACGTCTCGTTCGACGTGCCGAGCGGTTCGATCTTCGGGCTGCTCGGCCCGAACGGTGCCGGCAAGACGACCCTGTTCTCGATCGCCGCGGGCTTCCTGTCGGCGAGCTCCGGCTCGCTGCACGTGCTCGGCACCGACATCGCCCACGTGAGCCAGCTGCAGGGTCGCCTGACGATCCTGCCGCAGGACGCGTCGTTCCAACGCAACGTGCCGATCCTCGAGCAGCTCGCGTTCTTCCGCCAGCTCGACGGCCGGGACAAGAAGACCGCCGAAGCCGAGGTCACCGCGGCCCTCGAACTGGTCGGTCTGGCCGAGTACAGGAAACGCGGCATCCACGCGCTGTCGCACGGCATGCTGAAGCGCATGGGCATCGCGCAGGCGTTCCTCGGTGAACCCGAGGTGATCCTGCTCGACGAACCGACCTCGGGCCTCGATCCGCAGAACGCACGGCAGATCCGCGACCTCGTGCGCGACCTGCAGAGGCAGCGGCGCGTGACCACGCTGATCAGCTCCCACAACCTCGCCGAGATCCAGGAACTCTGCGACCACGTGGCGATCCTCGACAAGGGCCAGCTGAAGGTCAGCGGCCCGGTCGACACGATCCTGCGGCAGGCGCGCCAGCTCGAGATCGAGACGTCGCGGCCGCTCACCGACGACGAACGACAACGGCTGGCCGGGCTGCCCGGCGTGCCGACGATCACCGACCGCGGCCCGCGTCGTTATCGCCTGCAGCTCGACCTTCCCGAAGGCACGAACGCCGACGCGACGGTCGCCGCGGTGCTGCGGCTGCTGCTCGACGCCGGCGTGACGCCGCGCGCGCTGACCGAGGGCAACAGCTTGGAGGAGTTCTTCCTGTCGGTGACCGGGACGAGCCACGCGACGGGGCACTGACGCCAACCCCAGGTCGACCTCAATCCGCCGCGATCTCCGTCACCGACCCACCGTCGACGTGCCAGCGCCGCGTCAGCCGCACCGTGTCGAGCATGCGGCGGTCGTGCGTGACCAGCAGGATCGTGCCGTCGAACGCGTCGAGCGCCTGTTCGAGCTGCTCGATCGCCTCGAGATCCAGGTGGTTGGTCGGTTCGTCGAGCACCAGCAGGTTCGTGCCGCGTGCCTGCAGCAGCGCCATCGCCACGCGCGTTCGTTCGCCGGGTGACAGCGAGGCCGCGGAGCGTTCGAGCAGCGCCGTGCCGAGCCCGAACTTCGCCAGCAGCGTGCGCACGTCGGCGGTCGCCCAGTTCGGCAGGCAGCGGCCGAACACTTCGAGCATCGGCGCATCGGCGACGAACGTCAGGCGCGCCTGTTCGATCTCGCCGACCACGACGCCGGCGCCGAGGCTCGCCGTGCCTGCCGTGGGCGTGAGCCGGCCGAGCAGCAGCTGCAGCAGCGTGCTCTTGCCGCCGCCGTTCGGGCCGGTGATCGCGACCCGGTCGCGCACCATCAGCTGCAGGTCGACCGGGCCGAGCGTGAACGTGCCGCGCTGCACCATGGCTCCACGCAGCGAGCCGACCAGGTCGCCCGGCCGCGACGCACTGGCGATCGTGAACTGCAGCTTCCACTCCTTGCGCGGCGCCTCGACGCTGTCGAGCCGCTCGATCATGCGCTCCGTCTGCCGCACCTTCGCCGCCTGCTGCTCGCTGGTCTCGGCGCGGTAGGCGCGGCCGATCTTGTCGCGATCCTTCGCCTTGCGCCGCGCGTTCTTGACGCCCTTCGCCATCCACGCGCGCTGCCGCCGCGCGCGCGCCTCGAGCTCGGACTTGCGGCTGGCGAACGACTCGTAGGCCTCCTGCGCGTGCCGCCGCGCCGTCGAGCGCTCCTCGAGGAACGCCGCGTAGCCACCGCCGTAGGTGACGACGCGCTGCAGGCTGCGGTCGATCTCGACCACCTTGGTGACCGTGCGGGTCAGGAACTCGCGGTCGTGGCTGACCAGCACCGTCGGCGCCTGCAGGTCCTGCACGAACTCCTCGAGCCGGTCGAGCCCGTCCGTGTCGAGGTCGTTGGTCGGCTCGTCGAGCAGGTAGGCGTCGTAGCGCGACAGCAGCAGTGCCGCGAGGCCGGCCCGCGCCGCCTGTCCACCCGACAGCGCGGTCGTCGGCACCGCCAGATCGACGGCGAGCCCGAGGTCGGCGAGCACCGCCGCGGTGCGTTCGTCGAAGTCGGCGCCGCCGAGCTGCAGCCAGCGCTCGAGCGCGTGCGCGTAGCGATCGTCGGCGCCCGGCACCCCGTCCCCCATCGCCGCGGCCTCGGCCTGCATCGCGGCATCGGCGGCAGCCACGCCGGTGCGCCGCAGCAGGAACGCCTGGAGGGTCTCCCCGGGCACCCGTTCGGGCTCCTGCGCCAGGTAGCCGAGGTTGCCGTCGGGTGGGGCCGTGGTCACGGTGCCGGCGTCGGGCGCGCGCAGGCCGGCGAGGATCTTCAGCAGCGTCGACTTGCCGGAGCCGTTCGGCCCGACCAGCCCGACCACGTCGCCGGGGGCCACGACCAGGTCGAGGCCGGAGAACAGTTCGCGGCTGCCGAAACTGGCGGCGAGGCCACGGGCGTGCAGGGTGACGGTCACCTGCGCAGTCTGGCACGCCCGGCGGCGGGGGCAATCGCGCCGTCTCCGCAATCCTCGGCGTGCCGATCGTAGGCTGCCCGCCATGACCTCGCGCACGAGCCGCCCCGTCCTCATGTTCGCTGCCTTGGCGGTCGTCGCCGTGGCCGGGGCGATCCTGGTGCTGCCGCGGCTGCGCATGGCGAACGTCACCCTGGTCCCGCACGGCGATCCGCAGCGCGCCGCCGTCGCCGGCCGCGTCCTGAAGCCCGACGGCTCGCCGCTGGCCGGTGCGAGCGTCACGTGGTTCCACCAGGAGGGCGAACGCCGGCTGCTCGGTGCGACGATGTTCCAGGGTGGCGACCTGCGCACCACCACGGCCGACGACGGCACGTTCCGCTTCGACGCGGTGCCACCGACCGAAGGCTACGCAGCCCTCGACGACGCCGGGTGCGGCCATGAGGGGTCGTCGGGCCACGTGCTGCCGCAGCTCGGCCGGCGCGTCGAAGGGCTGGAACTGCGCGGCGCAGCGATCGCCGCCGACCGTTGGCTGCGCGGCCGCCTGCGCCGACCGGACGGCACCCCGGCGGCGTTCGTGTTCGTGCAGGCTCGCGCCGACGGGTTGCTGCGCAACTGGCAAGGCGGCGCATCGAGCGATGCCGAAGGGCGGTTCGCCATCCTGTCGCCATGGGCCGGTGGCGAGCTCGAACTGGTGATGCCGGCCGAGGACACACCGGTATCGCTCGGCACCCACCACGCGGGTGCTACCGTCGAACTGGTCCTGCCCGCCGGCCGCTGATCGCCGACGGCCGGTGGTCTGCCGCCGAGTGCCGCGAGCCTCCGGCTCCACGCCCCGAGGCCGAAGGCCGCCAAGGCGCCGTCCAAGACCAGGACCACGGCAGCGCTGCGGCAGATTCCCGAGCTTCGGCGTGCGCGGCACAAGGAACGATCCTCACGGGGGCATGAACAAGCACGTCCTCGGCGTCCTGCTCTCCGCCAGCGCGGCCATCGCCCAGACCACGGGTGTGCCCGGCATCAACGACCTCACCGTCAACCTGATGGGCTCGGGCTCGACCTCGTGCAACACGATGTGCTTCCCGGGCGGCAACGTGACCCTGAACCTCGACGTCTCGGCGCCGGCGGGAGCGTCCGCGTTCCTGCTGCTGAGCTTCTGCCGGTGCCTGCCCTGCCAGCTGGCCGGCCCGACCAACACCTGCGCACCGGGGATCCCGCTGACCGCCTGCGGTGGCAGCAACCAGTCGCTCGATCTCGACATGAGCCTGCCGTGCGGCATCGCCGCGGTCGTGCCGTTCGCGCTGACCACGGCCGGCACGCTGTCGCTGCAGGTGCCGATCCCGACGATCGTCGGATTCCCGTGCACGACGGTGCTGTCGGTGCAGGCAGTGGTGATCGACCCGTGCGGACTCGGCGTGTTCGCGATGCCCGGCCCGTTCGTGCTGACGCAGACCTACTCGCTGCTGTTCTGAGTCAGGTCCGATCGACCTCGGGCCGGACGCCACGGCCGCTCGAGGCACTCGCCGCGCACTCCGCCGATCCGCGGGATCAGGCTCCGCCGACCGCGACGCCACCCGCGGCCCGCGCCAGTCCGTCGGCCGCGCGCGCCAGCCGTTCGTCGCGCACGCTGACCCCGCCGGCGTCGTGCGTCGTCATGGCGATCTCGACGACGCGCGATCGCACCGTCCATTCGGGATGGTGGTCCTGCTGCTCGGCGACCGTCGCCAGACGTTGGGTGAACGCGACCGCCGCACCGAACGTCGGGAAGCGGAACGTGGCGCGCAGCTCGTCGCCGACCTGGCGCCACGCCGGCAGCGTCGCGAGCCAGGCTTCGATCTCCGCCGGGGTGGCGCGCGCGATGCTCATCGCATCCTCTCGCCGAGGTCCGACCCGACGTGGCCGGATGGGACTTGCCGGTCCACGCAGCCGGCAGAGGTGAGGCCGGCAGCAACCGAGCAGACGTTCGCGAGCCCACGGCGCATGGCCGTCACGATACCGAATGGACGTTGCCGCCACGCCGCATCCCTCGATGGGCGACGGCCGAACGCCGTCGCATGCCCCCGCCATCGTTCGTCCGACCCGCCGTCGTCTGCCTCGGTGTACTCCTCGCCACGCTGCTGCTGGCCTCCTGCAGCACGACCTGGCCACGACGCGACCCAACCGGCGAAGTGTTCCCGACCGTGGCCGGCACGTCGCTGGCCGGTGACGCGGTGACCTTGCCGGCGCTCGGTGCGGGCGCGCCCCTCTTGCTGCTGGTCGGCTACGAGCAGGAAGCCCAGTTCGACCTCGATCGATGGCTGCTGGGGCTCGACCAGGCCGGCTGGCGGGTGCGCACGTTCGAAGTGCCGACGCTGCCCGGCCTGTTTCCGAGGCTGCTGGCCGGCACCATCGACGGCGGCATGCGGCGCGGCATCCCCGCCGAGGACTGGGCCAGCGTCGTCACCGTCTACGGCGACGCGGCGCGCATCGCGGATTTCACCGGCAACGAGGACGGCCTGACCGGCCGGGTGCTGCTGCTCGATCGCACGGGCAAGGTGGTGTTCTTCCACGACCGGGGCTTCTCGGTCGCCCGCCTGAAGGCGCTGGTCGAGGCGGCGAGCGGGGTCTGAACGGAGGGTCGGCGACGTGCCCGACGCGCACGATCCGAACAAGTCGCACCTGCCGATGATGTTCACCACGGACATCGCGCTGATCACCGACCCCGCCTACCGGAAGATCTCGCAGCGCTTCCGCGAGAACCCCGACGAGTTCGACGCGGCGTTCGCGCGCGCGTGGTTCAAGCTGACGCACCGCGACATAGGGCCGCGCGCCCGCCTGCTCGGCAAGGAAGTGCCCGAGGCGCAACTCTGGCAGGATCCGCTGCCCGCGGTCGACCACCCGCTGGTCTCTGCGCAGGACCAGGCGGCGCTGAAGGACAAGGTGCTGGCGTCGGGCCTGTCGATCGCGCAGCTGGTGAGCACGGCGTGGGCGTCGGCGTCGACGTTCCGCAGCTCGGACCTGCGCGGTGGTGCCAACGGTGCGCGCGTTCGCCTCGCCCCGCAGAAGGACTGGGCGGTCAACCAGCCGGCGGACCTGCAGAAGGTGCTGGCGGTGCTCGAGCGCATCCAGACCGACTGGAACGCGAGCGCACCCGGCGGCCGGAGGATCTCGCTGGCCGACCTGATCGTGCTGGCCGGCAACGCCGGCGTCGAAGCCGCGGCCAAGCGCGGCGGCCACACGCTCGCGGTGCCGTTCCACCCGGGCCGCACCGACGCGACGCAGGCGATGACCGACGTCGAGTCGTTCGCAGTGCTCGAACCGAAGGCCGACGGCTTCCGCAACTTCCTCGGTGGCACCTACGACCGGCCGACGCCCGAACTGCTGGTCGACAAGGCGCAGCTGCTCGGCCTGTCGGCGCCGGAGATGACGGTGCTGGTCGGCGGGCTGCGTTTGCTCGGGACCAACCACGGCGGGCAGCAGCACGGCGTGTTCACGACGCGGCCGGAGACGCTGAGCGGGGACTTCTTCGTCAACCTGCTCGACCTGGACACGGTGTGGTCGAAGGCGCCGTCCGGCCAGGACGTCTACGTCGGCAAGGATCGCAAGACGGGTGCTGTGAAGTGGACCGCGACCTCGGTCGACCTGATCTTCGGCTCCAACTCGCAGCTGCGCGCGATCGCCGAGGTCTACGCGTCGGCCGGCGGCGAGCAGCGCTTCGTGCGCGACTTCGTGGCCGCCTGGACGAAGGTGATGAACGCCGATCGCTTCGACTTGCCGAAGCGGGGCTGAGGCAGAGCAGGCCATGGGCGCGGCCTCGACAGCCGGGCCTGGCAGGGCGTCCAGGTGCGACCGCGCGAACAGGGATCGGGGGCGCCCCGGCGCGGCAGCCCCCTCGCGGCCAGGCGCTGCGGCGCTAGAGTGCCGACCGCTCCCTCTCGAGCACGCAGTCGGAGATGCCAATGAACCACTCTGCCTCGTCTCTCGGAGCCTTGATCCTCGGCCTTGCAGGGTCCCTCGCCGCGCAGACCACGTGGGTCGTGCCGAACCAGGCCGACCTGACGTCTTACATCGCCCAGGCCAGCCCCGGCGACACGCTGTTGCTGGGTGCGCAACACTCCGGATTCGTGCTCGACAAGGGGCTGACGCTGCGACCGCAGAGCGGCGGGCGAACGCAGATCTCCGGCAACCCGAATGCGTCGCCGC
>JAEUHU010000195.1 GCA_016793305.1 Planctomycetota bacterium
CGCCTCGCCGCAGACTTGCTGGAAGGCCTCGAGCAGTTCGCCGCGCGTTGACCCTGGAGACCCATTCCGAATGTGTGGCATCATCGCCGTGTTGCGTCGCAAGAGCCGACGCACTCCACCGTCCGTCGAAGCGCTGCGGGCGCTGCTCGCCGAGGCAGAGCTGGCGCTCGCCGACGGCCGTGACCGGCAGCACCTCGCCGCCGCCGCCGCGTCGCTCGTGCTGCTGGACCGCGAACTGCGCGGTGTGGCCGGCCTTTGGACCTTGCTGCAGGCGCCGGCCGTCGCGAAGGAACTGGCCCAGCGCACCACCGCGCTGCAGGCCGCGGTGACCGCGTTCGAACGCTCGCTCGACGCCGACACGGTCGGGGCCGATCCGGATCCGGCCCTCGAGCAGCGCAACCAGGCGCTGGTGCAGCTGAAGGACGCCCTGTGGGCGGTGCTGCGCGACCGCTTGCCGCACGCCGAGGCGGTGCGCGATCTCGCCGGCGGCGAGGTGCCGCACATGGCGGCAGCCGCCGCGTTCGCGAGCCTGCAGACGGCGCTGTCGGCGCTCGATCGCCTCGAGGTGCGCGGCCGCGACTCCGCCGGCATGTCGCTGCTGGTGCACGGCGTCGACCCCGAAGCCCCGGCGCTGCGCGCGCTGCGCGGTGGCCGCGACGGCGACCCGTTGTTCCAGGACGGCTCGGTGCGCATCGCCGACGGCTGCCTCAACTTCGTCTACAAGCACGCCGCCGAGATCGGCGAACTCGGCGACAACGTCAAGGCGCTGCGCCACGCGGCGAAGCACGACCGGCTGCTGCAGGCGGCCCTGCGCGTGGAGACCGCCGAAGCGCTGGTGCTCGGCCACACCCGCTGGGCGAGCGTGGGCATCATCAGCGAACCGAACGCCCATCCGCTGAACCACGAGGAGACCAGCGGCGAGGCGGGTCCCTACGTGATCGGTGCCTTGAACGGCGACGTCGACAACCACCACGAGCTGATCCGCCGGCACGGCCTCGCCATCGCGGATCCCATCACCACCGACGCGAAGGTGATCCCGACGCTCGTGTCGCGCGAACTGCGCGGCGGGCTGTCGCTGGCCGAGGCGTTCCGGCGCACGGTGGCCGCGTTCGAGGGCTCGGTGGCGATCGGCGCCGCCAGCCCGCGCGAGCCGCGCAAGCTGCAGCTGGCGCTGCGCGGTTCGGGCCAGGCGCTCTACGTCGGCGTCGGCGAGGACCAGTTCGTGGTCGCGAGCGAGCCGTACGGCGTGATCGAGGAGTGCGAGCGCTACCTGCGCATGGACGGCGAGACGCCCGGCAACCCACAGAACCCGACCGCCTCGCGCGGCCAGGTGATCGAGCTCGACGGGACTGCGGCCGGCGAGATCGCCGGCATCCGCCGCGCCGCCTACGACGGCACGCCGCTGCCAGTGGTCGAGAAGAACCTCGCCCGCGCCGCCGTGACGACGCGCGACATCGACCGGGGTTCGGCCCCGCACTTCCTGCTGAAGGAGATCGGCGAGGCGCCGCTGTCGCTGCAGAAGACGCTGCGCGGCCGCATCGTGCAGAAGGACGGGCGGCTGCGCGTGGCGCTGCCCCCCGCGTCGCTGCCGCACGCCGTCGAACAGGCCCTGCAGAAGGGCCGGGTGAAGCGCATCCTGGTGATCGGCCAGGGCACCGCGGCGGTCGCCGGACAGGCGGTCGCCGGGGCGCTGACCGACGCGCTGTCGCGCACGCCGATCGCCGTGCAGGCGACGCCGGCGACCGAGCTGAGCGGCTTCGGCATGCGCGACGAAATGAGCGACACGCTGATCGTCGCCATCTCGCAGTCGGGCACCACCACCGACACGAACCGCACGGTCGACCTGGTGCGCGGCCGCGGTGCCGCCGTGCTGGCGATCGTCAACCGCCGCGGCAGCGACCTGACCGACAAGGCCGACGGCGTGCTCTACACGAGCGACGGCCGCGACGTCGAGATGAGCGTGGCGAGCACCAAGGCGTTCTACGCGCAGTGCGCCGCCGGCCAGTTGCTGGCGCTGGCGCTGGCGCGCGCCGTCGGTGTCGCCGACGACCACCACGAACACGAACTGTTGCAGGCCCTGCTGGCGCTGCCGACGGCGATGCGTCAGGTGCTGCAGCAGGACGACGCGATCGCCGCGATCGCCCGTTCGCTGGCGCCGCAGCGCCGCTACTGGGCGCTGGTCGGCAACGGCAAGAACCGCGTCGCCGCCGCCGAGATCCGCATCAAGCTCAGCGAGCTCTGCTACAAGTCGATCGCCTGCGACGCGACCGAGGACAAGAAGCACATCGACCTGTCGTCGGAACCGATGATCCTGGTGTGTGC
>JAEUHU010000229.1 GCA_016793305.1 Planctomycetota bacterium
AGTCGACGTTGCACACGTCGCGAGCACCGGCCGTGGCGGCGACCACACCGACGCCGCAGGTGTAGGCGAACAGGTTCAGCACACGCAGGCCTCGGGCGAGCTGTCGCACGGTGGCGCGGCCACTGCGCAGGTCGAGGAACAGCCAGGGATCTTGGCCGCGGTGGCGCGCGCGGATCGTGAAGCGCACGCCGCGCTCGTGGCAGTGGTGCCCGGCCAGGGCGCGAACGCCCGGCTCGTGCGGCGGCGGGTCCGCGGGGCCCGAGGCCCCGCGATGGTTGCCGGCGACCTCGAGCTCGACGCCGAGCTCGGCGCGCGCGGTGACCGCGAGCGCTTCGACGGTCGCCGCGGGCAGCGGCTCGCGCCAGGTCTGCACCAGCAGCAGCGGGCCGTAGCGGTCGACGCTGACGCCGGGGGCGCCTTCGGCGATGCCATGCAGCAGCCGGTAACAGTCGGTGCCTTCGTCGTGCAGGCGCGCGAGCAGGGGCGCGCGGGAACCGATCGCGCGCTGCAGCAGCTCGGGCAGAGAGGTCATCGGCGGGCGCTCGGTCCAGCGGGCACGCGCGCATCATGGCCAGGGTCGGGGACCGTTCCAGCGTGCGCTTGCGCTTTCGCCGGCAGCGGGCGAGGCTCTGCGCATGACCTCGGACAAGCAGCTGGAAACGCTCCGCAAGACCCTGCGCGCGCAGCTGCGCGACGGAGCGGCGACGGTCGCCGTCGCCGCGGCCGACCTGCGCGTGCTGCTCGACGAGGTCGGCCGGCTGCAGCAGAGCAACGATCGGCTGCGCCGGCAGAACCGGCGCGTGCGGCTGCGGCTGCAGCGGGCCGGGCTCGCCGACGACGAAGTGCTCGCCGACGGCGAGGGTGGCGAGACGCCCGAGGGCGTCTGACCGAGGCCAAGGCCTCGCGCGCGCGCTCGTCGTGGTGCGCCGCAGAGGTTGGGGCCGGCGATGGCTGCGGGTATCCTCGCGCACCGGCCGGAGCCGCCGGCCACCCGCGAGTCCCCATGACGATCCGTTTCGCTGCGTTCCTGCCGTTCCTGTTCGCTTGCCTGCTCGCCTCGTTCGCGACGGCGCAGAAGGAAGTCGAGATCCGCTACGTGATCCCGGAGAAGTTCGAGCGGGAGACCAAGGCCGACGACAAGGGCCTGCTGCAGTGGGCCGAGTACAAGACGCCGAAGTGCCAGACCTGCTCGGGCACCGGCAAGACCACGTGCTCGACGTGCCAGCGCTTCCCCGATGAAGCGAAGATCTGCGTCGAGTGCAAGCGCAACAAGGATCTCACCACGGCGTGCCGGTCGTGTGCCGGGCTCGGCGAGTGGCCCGACCCACTCGAGAAGGTGCACTGTCCGCAGTGCATGGCGGCGGGGTTCGTGCTGTGCCTGCTCTGCAGTGGCGGTGGGCAGATCAAGACGCCCGGCGGCGGCGACCGCTGGTCCGACTGTCCGATGTGCCGCGGCGAGGGCGGCTGGAAGTGCGCGACATGCAACGGCGCACGGCTGGTCGACGCGGTGCCGCTGAAGCCGAGCCTGAAGGACGCGAACGCGGCGACGCTGGCGAAGGCGATCGCCCAGGCCGACAAGGCGCTGGCGGCGTTCGCCGCCGTGACGCCGAACGGCAAGGACACGCGCAAGGAGGTCAAGGAGCTGGTCAAGATCTACAACCAGGCCGGGGCGACCTTCCCGGCGCTGAAGAAGACGCCGAAGGCGCTCGAAGAGGTGATCGGCAAGGTCTACGGCGGCAACCAGTACCAAGGGCAGGCCGAGCGCGAGGCGACCACGCTGCTCACCTTCAAGAGCCAGACCGAGTACTACCTGAAGCACCAGAAGCGCATGATGGAACTGGCGCACAAGCGCGCCGAAGCGAACGAGAAGCTGCTGGCCGAGCAGAAGGCGAAGTGACGCTGCCGGCTGTGTGCTGGGCCGGTTAGGCTCGGCGCCCCATGGTGCGTCCGTTCTCGCTGTTCGCCGTGCTCGCCCTCGCGGTGGGCCTGCTGCCCGCCCAGGGCGTCGTCAATCCAACCCTGCTGCGGGCGCCCGAAGGCGAGGCAGCGCCTCGTCCAGGCAGCCCGGCCGAGACGGTCGCCAAGGTGCGCGCCGCCGTCGTGCACGTGGCGCTGATGGTCGACGGCCCGCGCGGCGCCTACCGCATCGAACGCGCCAGTTCCGGCGTGCTGGTCGACAAGTCCGGCCTCGTCGTCACCTGGGCGCATCTGGTGGCCGAGCTGCAGGGTGCAGCCGACAAGCGGCTCGTCGTGCAGCTCGACGACGCGAGCAACCGCGAACTGCCGGCGACCGTGGTGCAGGTCGACGACGCCACCGGGCTCGCCTTGCTGCAGGTCGACGCCGGCAAGGAGGCGCTGCCGGCGGTGGCGCTCGGCGTCGAGCGCCCGACTCCCGGCCAGTCGGTCGTGGTGTTGGCGAGGCCCGAGGGGCGCGACATGCTGGCGTTCGCCGGGGTCGCGAGCCCGGCCCTCGCGGCGGTCCCGCTGCGTGGCAAGCTGCAGGCCGAAGTGGACCTGTTCCTGACCGACGCCCGCAACGACGAACGTTGCGACGGGGCGCCGGTGTTCGCGCAGGACGGCAGCCTGCTGGGGCTCTACGCCAGCGAGCACGTGCAGCGCGACAAGAGCGATCCGACGCTCGAAGACCTGAAGCGGCCGAGCTTCGGCGTCTGCGTGCCGGTGGCGAGCTTGCGCAAGGCGTTCGGAGCGAAGCTGCCGGCGGCGCCCGCGCGCAACGACGCCGCGGTGGCAGCGATGCGCATCGCCCCGGCGGTGGTCTCGGTGTGGAGCGGCGACGGCGCCTGGCCCGCGCTGGGCGCCGACGATCCGGGGGCGATGGTGCGCCAGCAGGGCCTCGGCTCGGGCGTCGTGGTGTCTGCGTCGGGACTCTGTGTCACCAACGCGCACCTGTGCCGCGGCGAGTCGCTGCAGGTTCGGCTCGGCGAGCGCTCGTTCCCCGCGAAGGTGCAGAAGACGCACCGCGCGACCAACCTGGCGCTGCTGCAGATCGAGTTGCCGGCCGGTGTCGTGTTGGCGGTCGCGGAGTGTGCGCCCGACGACGACGTGCTGCTCGGCGAACGCGTGTTCGCGGTCGGCAATCCGCTCGGCACGCAGCCGGTGGTCTCGGTGGGCGTGGTGTCGGCGCGGCGCGATCGGGAAGGCGGCCGCATCCAGGCCGACCCGAACCTCGGCAACCAGAACGGCGGCGGGGCGGTGGTCGACGCGGCCGGGCGCCTGCTCGGC
>JAEUHU010000287.1 GCA_016793305.1 Planctomycetota bacterium
GGGCGTGGTGCGCGCCATGCCCTCGGTGAACAGCACCTGGTTGGCGCCGACGCCGAGGAACGCGGCCAGCACCAGTCCGAGCGTCGTGCGCCGGTCGGGCCAGCTGCCGCGGCGGCGCAGCCACAATGCCAGGGGCACGATCACCGCGGTCGCTGCGGTGATCCGGAACAGCACCCAGGCCGCCGGCGACAGCGGGCCGAGCGGCGGCAGGATGCGCTTCGTGAACACGTAGTTGCCGCCGAACAGCAGCGAGACGGTCAGCAGGGCGGTGTGGACACGCAGGGCGGATGGCAAGGCGCGAGCATGCTCGCGGGCGAAGGGCCGGAAGCAAGCGACACGGTCCCGGGCTGGCACCGGGAACCCGGCCCTGCGCCGGACGGCGGTTCGGCAGGGACGCTGCGACGGCGGGCGATGTGCGCTATCCTCCCGCCCCTTGCCGGCCGCGCGACGACCCCTCGCGTGCCCCGCTGCCCCGACCCATGACCCTCGCTGCCACGCTGCTGTTCTCCCTGGTGCCTCAGGTGTTTCCCGGAGGCGACATCCAGTTGCCGCCGGGCCGGCCGAAGGCCGAAGTGGCCGCCGCCGAAGCGAAGCTGCAGCCGCAGGAGCAGTTCCGGCGCGATCTCGCGGAGATCCGGCTCGGCGGCGACCGGGCCGAACGGCGCCTGCGCGACATGGCGCGCAACCATGGTCCCGCCCAGCTCGAGACGTGGGTGGCCGAGGCCCTGCGGTCGGCGCGCAGCGACGAGCTCGAGAGCCTGCTGCTCGCCGCCGAGCGGTTATGCCCGGGCTCGAAGCTGGTCGCCGACGAGCTGCTGTTCCAGCTGCTGTCGCGGCCGCTCGGCAACGCGACGCGCGCCGCCCTCGTGACCCTGGTCGCGATGCAGGGTGACGGGGCCGGCCAGGCGCTGCGCGAGTGTGTGCGCAGCCGAGTCACCGGCGTGCGGCGCCATGCGGCCGAACTGCTGGCGCCGCGGCTGCGGCCCGAGGACCTGCCGTTCGCCGACGGGCTGACGCGGGAGTCCACGCTCGACCTGCAGATGCGCGGGGTCGAGCTGCTGGCCGCGGTCGGCAGCCCCGAGGCCGTGGTGCGACTGATCGAGCTGTTGGCCAAGGACCCGGCGCTGGCCGGTGCGGCAGCCGGGGCGCTGGTGCGCGTCGGGGCGCCCGCACAAGCGCCGCTGCAGCGCGCGCTGGGGACGCCGGTCGCGGACCGCACACCGCTCTATGCGGCGTTCGTGCTCGGCGAGCTGGCGGGGGCGGGCGTGCCGGACGAGGCTGCGGCGGTGTTGTGGCCGCGGCTCCGCGACGGCGAACTCCTGAACCGATGCCTCGCGGCGGTCTGCCTGGCGGACCTCGTGCATCGCGGCGCCCCGGTCCCCGTCGACGACGGGGAGCGCCTGGTGGTCGAAGCGCTGCTCGACGTGGTGGCGCCGCAGCGCTTCGTGCCGAACCTCGACCTGCTGCGGCGGCCCGCCGAACAGCGGCTCTTGCAGCTGACCGGCCGCATGGAGGGGAGCACCGATGCTCGGTCGTGGCGACCGTACTGGGAGCAGCGCAAGGCCGGCTACGTCGGTCTGCGCGCGGACCTGGCGATCGCCGACGAGGCCGTGCCGCGGGTGCGCCTGCAACTGCAGCAGGACGGTCAGAGCGTGCGCCTCTCCGGGGTGGACGCAGGGGCGGTCGAGACGGCCAAGGACACGATGGACTTCGTGCTGGCCGCTGCCGAGCTGCGCGCGCTGTTGGCGCAGTTGCGCACCGCGGGCTTCCCCGGGGCGAGCGTGGCTCCGCCGGCCGATCTGCCGCGCACCCGTTCGCTGCTCGTCGAAGTCGACGGCCGTCGCGCGCTGCGGCAGGCGGTCGCCGGCGACGCCGCGTTCGACCGGCTCGCGGCGGTCGTGCAGCAGGCCGTCGTGGCCCAGGGTTGGCAGCAGCTGCGCGGGGCCGACGAGGACCTGGTGACCTTCTGGCGGGAGGAGAGCGCCTGGCTCGCCGCCAATCCCGATCCCGTGGTGCGCGGCAAGCGGCTCGCTGCGCGCATCGTACGCTGCTGGCCGAGCTGGTCCGGCGGGCAGCGCACGCAGGCGCTCCAGCAGCTGCTGACGCACGCGCAGCGCCACGAGCTGCTCGACGCCGCGACCGCGGAGCTCGGGCTCACGATGCTGCGCAGCCAGCCGAACCTGCTCGACCTCGACCTGCGCCTGCTCGAAGTGCTGGCGGCGGTGCCCGGGGACGCGGTGTGGCGCTCGGCGCTGCAGTTGGCCGCCAGCCATCCCGGCGGCGGGCGTGCGGCGGTGCGGGCGGTGTTCGCCGTGCTCGGCGAGGACGCCGTGCTCGCGTCGCTGCAGGACGCCGATCCGGTGGTGCGGCGGGTCGGCATCGACGAGGTCGTGGCGATGCGCGACGGCCGTGCGCATGCCCGGCTGGTCGAGATGCTGCGCGATGCCGATCCGGAAGTGCAGCGCGGCGCGGCCTACGCGTGTGGGGCCCTGCGCATCCCGGCGGCGTCGCGCGCGTTGGTCGCCCTGGTGATCGCCGAGACGACTTCGCCGGAACTGCGACGCGACGGCATGGTGGCGCTCGGCCGCACCGGCGGCGAGCTCGCGTTCCCGGTGCTGCAGGGGGCGCTGACCGCGCCGGACCAGGCGGACCGGGCGGCGGCGCTGCAGGCACTCGGCGACCTGCACGAGCCGCGCGCGGCGAACCTGCTGGCCGAGTTCTCGGTGCTGCTGCAAGGGCAGGAACTCGGGCGCCTCGCCGCCGCGAGCCTGCAGCGACAGCCGTCGCGGCTGGCCGTGCCGGCGATGCGGGCGCAGCTCTCTGCGGTGCGCGACCTGACGGTTCGCGCCGGCCTCGTGCAGTCGATCGCCGCCCACCAGGACCCGGCGATCCTGCCGGAGCTGATCGAGTTGATGCGCCAACCGCGCCACGGCGTCGTGGCCGCGGCCCTGTTCTCGTCGACCACGGGTGTCGAGCTGGTCGACACGGTCGGCAGCGGCAGCTACGCCGACCAGGCGATGCTGTGGTTCCAGGCGAACCGCCAGTCGCCGCAGTGGCAGTGGTTGCTCGACGCCCTGCAGAAGGCGGAAGTGCCGACGACGCTGACCGCCGAGCGGCTGCAGGGCCCCGCCGACCCCGCGGTCGTGCTCGAACTGGCGCGGTTGCTGACGGCTGCACCGGCCCCGCGGCTGTGGCCGCTGTGTGCCGCGGTGCTGCGCAGCGTGACCGGCGAGGACTTCGGCGCCGTCGCCGCGCACAGTACCGAGGTCCAGCGCGAAGCGGTCGCCGAACGCTACCGCGTGCTCGCCGGCAGCATGCCGACCAAGGCGCGATGAGCCGAGCCCTCGGCTCCGCCGCCGGGCGGTCCTCGTGGCCCTGGCTGCTCGGGGCCGCGGTGCTGTTCCTGGGTGGGTTCGCGGCGATCCGCCAGCGCTCGACGTTCCTGCAGGTCGAGTCCCGGGCCGCTCGCGCCGCCGAGCTCGCCCTTGCCCACGGGGTGGAGCGGGCGGCGGTGCTCGCCCTGCACGAGAGCCTCGGGGCCGAGCTCGACGACGCGGCCTGGGCCAAGGTGGTCGCCGACTACGCGGTGCAGCGTGTCCGGCTGGGCCCCGAACTGGCTGCGCTGTGGGTGCTGGGCGACGAACCGGCGCGTGCCGCCGTTGCCACCGCGCACAGGGAAGCCGGCAGCGCGGCCTGGCAGCGCCTTTCGACCGCGCCGTTGGCGCTCCCGGCGCACCGCTTCGTGACGGTTCGCGAACGTTTCGCGGCCCGCAGCGCAGCGCGCGATTGAGGAGTCTTCGCCGGTCGGTATCGTCGTGCGCCCCTTTCGCGCCGCCACACCCCTCGCATGTCCACCGACGTCGTCGCCATCGCCCAGCGCATCCAAGCCGAGAGCAAGACCCTGCAGAACGTGCGCCAGGCGCTCCAGGCGGTCATCGTCGGCCAGGACGCGCTGCTCGACGGCCTGCTGATCGCCCTGCTCGCCGACGGCCACGTGCTGCTCGAAGGCCTGCCCGGGCTCGCCAAGTCGCTGACCGTGTCGTCGCTGGCGCGCGCCGTCGGCGGCCACTTCCGG
>JAEUHU010000306.1 GCA_016793305.1 Planctomycetota bacterium
GGTGTCGGCGCCGCTGGCGATGCTGGTGATCTTCCTGCTGATGCTGTGGTTCTTCCGCCGCCTGTCGTTGGTGGCGGGGCCGATGATCCTCGCGATGGTCTCGGTGATCGTGACCATGGGCCTGCTGATCGTGGCCGGCAAACCGGTCCACATCATGAGCAGCATGATCCCGATCTTCATCATGCCGATCGCGGTGCTGGACTCGGTGCACATCCTGTCCGAGTTCTTCGACCGCTATCGGGCGACCGGGGATCGCCGGCAGACGGTGCGCACGGTGATGGACGAACTGTTCCTGCCGATGCTCTACACGTCGCTGACGTCGGTGGCGGGGTTCCTGTCGCTGGCGCTGACGCCGATCCCGCCGGTGCAGGTGTTCGGCATCTTCGTCGGCATCGGCATCCTGGTGGCGTGGGTGCTGACGGTCACGTTCATCCCCGCCTACATCGCCTTCCTGCCCGCGCGCGTGTTCGAGAACTTCGGCGCGTCGCACGGCCACGAGGAGAGCGGCTGGCTGTCCCGCACGCTGCGTGGCATGGGGCCGTGGACCAGCCGGCACGCGAAGTCGGTGATCGGCGTCTCGCTGCTGCTGGTCGGCGTCGCCGGCTTCGGCATCTCGCGCATCGTGATCGACGACAACCCGGTGAAGTGGTTCGCCGCCTCGCACCCGATCCGTGTCGCCGACCAGGTCCTGAACGAGCACTTCGCGGGCACCTACATGGCGCACCTGTCGTTGACCGCGACCGACGAGGCCTACGACGGCAAGGCGATGGCGACGCGCCTCGAACGAGGACTCTCGGTCCGCGAACGGCAGCTCGCCGACGAAGGCGTTCCCGAGCTGGCTGTGGTGTTCCCGAAGTTCCGCGGCGAGCTGGCCCGCACGCTGGCGGCTGCCGCGGACGCGGCGGCGGCCCTGGCCGGCCTCGACCAGGTCGTGCGCACGGCGGCGGCTGGCGCCACCGGCACCGAGGCGGAGTCGTGGGAGGAGGTGCGTTCGGTGCTGTCGGCGGAGCGGCAGCGCGGCGAGGTCTTCCAGGAGCCGGCGGTGCTGCGCTGGATCGCCTCGCTGCAGGACGCGCTGCGCACCGGCGGCCTGGTCGGCAAGAGCAGTTCGCTCGCCGACATCGTGATGACCGTGCACCGCGAGCTGATGCTCGGCGAGGCCGCGCAGTACCGCGTGCCCGAGACGCGGAACGGCGTCGCGCAGTGCCTGCTGACCTACCAGAGCAGCCACCGCCCCGACGACCTGTGGCACTTCGTCACGCCGGACCACCGCCAGGCGAGCCTGTGGGTGCAGCTGACCAGCGGCGACAACCGGGTGATGACCGCGGTGCACGAAGCCGTCGACACGTTCGTCGCGAAGAACCCGCCGCCGGTGCCGCTGCAGCACGACTGGTTCGGCCTCACGCACATCAACGTCGTCTGGCAGGACAAGATGGTCGTCGGCATGCTCGAGTCGCTCGCCGGCGCGTTCGTCACCGTGCTGGTGCTGATGGTCGTGCTCTACCGGTCGCTGGTGTGGGGCCTGCTGGCGATGATCCCGCTGAGCCTGACGATCGCCCTCGTCTACGGCGTGATCGGCCTGCTCGGCAAGTCGTACGACATGCCGGTCGCGGTGCTGTCGTCGCTGGCGCTCGGCCTCGCGGTCGACTTCGCGATCCACCTGCTGGCGCGTGCGCGCCGCGAGCACGCGCGGGCCGGCTCGTGGCAGGCGGCTCTGCCGTCGATGTTCGACGAGCCGGCGCGTGCGATCACCCGCAACGTGATCGTCGTCGCGGTCGGCTTCCTGCCGCTCCTGTTCGCACCGCTGGTGCCGTACCAGACCGTCGGCGTTCTGCTGGCGTCGATCCTGGCGGTGTCCGGCGGCGCCACGCTGTTGCTGCTGCCGGCGATCCTCACGGTCGCCGAGCGCTTCCTGTTCCGCAGCCGGTCGCACGACGCGGCCGGGGAGAAGTGACCACCATGAAGGCCCTGTTCCGGATGTCGCTGTTCGCCTCGTTGCTCGCTTCGTTCGCGCCGTCCCAGGAGACGCCGCCCGCACCGACTGCGCCACCGGCCGCCGAGGCCAAGGCCCCGACGGTCGAGGAGATCGTCGCCAAGGCCAACCAGGTCGCCTACTACGCGGGGCGCGACGGCCGCGCCCAGGTGCAGATGGAGATCGTCGACGCGCAGGGTCGCAAACGGGAACGCGAGATGACCATCCTGCGGCTCGACCTGCCGAAGCCCGGCAGTGCCGCCGACGCGCCGAACGACGAGGAGTACTGCGGTGAGCAACGCTTCTACGTGCGCTTCAAGCAGCCGGCCGACGTCGACAAGACGACGTTCCTGGTCTGGAAGAAGCCCGGCGAGGACGACGATCGCTGGCTCTACCTGCCGGCCCTCGACCTGGTGAAGCGCGTGTCGTCGGCCGACAAG
>JAEUHU010000236.1 GCA_016793305.1 Planctomycetota bacterium
CTTCGTCGATGTCGCGGATGCCGATCAGGCAGACGTTCTTGCGCTCGACCTTCGGCCAGAAGTCGCCCATCTGCACGAGGCGCGGATGGCCCATGCCGCACAGCGTTGCGAGCGGCATGCCGTGGATGTTGCCGGTCGGCGAGCTCTCCGGTGTGTTCATGTCGCCGTGCGCGTCGACCCAGATCAGCCCGACCTTCTGCCCGCGGTTGCGATAGAACTCGCTGACGCCGCTGACGGTGCCGATCGCGATGCTGTGGTCGCCGCCGAGCACGATCGGAATCTCGCCTTGCTCGAGCGAACGGCGAACGCGCAGGCGCAGCCGGTTGCAGACGTGGTAGATCGGCTCGAGGTAGCGCGCGTTCGGACTGCCCGGGTCGCGCGTCTCGGGCGCCGGCACGCCGACGTCACCATCGTCCTCGACCGCGAAGCCGAGGTGCCGCAGGCCCGGAGCGACGCCGGCGATGCGGATCGCCGACGGCCCCATGTCGACTCCGCGGCGGCCGGCGCCGAGGTCCATGGGCACGCCGACCAGACGAACGACCTTCTGCAGCGACGGAAGCGAGCTCATGCAGGCCGGCCAGTCTACGCCGGCAGCAGCTCGATCGGAGCCCCGCGTCCCACTTCGAGCTGGGCCGCGGCACTGCCGGTGTTGCGGGCGATTTCGACGAGGCCGAACGAGCCCACGTAGGCGAGCAGTTCCCCTGGCGCCACGGCGCCGTAGGTCGCGGCGAACGGCACCCGCCGGCCGGCGATCCAGACCGCGGCGACGGCGGTGCCGGCGCGCACGTTCGTCACCAGGTTGCCGAACCGGTCGACGTGCACCACCCGCGGCGGCCCGGCGAACGGGTCGCCGGTGGTCACGGGATCCGGCACCCGCGGTCCGAGTGCGGCGAAGCCGAAGCGGCCGGCCGCCAGCATCGCCGCGGCCGGGCCGAGCAGATCGCGGCCGTGGAACGTCGCCGACTCGGCGACGAGGCCGAGGTGTTCGACGTCGAGCGCACGCACGTCGATCGCCGCGTCGCCGACGAGCAGCGGCGCCAGCAGGCCGTTGTCCGGCGCGATCCAGTACGCGTCGTGGGCGGCGACCGCGAGCAATCGGCGGCTGGTGCCGACCCCTGGATCGACGACCGCGAGGTGCACGGTGCCGGACGGAAAGCGACCGACCAGCGTGCGCAGCAGGAACGCGCCCGCGTCGATGTCGTGCGCGGGCACGTCGTGCGTGACGTCGACGAACTGGACCTTCGGCGAGGCCTTCAGCAGCGCTCCCTTCAGGATGCCGACGTAGGGGTCGGTGTGGCCGTAGTCGGTGAGCAGGGCGACCAGTCCGTTCGGGCGAGGCAGCATCGAGGAAGCGATGGGAGCAGGAAGCGACGGGCGGGACAAGCGCTCTGCGTTCGGCCGTCGGTAGAGTGCTGCGGTGAGTCTTCCAGAGCCTCCCCCACACAAGGCCCGACCGCCGCTCGAAGCGCGCTTCGGTTGGCGGACCCTGGTGCTGATGGCTGTGGCGGGCCTCGGTGGCGCGAATCTTCTCGGAGTCGTCGCCGGAGTCGGCTGCCTCGCGACGACCAGTTCCTGGGCCAACCTGGTTGTCGGGGGCCTACTGGCGACGACGCCGTTGTTCCTGTGCACACTGCAGCGCGTGCAGGCACGCTCGGGACGCAGGCCCGCAGCCCAAGCCACGCTCACGGCGGCCGCCCTCACCGTCGGCTCGACGGCATGGCTGCTGCTCATGCTGCCGGTGGTGATCCTGCTCGCGTGCGTGCTCGACGACATCGAAGACCTCTGGGCCTCTCCCGCACAGCGGACCTGGCTGGCAGCGGTGCTCGTGCTCGCCGTCGTGATGTGGCTGCTGAGCAGCAGGCAGGCGCGGCGTATGCGAGCCGGGACAGCCGCGGCGTCACCTCCCACACAGGCCCCTACTTCGGAGGCCGATCGCCCCACCACCCTCCGGTCGCGCTCCTTGCCACTCGCGGCCATCGCGATGGCCGCGAGTGGCCTCTGGTTCTTTGCCCAGGCCGGAGTCTTGGGCGTCGCAGGGCTCCGGCGCCTCGAGCCCATCGGCACGGACCCGAGCAGCGGAAAGCACTACGACGCCGAGCCATTGCAGCGCGATCGACCAACCGAACGGTACTGGCTGCTCGAACGGACCCCGTTGTTGGGCGGCCTGCTGGAGTGGCGGCGGACAGTGACCGTCCACCCGCCACTGCCGGCCGACGTGACGAGGCTGGAGTTCTCTGGTGGAACGGTGTTCGCGCTGCAGAAGCGCGGCCTGCTGCCCATGATCGTCAAGCTCCGCTGACGCGCTCCGACCTCAGTGATCCGCCGGGTGCCCGAGCAGCGCGATCAGCTCGGCCTTCTTCTGCTCCATCAGCGGCTTGCTGTCCGCTTCGAGGCACATGCGCAGGAACGGCTCGGTGTTGCTCGGCCGCACGTTGACCCACCAGGTCGGGCACGTCACCGTGACGCCGTCGAGGAAGTCGACCTTGGCACCCGGCTCCTTGCCGAACTTCGCCTCGACCTGCTTCATCAGCGCGTCCTTGTCGTCGACCTTGAAGTTGATCTCGCCGGTGCCGTGGTACTTGCGCAGCGCGTCGGCGGCCTTCTTCAGCGTCGTCTTCTCGGCCGACAGCTGGTTCAGCACCAGCACCGCCGCCAGGACACCGCAGTCGGTGAAGAAGTTCTCGGCGAAGTAGAAGTGCCCCGACAGCTCGCCGCCGCCGATGCAGTCCGTCTTGCGCATCGTCTCCTTCATGAACGAGTGCCCGACGCGCTCGCGCACCGGCCGCCCGCCGAGCTTGACGATCTCCTCCGGCACGACCTTGCTGCTGCGCAGGTCGTAGATGATGCCCTTGCCCGGATGCCGCTGCAGCATGCCGCGCGCGAGGATCACCGTGATCAGGTCGGCGTGGACCGTGCGGCCCTCTTCGTCGACGAACGCGCAGCGGTCGGCGTCGCCGTCGAACGCGAGGCCGAGTGCGGCCTTGTGCTTCTTCACCGACGCGCGCAGGTCGTCGAGGTTCGACTCCTTCAGCGGGTTCGCCTCGTGGTTCGGGAACGTGCCGTCGAGCTTCTCGTACAGCGGCACGATCTCGAGCCCCTTGATCTTGGCGAAGATCTGCGGCGACTCGTTGGCGCCCATGCCGTTCGCGTAGTCGACGCACACCTTCAGCGGTGCGATGCCCTTCGCGAAGCCGGCGATGTGGTCGATCCAGTCGCGCTTCACGTCGACGAAGTCGCGCTTGCCCTTCTTCGCGGCGAACTGGAACTTGTTCGCCTTCACCAGCTTCTCGATGTCCTTGATGCCGGTGTCGGCCGACATCGGCCGCGCCTCCTTCCGGCACAGCTTGAAGCCGATGTACTGCTTCGGATTGTGCGACGCCGTGACGGCGAGGCCGCCGTCGCACGGGATCTTGCCAATGCCGTAGTAGACCATCGGGGTGCTGGCCAGGCCGATGTCGACCACGTCGCAGCCCATCGCCAGCATGCCGTCGATCACCGCGTCCTGGATCTCGGGCGCCATCGTGCGCATGTCGCGCCCGACCACGAGTCGCTTGGCGGAGAGGAACTGCACCATCGCCGCCCCGATCGCGAACGCCGTCTTGGCGTCGATCTGGTCGGGATAGGTGCCGCGGATGTCGTAGGCCTTGAAGATGCTCACGGTCGTTCGGATCAGGACGGGTTGGAGGAACGGGAGGCGGCCGGCCGGAAGCTGCGGCAGGCGTGTAGGCAACGCAGCACCGCGGCGTCGTCGAGGTCGCGGTGCAGCACGAAGCGCACGCGGCACGGCCCGGCGGCCGCGGCCAGCACGCCGTGCGCCTTCAGGTGTGCGACCAGTTCGGCCGGCTCGCCGGTGCGCAGGTCGCACATCACGATGTTGGTCTCGGTCGCGGCGACGTCGACCTGCGCCCATGGCAGCTCGGCGAGGCCGGACGCCAGGGCCTTCGCACGCGCGTGGTCGTGCACGAGCAGTGCTGGTCCGTCGCGCAAGGCGAGCCGCGCCGCCGCGGCGATCACGCCGGCTTGCCGCATGCCGCCGCCGAACGCCTTGCGGGCGCGGCGGGCGGCGGCGACGAACTCGCGCGAGCCGGCGAGCAGCGAACCGACCGGCGCACCGAGCCCCTTGCTGAGGCACAGCGTCGTGCTGTCGCAGGCGGCGACCAGCTCGCCGGCGCGGCAGCCGAGCGCCACCGCGGCGTTGGCGAGGCGCGCACCGTCGCAGTGCACGAGCATGCCGTGCTGGCGCGCGACCGCGGCCAGCGCACCGATGCGTGCTGCATCGGCGACCCGCCCACCGGCCATGTTGTGCGTGTTCTCGACCAGCAGCAGCCGGCTCCGGCAGAAGTGCGGGTCGTCGCGGCGCACCGCGGCCGCGACCTGCGAAGGTGCCGGGAAGCCGTCGGCCGCGACCAGCGTGCGCACCTGGGTCGCCGACCAGCGCGCGATGCCGCCGGCCTCGTAGTAGTAGGCGTGGCAACGCTCCTCGCAGACCAGCTCGTCGCCACTCTTGCAGTGCACGTGGATCGCGACCTGGTTGGCCATCGTGCCGGACGGCAGGTAGAGCGACGCCTCCTTGCCGAGGTACGACGCCCCTTCCTCCTCGAGCGCACGCACCGTCGGGTCCTCGCCCCAGACGTCGTCGCCGACCTCGGCCGCAGCCATCGCCTGGCGCATCGCCGCCGTCGGCACGGTCATGGTGTCGCTGCGGAAGTCGGCGAACGAGGGCATCGCGCGGGCCAGGATGCCCGCCAGGGAAGCGAATGCAAGCGAAGCCACCTTCGGGGGCCTCCGTTGCAACCGATCGGCGGCCGGGCCAACCTGCAAGGTTCCCAACCTCCCACTCCTTGCCCCTCGACCGCCAACTCCGGCTGCTGACCACCTACGCGCTGCTGACGTACCCGTTCGCCTGCGTGCCGTTCCTGTTCCTGTTCTTCCGGCACCACGGGATGGACCAGGGCCAGTACGGCGAGATCGTCGGCGCCTACTACGTGGCGATGTTCGTGGCCGAGCTGCCGACCGGGGTGCTCGCCGACCGCTTCGGCAGGAAGCGCATGCTGGTGTCCGGGCCGCTGCTGCTGGCGCTCGGATTCGCGACCTTGCTCGCCTGGCCGAGCTACGGCGGCTTCCTGCTCGGCGAAGTGCTGCTCGGGCTCGGCCACGCGGTGCTGTCCGGCCCGCCCGCGGCGATGCTCTACGAGGCGCTGCGTGGTGCGGGCCAGGAACACCGCTTCCTGCACCTCGAGGCGCGCCTCAGCGCGATGCGGCTGCTCGGCACCGGCAGCTCGTTCCTGGTCGGGGGTGCCCTGGTGCGCAGCTGCGACGAGTCCGCGCACGGCTACGCCGCGGCGATCGTCGCGACCTGTGTCGGCAACGTGGCAGCGGCGGCGATCGCATGCCGACTGCCGCGCGGCCCCGTGCAACCGCAGATGCGCGTGCAAGCGTTCGTGCGGCAGGTCGGCGACCAGCTGCGCATCCCGGCGGTGCGCTGGCTGGTCGGCTACTGGATCGTGCTGTTCGCGCTGCTGCGCTTCCCGTTCCACGACTACCAGCCGTACCTGAGCGAGGCCGGACGACAGGAGCCGTTGCTGCACGACCCGCTGTTCGTCGGCGTGCTGTTCGCGGTGCTGAACCTGGCGGCCGCGCCGCTCAGTGCGATGGTGCCGCGCATCGTCGCCCGCTTCGGCCGACGGCCACTGTTCTGGGCGATGCCGCTGTCGCTGTGCGCCTCGCTGCTGGTGATGGCGTGGGAACGCGACCGCGCCGCAGCCGGCCTCGGCAGTGCCGGACTCGCCTGGCTCGGCGTCGCGATGTTCTTCGTGCAGCAGGTGCCGTTCGGCATGCACTGGTCGTTGCTGCAGGAGTTCGTCAACCACCGCATCGACTCGGCGACGCGCACCACGGTGCTGTCGGCGCTGTCGCTGGCGGCGCGCGCCGCCTACGCCGGGCTGAACGTGCTGCTGTTCGACCTGCAGGACCGCTCGGGGCTCGCGACGGCGTTCGCCACGGCGGCCCTCGGCGGGTTCGTGCTGACGGTGCTGGTGATGTGGCTGCGGCCGACCGGGCTGCTGCGTGGCCGCGGGCCGATCGCCTGACGGCCGCCCGCTGGACCACCGCGGCGTGACGCCGGCAGCGAACCGGGAAGTGCCTGCTCGTCAGCGGCCGAGGTCGACGAACACGCCGCCGGTGTCGCGCGCCAGTTCCTGCAGGAAGTCCTTCTGGAAGTCGCCGATCGCGATGGCGTGGAAGACGATCCGGTAGGCCTCGTTGCAGCGCAGCACCTCGCGCAGGATCTCCTTCGTCTCGACCAGCTTGCCGACCGACGGCTTGCCGTCGCTGAGGAAGTAGACCGTGTCGAGCGGGCTCTTCGTGGCGTTCTTGTCGAAGCCGGTGACCGCGGCCTTCGGCGGCTTCTCCGGATCGATGCCGAACGGATAGAGCAGCGCCTTCAGCGTGTTGGTCTTGCCGGCCTGCAGGTTGGCCGAGCCACCGAGCCCGACGCCGGCGAGCCCCTGGGCTTCGGAGCCACCGAGCGGCCGCAGCGAACGCACCCACGACTTCGCCGCCTCGCGGTTGACGACGTTCGCCTGCACCAGCCGCTTCTTCCACGGATCGATGTCGGTCGCGAACGCGAGGATGTCGAAGTTGGTGTCGGGCGTCAGCGAATCGAGCGTGTTGAGCAGCTCGGTCTGCACGATCGTGAAGCGCTTCAGGTCGCGGTAGCCCTGGAACTTCTCGCGTTCGACCACCAGGTCGTCCATCGAGCCCGACACGTCGATGATGAACAACACGTTGGTCGAGGTCGTCGGGATGCCGGCGAACGCGTTGGTCTTGCCCTCGGCGACCTTGCCGTAGAGTGCGTCGTACTTCTTGCGGTTCTCGGCCTTCTTGACCAGCTCCTCGTCGGTCGGGATGCGCCAGCCGGTGATCTGCTTGCACTGGTTCCACCAGTTCTGCCAGCGCTCGGCGTCCACGCCGTTGTCGACCGCGGTGATCTTGAACAGCGAGTCGGCGCACTCGATCTGCAGCCGGCCCGCCTCCTTCAGCTTGTCGATCAGCGGCTGGATCGCGTCCTGCACGCGCAGCACGCCCACGGCCGCCACCGCTGCCGTCTGCACGTGCCACTCCGGATCCTGCAGTGCCTGCACCGTGGCGACCGCATGGTCCTTCAGCTTCAGCGCGGTGATCGTGTCGAGCGCCGCGAGCCGGACCTGCGGTTCCTTGTCCTGCAGGAACCCCGCGAAGAGCGCCACGCTGCCAGCTTCGCCGATCTGCGCGAACGCACGCGCCGCCTCGTAGCGCAGCACCGACGAGGCCTTGGGATCGGCCGCGACCGTCTCGATCACCGCGAGTGCCCCCTTCTGCTTGGCGCGGCCCAGCACCTTGACCAGCAGCGCCAGCTGCTCCTGGTCCTTCAGCTTCGGCATCGCGTCGATCCACGCCTGGAAGGTCGCGGGCTCGCGATAGCTCTCGAGCACTGCCAGCGCCGCCTGCTGCACGAGCCCGGACGGGTGCTTCAGCAGCTTCAGCAGCTCCTCGCCGGCGGCCGGGGTCTCCTGCCCCTTCAAGGTCATCACCGCCTCGACCATCAGCGGCTCGTCCTTGAACTTCTTCCACTGCCGCTGGAACTCGCGCAGCGCGTCGGCGCGGGCAGGATCGTCCTGGGCCATGGCGGCGCCCAGCAACACCAACAGCGCGAACAACAAACAGAACGGGGATCTCGGCATCGCGGAGCCTCGGTCGGAACGGTGCGCCGCGCGGCCCCGGCCGGAGTCGGCCGGGCGTGCGGCGAGAGGGGTGCCAGAGCCTATCCGTTCGGTCGGCCGAGAGCATGCCGCCACCACGGCAGCGCCACGTCGCGCTCGAGGTGCCGGGCGAGCAGCTCCAGGTCGATGCGCGCCGAACGCGCCTCGCCGAGGCTCACCGCACCGCCCGGATGCCGGGGCTTCAGCACGAACGCCAGGTGATGCTGGTACTCGACCTCGAGCACCCAGTGCAGCCGGCACGAGGCCGCCGACAGGCGCAGGAACTTGGCGAGGTTCTCCAGCTGCGCCAGCGCCTCGCCGCCGACCGCGGTCAGCTCCACGAACGGCAAGGTGCGCGCCTCCGGATCGCCCCCGCTGCTCTTCCGCACCGCGAGCCCGTGCACACGGGCGAGGGCCCGGATCAACGGCCAGATCGCCGGCTCGATGCCGCGCTGCCGCGCCTCTTCGCCGTCGAGCAGGCGCGTCACTGCGCGCCGATCGCCGAACCGGGCCTCACAGAGCCCACATTCGTGCACGCTCAGGCCATCGACCACGCGCACGCGCATGTCGTGGTTGCCGCATTCCGGACAGGTGTCCACGCGGCGACGATAGCCGAGGGCCGGCGTGCGTCTCCAGCACGCCGGGCGGATCGATCAGCGGCGGCCCGACGGGGCTGGCGCCGCCGGGACCGGCGACTGCGGCGCCGTGGTCGGCGGCGGTGTCGAACCAGCGGGTGGCAGGGCTGGCTTCGCCTTCGGCGTCTCCGGGATCAGCGCCGGCCCCTGGCCAGTGCCGAGCTGGCGCTCGGCGAGCCGCTTCACCCAGCTCTCCTCTTCCCGCGTCGTGTCGAGGCGCACGCCCTCGTCGCCGTCGCCCTGCACGACCTCACCGATCGCCGAGCGCGGCAACATCACGCGGTTGCTGCGGAACTCGAGCACGATGTGGTCGTCGGCGATGTGGCTCAGGATGCCGCCGACCAGGCGGTTGTTGTTGGTCAGGCGAACGAACCCCGAGGCTGCCTTCTGCAGCTGGTCGTAGTCGGAGCTGCCGAGCTCGGTGAGCCGCGCGACCTCGAAGGTCCGCAAGGTCACTTCGCCTTCGCCCACCTTCAGGGTGATGCTCTCGGCACCGACACACTTGACGCTGCCGATGAAGTAGTTGCCGTTGTGCAGCTGTGCGAAGGCACGGCTGCCCGGCATCACGCCGTCGACGACCCCACCACGCGCGGCCGGCGTCACTTGTTCGCCGAGCATCAGATCGTCACCGACCCGCACGAGGCGCGGCGTCGGGGTCGCACTCGGCGTACCGGGGCCCGCCTTGGCGACCGGCCAGCCGGCGTCGCCCTCGGGCTTGTCGCTCGGGGCCGGCACGACCACCGGGATCCCCGACGGCTCGCTCACGGCGACCGGATCGCCGGTCCCGGGCGCTGGCATGGGTTCGGTCCCCGACCCGGAGGTCGGCGTGTCCGGCTGCACGGCGACCGGCGGCGTCGGTTCCGGCGTCACGTCCGGCACGGTGGGCTGTACCGGCGTCGGCGGCGCGTCGACCGGTGCCGGCTGCACGGCAACCGGCTCCGTGGCGTGAGGCTGCGTGGCGGGTTGGTCGTTCGGCGTGGCGATCGGTGCGGCCGTCGAACCTGGTGCGGACACCGGATCGCTCGGCTCGGTCGGCGTCGTCGCGGACGGCTCGCCCGGATTGGCGGGCGGCACGGGCAGGGCGGCGACGGGATCCGTCGCCCCACCCGCCTGGGCACCGGGCGAGCCCGACTTCGGGTCGCGCTGGACCAGGGTTTCGCCAGGCTGCGGCTTCGGCGCCACCGGGGTGCGGGCGTCGATCTCGACCTTCGGTCGGTCGATGCGCGCCTGCTGGAGACGCTCCGGTTCGATGCGCAGGCCGAGCCACTCGGGGCGCAGCACCACCGCGGCCGAAGCGCCGAGCAGCAGCACCGCCGCGACCAACATGCGCAGCGCGCCACCGCGCTTGCCCGCACGCGGCCCGACCAGCACCGGCGCAGCCGCTTCCTCCGCGTAGATCTCGTGCCCTTCGACCTCGGCAAGGTCCTCTGGCGCCGACTCGGCCACCGGGGCCTGGTCCTCGTCGACGCGTGCGACCTCGCCGACCTCGGCGAGTTGGTCGACGTTCGCCGAAGGCAGCGGCTCCCAACCAGGTTCCGCCATCGCCTCGGCGTCGCTGCGCTGCGCCAACGACGGCTCCGCTTCGAACTCGGCCGCCTCGGCGATCGGCGCTTCCTCGCCGTCGCCGCCGCCGATCCCCACGGTCTCCGGCTCGGCCGCGTCCGCGCTGTCCTCCTGCCAGGCCCCCTCCCCGTCGTCGAGCACGAACGGCCCCGACTGCTCGATCTCGCTGATGCCGTCGCCCACGGTGGCACCGTCGACGAGCTCCAGTTCGCTGTCGCTGTCGACCACGAACTCTTCCTCGGTGCGCAGCAGCGAATCGAGCTCCTCGGTGAAGCGCTCCTCGGCGGCGACCAGCTGCGGATCGGCCGGCTCGGCGGCCGCGTTCGGCTCCGGCGGCACCCCGACTTCCTCGAGCTCGAGTCCGTCACCCGTCCACTGGCTCGCCGACTCCTCGCGGAACGGCTGGCGCCCGGCGAACTCCTCGCTGGGTCGCAAGCCCTGCGTATGGTCGGTGAACAGCAGGTCGTCGGCGTCCGCCTCGACGCCGTCGTCCGCACCGGCTCCCGCAGGGCGCGCAGGCTTCGCCGGCGGAGCGGTGAACAGCTGGTCGAGATCGTCGTTCTTCCCGGCGAGATCCTCGATGACGAAGTCGTCGTCGAGGAAGTCGTCGTCATTTCGCTCGCTGGCACCGCTCATGGGTTCTCCGTTCCGCTGCAAGGGGACGGCTCGTTATCGGCCGGCCGCCCGGGCGGACTGAGGGCTTCCACCACGGCGCGCCGGCCCCGCCCGCGGACTCGGGCGAGGCGAGCGCCGCCGCCGCCCGCCGCCACACCGCGAGCCCCCCTCGTCATGGGGCCTCCGCAGCCAGCTCGCGGGCCAGGTCGGAGGACGGCAGCAGGCGTCGCACGCCCTCGCGCAGCACGGTGAGGCCGAGCGCGTCGACGTGTTCCAGCAAGGGGATCAGGTACTTGCGGCTGGTGCCCAGTTCGTCGCGCAGCTGCGGGATGTCGAGCACGCCCTGGTGCCGGAGGCAGTTGGCACGCACCGCGCGCAGCAGGGAGCGCATCACCCCGCCGCCGTAGAAGTGGTCCCCGACCTTGTCGATGCGGCCCTCGTCGCGCGCACGGTCGACCAGCGAGGCGAGTTCGTCGCCGGCGGCGCCGACCGCGTTGGCCAGCTCGTCGAGGGCCGGTGGTCGCGCCCCGGCGGTCTCGCAGGCGCCGACGATCTTGTCGAACAGCTGCTGCTGCCGCGCTGCCAGCGGCCGCAGGCGATCGACGAACAACACCTGGCCCAGGCGCCCCGAGCGCACACGGCCGGCGGCGAGCAGCCGGTCGAACACGAACTCGATCAGCTCGTTCGGCAGCGTGCGGGTCGCCCGCAGCGCGGTGCGCTGCACCGAGGCGGCCTCCGGCCGCCGCGCCAGCATGCGCTCGACGGACTGCAGCAGTTCCGCTTCCCCGGCCACGGCGGCATCGGCCGGGAACACACGCATCGTGCGGCGGTGCACCACGACGTCCGGCATCGCCTCGACCGTGGCCAGCACGTCCTCGTCGCCGGCCCCGAGCGAACGTGCCAGTTCGTCCACCGGCACCCCGACCGGCCCCGCCGCCGCGAGTTCGTGGCGGATGCGCGCCTCCGGCCGATCGCCGGCGGCGACCAGGCCCGCGAGCTCGGTGCCCAACGACTGCCGGCGATACCGACCGCTCGCCAGCAGCCGCAGCACCCGCCCACCCCCGACGGTCGCCGGCGGGTTCTGCAGGCGCAGCAGCAGCCGATCCCCGGCGGCACAACTGAGCGGCTCGTCGAGCTCGAGGCGCGCCACGAACACCTCG
>JAEUHU010000356.1 GCA_016793305.1 Planctomycetota bacterium
CTGAGCCCTCCCGACGCCTCGTTCTTGCTGTTCGGCGCCCGTGGCACCGGCAAGACGACCTGGATCCAGCAGCACTTCGCCGACGCGGTGCAGTACGACCTGCTGCTCGCCAGCGAGAGCCTGCGCTTGTCGCGCGACCCGTCGCTCTTCCGGCAGGAGTGCCTGGCCCTGCCCGACGGCGCCTGGATCGTGGTCGACGAGATCCAACGGGTGCCGGCCCTGCTCGACGAAGTGCAGCACCTGATGGCCAAGAAGCGGCAGCGCTTCGTGCTGTCGGGCTCGAGCGCCAGGAAGCTGCGCCGCAGCGGCGCCAACCTGCTGGCCGGTCGCGCCGAGGTGCGCGCGATGTTCCCGCTGGTCGCGGCCGAAGCCGACGACGACCGCGCGCTCGACGACGTGCTCGTGCAGGGCATGTTGCCGTTGGCGGTCACCGGCAAGCGGCCGGCGGCCTTCCTCAAGTCGTACTGCGACGTCTACCTGCGCGAGGAAGTGCAGGCCGAAGCGCTGGTGCGGCAGATCGGCCCGTTCGCCCGCTTCCTCGAAGTGGCGGCGCGCGCCAACGGCCAGACCGTCAATGTCAGCAACATCGCCCGCGACACCGGCATCGCCAGGCAGACGGCGCAGGAGTTCTTCCAGATCCTCGTCGACACCTTGCTGGCGCAGTGGTTGCCGGCCTGGAAGCTCAAGAAGGCGATCAAGCAGGTCGCGCATCCGAAGTTCTATCTGTTCGACAGCGGCGTCGCGCGCCACCTGGCCGGTCAGGCGCACCTGTCCCTCGGCGGGGAAGAACGCGGCTTCCTGTTCGAGACCTACCTGCTACACGAGCTGCGCGCGTGGCTGCACTATCAGGACAGGGACGATCCGATCGCCTACTGGAAGACCTACGACGACCTCGAGGTCGACTTCGTCGTCGAGACCAGGAAGGGCCTCGTCGGCATCGAGGTGAAGTCGAGCGACCGCTGGGACCCACGCTGGAATCGCGGGCTCGCGGCGCTGCGCGAACGCAACGCCGGCGGACTGCACGCTGCCTACGGCGTGTTCACCGGCGAACGCGCGCTGCAGCAGGACGGCGTGCTGGTGCTTCCGTGGCGCCAGTTCCTGAAACGGCTGTGGCAGGGCGAACTGCTCGGTTGAGCGGCTTCTTCGCCGTCAGCACCGAGCCCATCGCCGCCGGGCGCAGCACCCGATGCCGGCAGTCGACCAGACCGGCGTCGGCGATCCATCGCTGGAAGTCCGCGAGACGGTGTGTGTGCGTGCCGACCTCGAGCAGCAGCGTCAGGTCGAACGCGGCCCCATAGTCCTTCGGCATGTGGTCGGCGAGGTAGTCCTGCACGACCAGCAGCCCGCCGGGATTCAGCGCCGCAGCACACTTCGCCAGCACGGCGGCGTTGTCGGCCGCCGACTGGTTGTGCGCGACCGAGAAGTAGAGCACCACGTCGAAGCCCGAGCCGAGCGGGTCGGTGACGCAGTCGCCAGCGCGCGTCGTCACGCGACCCTGGAGGCCGTGCGCCTTCACGTTCGCCCGGGTCGTGCGAAGCGACACCGCGTGGTCGAACACCACCGCCGACAGCTGCGGATGCCGTTCGCAGAACGCGAGGCTGTGCAGGCCGTGCGAACCGCCGACGTCGAGCAGGCGACGCGCGGTGCGTGGGATGCGGACGCTGCGCGCGACCTGCGGGCCGGCGTGGCGCGCGAACGCGTGCATGTAGGCGGCGAAGCGCTCGCCGAGGCCGGGCTCCTGCGCCATGCGATCCCACAGCCGCAGCGCAGGACCGCCACGCTGCAGCGAACCGGCGAGGTCGTTGGTCAAGCGCCACGCGTCGACGGTCCAGACGAGCCCCGGCGTGTAGTCGACCGGGCCGCGGGAGGTGAACCAGCGCTGCGTCGTGGCGGCATTGCCGACCTTGGCCGCGCGCCGCCGCAGCCAGCCGGCCTGCACCAGCAGGTCGACCAGCCGTTCGAGCCCTCGCGGCGGCACGCGCAGGCTCCGTGCCAGCGACGGAACGGTTCGCGGCCCACGCGCCAGAGTCTCGAACAAGCCGAGCTGCCCGGCCGCCAATACCGCGGCGGTGCGCATCATCGGCAGGTAGACGTCGAGCATCGGCAGTGCGGCTGCCCCCGGAAGATCTTGCATCGGCAGCCTGTTCACGAGCGAAGGATCGGCGAAGGTAGGCACATGCACGAAGCCGGACAAGCGACCGACCAGACGACTCCGCCAGGACGCGGGCGCTCGTACCGTTACTACGACCTGATCCTCGGCGGCTTCGTCGCGGTGCTGCTGTGCAGCAATCTGGTGGGCGCCGCGAAGGTGGCGAGCATCGGCGAGTTCCAGTTCGGAGCCGGCATCCTGTTCTTCCCGCTGAGCTACGTGTTCGGCGACATCCTGACCGAGGTGTACGGATACGAACGCTCGCGGCGCGTGGTCTGGACCGGGTTCGCCGCCCTGCTGTTCGCCACTGCGATGAGCGCGATGGTCGTCGCCTTGCCGCCGGCCGCGAGCTACCCGAACCAGGCCGCCCTGCAGACGATCTTCGGCAGCACGTGGCGCATCGCGCTCGGTTGCCTCGTCGGCTACAGCGCCGGCGAGTTCACCAATTCGTACGTGCTCGCCAAGATGAAGGTCTGGACGAACGGGCGCATGCTGTGGCTGCGGACGATCGGTTCCACGATCGTGGGCGAGGCCGTCGACTCGTTGCTCTTCTATCCGATCGCGTTCCTGGGCGCGGAGGGCTGGTCGGACGATCTGGTGCTGTCGGTGATGGTGACCAACTACGGCCTGAAGGTGCTGTGGGAAGTGCTGCTGACCCCGGTCACCTACCGGGTCGTCGCCTGGCTGAAACGCGCCGAGAACGAGGACTACTACGACCGCGACACGAACTTCACGCCGTTCCGGCTGTGAGCATCCCCGCGCGAACGGGACCTGGGCGGAACGGACCGTTGCACCGCCGCACCGCGTGCCGTGTCATGCGCCGATGCACCGCCCGCTCGCTTTCGGCACGCTGCTGCCGACGCTGACCACGCTGTCGTTCCTGGCCCTCCTGCAAGCGCCACTCGCCGCGCAGTCGCCGCGGCCGCTGCCCGAACTCGCCGCCGCGACGCGGATCCACGACACCAAGGCCGACGCTGCGCTCGCCTGGCCCGAGCTGGTCGAACGCCTGGCGAAGCTCGACGTCGTGTTCCTCGGCGAGACGCACGTCGACGACACCACGCACCAGGTCGAGCTGCGCGTACTGCAGGAACTGCTGCGCGCGCGCCAGGGACGCGTCGTGCTGTCGCTGGAGATGTTCGAACGCGACGTACAGCCTGTGCTCGACGACTACCTCGCCGGCCGCATCGACGAAGGCGAGTTCCTGCACAAGGCGCGGCCGTGGCAGAACTATCGGACCGCCTACCGCCCGCTGGTCGAGGCCGCGAAGGAGGCGAAGATCCCGGTCGTCGCCGCCAACTTCCCCGGCACGCTGCGCCGCGCGTTCGCCGGCGGCGGCGGCAAGGCAGCGCTCGACAAGCTGACCGCCGAGCAACGCGCGCTGCTGCCCGCCGAGATCTTCCCGGCCAGCGCCGCCTACTGGGAACGCGTCGACCGCGCGGTGCGCGGCCACATGGGCGGCGGCGGTGGCGGCACGCCCGAGGAGCGGCTCTACGACACCCAGAACCTGTGGGACAACGCGATGGGCGATGCGGTCGCGCAGGCGCTGAGCAAGCACGCGAACCGCCTGGTGCTGCACATGGCCGGCGGGTTCCACGTCGCCTACCGCGACGGCACCGTGGCGCAGTTCCAGCGGCGCACGAAGGACCGCACGTTCGCGGTCGTGTCGGTGGCGCCGACCGCCGAACTGCACACGGCTCGGCCAGACCGCGATCGCGAGCAGGCCGACTATCTGGTCTACGCGCGCACGCTGGCGCGCGACTTCAACGAGGGCAACTACGCGGTCGAGGTGCCGGCCGAACTGCGCTACCGCCTCGAAGTGCCCGACCAGGGCACCAACTGGCCGCTGCTGGTCTGGCTGCCCGATCGCGGCACACGCGTCGAGGACGCCCTCGCCCACTGGCAGCTGACGGTCGGCGACGGGGCGGCGATCGCCGTCGTCGAACACCCGTTCCCCGAACTGCAGCGCGACCTGGCGCTCGGCGGCCGCTACGCGTTCGGCGACGGCTTCCGCGCCGACTACTCGCGCGTGAGCCACGGCCTCGCCCGACTCGTCGAGTACGTGACGCGGCGCTTCCCGGTCGACGCGCAGCGCATCGTCGTCGCCGGGGCGGGCGACGGCGGTGCGGCCGTGCTGTGGACCTCGCTCTACGGCGAATGGCTGCCGGTCGACTTCGTGGCGCTCGCCCCGACCGACCAGAAGCGACTCGGCATGGAAGCGCTGCCCGACCAGCAGCCCGTCGCGCGTTCGCTGCGGCTCGTCGCCAGCGGCGGCGACACGGCAGCCCTCGACAAGATCGCCACCGACTACCGCAAGGTCGGTACAAGGACCGAGGTCATGACCCAGGACGGCGCCGCGTTCGCCGCCAGCCTGCGCCAGCAGCTCGGCCTGCAACCTCGACCGCCGGCCGCGAACGCCGGGGAGCCGCTGCTGCTGGTGCTGCCGAACGACAGCCCGCGCACGCGCGACTGGGCGCAGCTCATGGTGGCGATGGCGGCGATGGTCGGCACCGAGGCGCGTGTGGTCACGGCGGCGGACGTGCCGGCCGACGCGAACGCGAGCCTCGTGCGGCGCCTGCAGGTCGGCGGCGAAGACGGCCTGTGGCCGGTGGACACGTTCGCCGAAGGCCGCGGCCTGCCGCTCGCCGGCGGTCCGTTCGGCGGCACCACCGTGGTCGTGCTGCCGAAGGGCACCAGCGACGCCGACAAGGCCGCGTGGCTCGCGCACGAGCAGAAGAAGGTGCTGAAGCGCCGCAGCATGTTCGCCAACATCGCGATCGCGTGCCAAGACGGCGAGCCGTCGCTGGTGCAGGTGGTGACGAAGCTGAAGGGCATGGGCCGATCGCGCCTGCTGCTGGTGCCGGCGATGTTCTGCGCGGATGCCGCGACGATGCAGGCGCTGCAGCAGCAGCTCGGCTCGGCGGCCGACGGTCTCGATGTCGCATGGCTGCCGGGCCTCGGCGCCGAATTGGCGACGACGCCGCCGAGCGGTCGCTGACGGGTCGCTGACGCAGGCCGGGCACCGTTCGCACGGCACCCGCGACGGCCGGGGCTGCCTCGGTGCGCCCGCCTCGTTAGGCTTGTCCCCCATGCGCGCTCCCGACGTCGTCCTCGGCCTGCTGGCCGTGTCCTCCACCCTGGTGGCGCAACAAGCGACCGCCCCCACCTTCGCGCCGCCCGTGCGCGTGCAAGCCGACGGCAAGGACGTCGGCACGAGCCGGCTCTATCCATCGCCGGTGCTGCACGACATGAACGGCGACGGGCTCGCCGATCTCGTGATCGGCGACCTGCGCGGCCGCATCACGGTGGCGCTGCGCCTGCCCGGTGCGGGCCTGCCGCGCTTCGCGAAGGAGACGAAGCTGCTGGCGAAGGACGGCGACGAGCTGGACTTCGCGAATTGGTGATGCATCGGCATGAGTCCACAGTTCGTGGACTTCGACGCGGACGGCGACCTCGACCTGGTCGCCGGCACCTACGACGGCTCGCCGCACCTCGCCCGCCGCGACGGGGACGGCTTGTTGCAGCCCGAACAGATCCTCGACGCCGAGGGTGTGCGCATCGTGCTGCACGACTTCTGGGACCACGATGCGAAGAAGTGGACCGAGAGTTCGCGCGGCGACCTGCCGGGCCAACCGGCGGTGCAGGGCCACGGCACTTCGGCGATCGCGTTCGACGACGACGGCGACGGCGATCTCGACCTGCTGCTCGGCGACCACAAGTCGGGCCACGTCTACCGCCGTGAGAACCGCGGCACCGCGAAGGCTCCCGCCTACGCGCGCGGCAACGAACGGGTGCTCGCCGGCGGCAAGCCGATCGACGTGCCCGGCACGGTGGCGACGCTGCGCCTCGTCGACTGGGACCAGGACGGCCGCCAGGACCTGCTGTTCGGCAGCATGGGCGACGTCTACGGCGAGGCGGCCGGCGGCGGGGTGTTCTGGTGCCGCAACGAGGGCGACGGCAAGGCGGCGCGCTTCGGCCCGCTGCAGACGCTGGTCGCACCGAGCCCGAAGGGCCACACGGAGGCCGTTCGCCCGGACGCAGGGCTGTATCCCGAAGCGGCGGACCTCGACGGCGACGGCGACCTCGACCTCGTGGTCGGGGCCTACTCGCTGTGGACGCCACCGAGCCGGACGCTCACGGCCCAAGAGCAGCAGCGGGTCGCGACGATCCGCAGCGACCTGCAGGCGCTCGACGCCGAGCTGGAGAAGCTGAACCAGGCGGCCCAGGCGGCCATGCGTGGGTTCCTCGACGAAGAGGAGGCCAACAAGCGCTACACGGCCGCGTTCCAGGCGCAGAAGAAGGAACGCGACCAGCTGCGCGAACGCCGCGAGCCGCTCGAGAAGGAACTGGCGACGCTGGTGCCGGCGAAGCAGCGCCGCGCGTTCGT
>JAEUHU010000405.1 GCA_016793305.1 Planctomycetota bacterium
GGCGGCGCGAACGGAGCCGGCGGCCAGCTGCTGCTGGTCGGGGCGCTGCTGTTCGTCGTCGCGTGGTTCGTGCCGGTCTACAAGGGCCAGGACGTGTTCGGGGCGCTGCCCGGCTGGCTGCACGGCCTCGGGGCGCCAGCCCAGACCTCGCTCGGCTCGATCGAAGGCCCCGACTGGCTGCCGGGCTGGAACGCGTTCCAGTTCGCCTGGCAGTTGCTGACCAGCGAGCCGGACGTCGCTCGAGACGAGCGATGGAAGGTGCTGCTGCTCGGCAGTACGTGCCTCACCAACGTCGCGATGCTGCTGTCCCTGCTGCTGGTCGTCGCCCGCGCCTGCAAGGGCACGGCGGCGCTGGGCTGCGGGGTGCTGCTGCTCGGCTGCGCCGCGATCGACGCGAGCTGGTTGTATCTGTGCGAACGGGAACTGATCGAGAGCTACCGCGCCGGCTACTACCTGTGGCTCGGGTCGTTCGTGCTGGTCGGCCTCGGCGCCATGCGCAAGGTCGCGGCTCGCTGACGCAGCCTGTCGCGCGCACCTCAGCTCGCGAGCACCGCCGCGAAGTGGCGCAGCACGGCGCGCAGCGCCACGTCGGGCGCCGCGGGATCGCGCACGAAGCACCACCACTCGCCATGCTGGTTGTTCAGCGAGAACTCGTGCCCGGCGAACGTGAAGTCGAGCCACGCCTCGGTGACCTGGTCGGTGACGAAGCCCGTCTCCACGGCCCCGGCGAGCTGCGGGATCGCCGCCCGCAGCAGGTGCCAGTCCGGCTCGGCGACCCCGCGTTCCGGGAACGACCCGAAGTGCCGACTGCCGTCGTGCATGCGCAGGTCGTACAGCGGGACGTCGTCGCTCACAGCACGAACGCGTTGCGGCAGCCGGCCGGCAATGCTCCGAGGCACATCTGCTGCAGCTTGCGGCGCAGCCCTTCGTCCTCGAGCGACGTGAACACGTAGAGCTTCCACATGCGCGGATAGCTGTCGGCGAGGTCGCGTAGCCGCGGGATGTCCTCGGCGAACGCGTCGAGCGGCAGCATGCGTTCGCCACTGCCGGGGAAGCGCACCAGCGTGCGCGCCTCCTTCAGCTGCATGCGCCGCTTCGGGCAGTAGAGCACCACGTCGATCGCCTGCCCGAACACCGCCTTCGCCTCGGCCTCGCGTTCGGCCTCCCAACGGAAGCGCGCCTCGGGCTGCCCGGGCGTGAAGTAGGTGCGCAGCAGTTCCTCCTGCACCGACTGGTTCTGGTAGTAGGGCAACACCAGCACCCGCTTCAGCAGGGCGCGGCGCCGGTAGCGCGCGACGAAACGACGCAGGCGCGCCGTCGCCGCGGCCTCGCCGAGGTCGAGCTGGCCGAGCCGCCACACCAGCGCTTCGTCGGTCGTCTGCTGCAGCTCGTCGCCGGTCAACGCCCCGGCTCGCAAGGCGAGCTCGACCATGCGCGACAGCGACGCGCCGGCGGCGATCTTCGCGTGGTGGTAGTAGACGCGCTCGCTGAAGTGGTAGCGGCACTCGAGCACACGCAGCAGCTCGCTGACGATGTCCTCGCGCAGCATGCCGTTCTTCTCGCAGTCGACGAACAGCTGCTGGCTCTTCCGGTCGACGCGGAAGTAGTCGACCACGCGGCGGTCGTAGCGCAGCTCGAGCCCGGTGAAGTGCGCGTCGCG
>JAEUHU010000253.1 GCA_016793305.1 Planctomycetota bacterium
GCGATCCCGTCGCGCAGGATCGCGCCGAACTGGACGATGGCGGTCAACGGCGTGCGCAACTCGTGCGACACGTGCGACAACAGGCGATCGCGCAATTGGCTCTCGCGGGTGCGGGCGGCGACCAGTTCGTGCTGGAGGCGGTAGCGCTCCACCGCGAAGCGCAGGCTCCGCATCACCGCCGTCGGGTCCATGCGCTCCTTGACGAGGTAGTCCTGAGCGCCCTTGCGCAGTGCACTCGTCGCGAGCAGGTCGTCGGGCAGCCCGGTCAGCACGATCACCGGCATCTTCTGGGCAGCCTCCTGCAACCACTCGAGGCACGCTTCGCTTTGCCCGTCCGGCAGGCACAGGTCGAGGAAGGCGACGTCGAAGGAGCCGTGGCCGACCAGGCTCGAAGCTTCAGCCAGAGTGCCGGCCCGATGAACGTTGGGAGCGATCGGGAGCGCACGGTCGAGCTGTCGAAACAGCGCGGCCGCATCGAAGTCCTCGTCTTCGACCACGAGGATCGACAGGACGTCCATCAGGGGCTCGGCCGACGTGGCATGGCTCATCGTGTGACTCTCCGGACAACAGCCCTCCCGGCCCCCCTCTTCGTTCCGCTGCCGCCCCGAATTTGAGGCACTACCTCATCCTGCTGTCGCAAAGACAGGTAGGTCATTCGCGCCAGCTCTCCGAAGGCTGCTCGATCCCTCGCAGCACCTGCCCGACGTGCTGGACCAACGCTCCTGGCGCGATCGGTTTGCGCAGGAAGCGCACGGCTCCGAGGCGCTGCGCACACTCTTCCGCGTGGTCGTCGGCGGCCGCGGTGATCACCAGGACCGGCGTGCTGCAGCGCAGCATGCGCAGTTCGTGCAGGATCTTGATCCCGTGCATCCCCGGCAAGCCAAGGTCCAGTAGGATCAGGTCGTGGTCTCGTTCGCCAGCCGCCGCAAGGGCTTGCTCACCGCGAACCATGTGGGAAACGTCGTAGCCCTCGTGGGACAGCACGATGCGCAACGCGTGGGCGATGTCCTCATCGTCCTCCACCAGCAACACCGTGGCCAGCGAAGGCCGCGAGGTGACGACACCCATCGGTTCTTCGTCACGAGGATCAAACACAGGGAAGTTGAGTCTCATGGTTGCCTCCGTCACATGACACCCGCGACAATCGACCTTGTTCGCAGCCGTCTGAACGCTGGCCTTGGGCAACTCTCTCAGCCTGGGATCCGCTCGCCCATCGGCGCGTGGGCCCCCGATCGCAGCGGCAGGAACTCCGTTACGGGAAGTGCACCATGAGGAAGATCCTGATGTTCGTCGACGACGACGAAGCCTTTCTTCGTGTCCTCGAGCACGCCTGCAGCCGCATCGCGAAGATCGAGGGCTTCCTGAAGGCGAGCGACGGAGAAGACGCGCTGACCGTGCTCAACGACCTGCTCGCCAGCGGCAGCCGCCTGCCGGACATGATCTTCGTCGACATCAACATGCCACGCATGGACGGCTTCGCGTTCCTCGAGGCCTTCGCGAAGCTGCGCGCCACGAGCACCGCGCTGCGCGACGTGCGCCCGATCGCGATGTTGACCTCCTCCGACCAGGTGCGCGACCGAGACCGCGCGACCGAACTCGGCGCGGACGACTACATCGTCAAGCCAGCTTCGTTGGCGGAGCTGCGGCAGCTGCTCGAACGGTTCGTCGCATGAGGAACGCATTCCGGTTGCTGTTCGAGCACAGCTCCGTCGCGATGCTGGTGGTCGACCGGACCGGCACGATCGTGCTCGTCAACCAGTGCGCCCTGCAGATGTTCCGCTACGCCAGCGAAGGACTGCTGGGCACCGCGATCGAGCGCCTCGTGCCCGACCCGGTCCGCGCCACCCATCCCGGCCTGCTGCGCAGCTACTTCGAGAACCCAGAGCCCCGCCAGATGGGGCAGGGACGGGTGCTCTTCGCGGTACGGAGCGACGGCAGCCAGTTCCCGGTCGAGGTCGCGCTCAACTCACTCGACATCGACGGGCAGCCTCACGCCCTGGCGAGCGTCATCGACATCACGGACCGTCACCGCGCCGAGGAGCGGTTCCGCGGTGCGTTCGAGGCCGCACCCTGCGGCATGCTGATGATCGACACCTCGCGGCGGATCGTGCTGCTGAACCGCCGGATCGAGGAGATCTTCGGGTACCGCCGCGACGAGCTGCTCGGCCAGCCGATCGAAGTCCTCGTACCGAAGGACGTGCGGGCCCGCCATCCGGACTTCGTCGCCAGCTATTTCACCCATCCGGAGTCCCGCACGATGGGAAGCGGCCGCGAACTCTTCGGTCGACACCGTTCCGGCCACCTCGTCCCGGTGGAGATCGGTCTGCAGCCGGTGCACTCCCCCGACGGCATCTTCGTGATCAGCTCGGTCGTGGACATCTCCCTCCGCCGCAAGGCGGAAGAGGCGATCCAGCGCAAGACCGAGGAGCTGGAGGAGTTCGCGTACCGCACTTCGCACGATCTGCGCAGCCCGCTCAAGTCGATCGTCGGCATGAGCGACATGGCCGCCGAACTGCTCACCGACGGCGACGTGACCGGAGTCCGGGACTGTCTCGCCCGCATCGGCGGTCTCTGCGAGAAGCTCTCGGTGCTCACCGAGAACATCATGGCCCTCGCCAAGGTCGACTCCGTCGACGAAGCGGCCCACCCCTTCGACTTCGAAGCGCACGCAGCTCTCGCCGCAGAGAAGTTCTCGACCCCGTTGGCAGAGGGTGGCGTCCGCCTCGAGTGCGAGTTCGCCCACACTCGGCCGCTGCTCTGCCAAGCGACCCGACTGGGCGAAGTGCTGGACAACCTCGTCGACAACGCCATCAAGTACGCCGACCCACGCAAGCCGGACCGGTACGTGCGGCTGCAGACCACGACGAGCCACGACGGGTTCACCATCCTGGTCGCCGACAACGGCACGGGTGTGCCGGAAGCGCGCCGGCCCGAGGTGTTCGGCATGTTCAAGCGCTTCCACGGCCCCACGATCTCCGGCAGCGGACTCGGGCTCTACATCGTCCACCGACAGGTGCAGCGACTCGGCGCCACGATCTCGTTCGAGTCGAGTCCGGCGGGAACCGTGTTCCGCATCGAGTTCCCGAACCTTCCTGCCGACGACCCGACGCCACCGGCCGACGCCTGAAGGGCGTCTCGTCGGCCGGCACCTCGATCGGCAGTTCAGTGCTTGCCGCGTTCCAGAAGCCGCAGCAGCGGCGCCGCTTCGAGCAAGGTGACGACGAGCCCGGAAGCGCGCCCCGACTCCGACTGGTACTGGAGGATGCGCAGCAGGAACAGCTTGCCCTCCACCGTCGCCACGGTGGCCTCGAGGGAATCACCGGTCTCCAGGACCCGACGCAACGCGGCCCAGAGGTCGAACTCGCCGAGCCGATGCGTGAAGTCGTCGATCGGCCGGCCGATGTCCTGCTCGGTGATCCGCACGATCTCCTTGATCCGAGGGGTGAACTTCCGGATCGCGAGATTCTGGTCGAGGAACAAGGTCGACATCGGCGCATTGCGCAGCAGATTCTCGACGTCGTTGTTGAGGTCGGTCAGCTCCTGGATCTTGTTCTGGTGCTCCGCGTTGACCGTGTAGAGCTCCTCGTTGACCGACTGCAGTTCCTCGTTGGTGCTCTGCAGCTCCTCGTTGCTCGCCATCAGCTCCTCGTTGGTGGCCTGATGCTCTTCGTTGGCCGTCTCGAGTTCCTCGATCGTCGACTGCAGGGATTCGCGTGTGTTCTGCAGTTCGTCCTCCAACGCCTGGATGCGGGATCCGACATGTTCGTCGATCGTGAACATGTTGGGTTCGCCGCGCGGCACCGAAGCAGCGTCTTCGATGCACACCAGGTAGATGTCGACTCCGCCTTCCGCATCGACCGGCACCACCATCACGTCGGCCGAGGACGGGCCGTCGTCGCCCTTCGACTGCAAGGCGATGTCCGTGTAGTGCGCGACCTGCTTGGTCTGCTTGGCCTTCTGCAGGGCCGTGCCGTAGGCCAGGGCCAGCTCCGGCCGCAGCAGCCTCGCGAAATCCTGGGCACCGGCCCCTTCCGGGATCCGGGTGAACAGCTGAGGCTTGCCGAACACGTGGATTACCTCTCCACGGGCACCGATCAGGAACGCGGCCGAGTTGCGTTCGCGCATCAGGCCGCGGAACGCCTGCATCAGGATGCTGTCGCGGATGGCGGTCTCGCGCATCGGCCGGTCCGGGTCGCGCCGCCGGCTCGGCAGGATCGGCTGCATCAAGGACAGCGCCGGCCGACGCCCTTCGAGCCGCAACACGACGTTGCGCCGCTTCTGGAAGATCTTCCAGCGGGCGTCGAGTTCCAGGAACTCCGGCGCCAGCTCCCCACAGGTCTCGGCCGAGCCGAGGAACATCGTGCCGCCGACCCGCAGCGCGAAGTGCAGCATCCCCAGCACGCGGTGCTGCAAGCTCTGCTCCATGTAGATCAGGGCGTTGCGACACGTGACGATGTCCATGTTCGTCAGCGGCGCGTCGCGGTTCAGGTTGTGCTCGGCGAAGATCACCGACTCGCGGATCGCCCGGGTGACCCGGAACGAGGTCCCGTCCTGCACGAAGAAGCGGCGCAGCCGCTCGGGATCGACCTCTTCCTTGATCGAGAACGAGTAGGAGCCCGTCGCCGCCGTCTCGAGGGCTCGCTTGTCGATGTCCGTCGCGAAGATCTTCATCTCGCGGTTGGTGCCGAGCCGCTCCTGCGTCTCGCGCAGCATCATCGCCAGCGAGTAGACCTCCTCGCCGGTCGAGCAAGCGGTCACCCAGCACCGGATCGGATGGTCCCCCTGCTTCAACAGGGGCTCTACCGTGTTGGTGAGCAGCGACTGCCAGGCCGGTCCGTCGCGGAAGAAGCTGGTGACGCCGATCAACAGGTCGCTGCGCAACGCAGCCCGCTCGTGCGCGTCGAACGACAGACGCCGCAGGTAGTCCTCGATGCCGCGCTCGCCGGTGATGGAGATGCGGCGCGAGATGCGGCGTGAGATGGTGCCGCTCCGGTAGTGGCTGAAGTCGATCGTGCTGTCCGTGCGCAGCAGCGCGACGATCTCCTGCAGCACGTTCGGGTCCTGCGCGCCCTCGATGATCGGCCCCTCGGGGGAGTCGAGTTCGAGCCGCTTCACGTAGTTGAAGATCGCGCGCGCGATCTCGTCGGGCGGCAACGCGGAGTGCACGGAACCACTCGCCAGGGCGCTGCGGGGCATGCCGTCGAACTGCGCGGTCTCGGGCGACTGGACCAGCACCAGGCCTCCGGCCTCGTTGACCGCCCGCACACCGCGAGCCCCGTCCGAGCCGGCACCGGACAGCACGACGGCGATCGACCGCTCGCGCACCTCGTGGGCCAGCGAGGTCAGGAACTGGTCGATCGGATACTGCAGGGCGCGATGCCCAGGGTCCTGGTCGTGCAGCATCAGCTTGCCGTCCCGCAGGACCATGTTCTTCTTCGGCGGGATCAGGTAGACGCAGTTGGCCTCGCACCGCATCGCGTTCTCGACCTGGAACACCTTCATCTTGGTGTGCCGCTCGAGCAGGTCGCGCATCAGGCTCTTGAAGTCGGGCGACAGGTGCTGCACGACCACGAAGGCGACCCCGGCATCCGGAGCCATCGCGATGAAGAAGCGCTCGAGAGGATCGAATCCTCCGGCGGACGCGCCGATGCCCACGATGTAGAGCGGCGCCTGGCTGCCGGCACCGACGTTCGGCCGTTCCTGACTCATGACGATCCCTCTGCTGGGTTCTCCAGACTCGATGCCTGCAGGGTGAACGCGACGAACGCCCGGTCGCTCGGCACACCGCCACCACCGATCCACAGTTGGCCACCGTGCCGTTCGACGACACGCCGGCCGATGGCGATGTCCAGGGAGCGGCCGCCCGGCGCCAGGTCCTCCCAGAAGTCGGCCCCCGCCGCCGGATCCCCGGCGTATCCAGGGCCACCGTCCTCGACCCGGAATTCGACGAGCCCCCCGTGCACCCGTGCCGAGGCGGACACGTAGACCGGGCGGTCCACCTTGGTGCAGCGCGCGATCGCGCGCCCCATCAGGCGCCGGAACAGCGCGCGCAACTGCACGCGATCGCCGACCACCCACGGCAGTGGCCCGACGGACACTTCGCTGTTCTGCGGCAGCACCGTGCCGCGCAGGTCGGCCAGCGCGTCGGTCATCGTGGAGTCCGCGTCCACCGGACCGAACCGGTTGCCGAAGGCGGTGATCCGAGCGTACTCGAGCACCTCGGTGATCAGTTGGTTGGCGCGTCGCGCCCCTTCGTTGGCCGACTGCGCGTAGGCGGTCGCGAGCCGATCGGTGCGCAGCGCCTGGTGGGCCATCAGCAGGCCGCAGTAGTGGGTGATCGTCTGCAGCGGGATGCTGAGCGAGTTCGCGATCAACGAGGCGAACTGCTCCAGCGTGCGGTTGTCGCGTTGGGCCTCGAGCAGGCGATCCTCACGCTGGCGTTCGGTCTGCTCGCTGGTGCGGCGGAGCAACACCCGCTCCAGGATCGACTCCACCAGGCCGAGGAAGCGGCCCTCGGTGTCCTTGATGAGATAGTCGTAGGCGCCCATGCGCAGCGCCTCGGCGGCGACCGATTCGCTGCCGAATCCCGTCATCAGCACGACGGGCGCCCGCGTCAGCGCCACCAGATCGGTTCCGTAGCCGTCCTCGAGCACATAGTCGGTCAGCACGACCGCGGGCTGGACCTGGTCGATCCGACGCATCGCATCGCCGAGACTGTCGGCGGTCTCGTAGACGAAGCCATGGTTCTCGCTCCGCCCGAGGCGCAGCAGGCCTTCGCGAACGACCTGGTCGTCGTCGACGGCCAGCACGACCGTGCGACTGCCGTTGTCGCCCGCGCGGGAGGCACCACCGGAACGATGCTCTCCGAATGGTCGACCGCCGTGTGTGTTTGTGGCAACCATGGTCCTTCCGGGGCCGATCCTGGGCGGCTCCCACCGGCAAGACTACGGGCCGGAAAGGCCCCATGGTAGCGCGAGCTCGACTACGCCCGGCGGGGACTCAGTGCCGCCCGTCGGGGTGGCACTGGTAGCAGCCGGCAGTCGTCCACGTGTACCCGCTGACCCCCTGGTGGTCGTTGTCCGCGGCCGACTGGCGGTGCTCGTGGCAATCGATGCACGAGAAGGCGACGCGGTTCGCCGCGTTGTTGTGGCAGTCGAAGCACGCGAAGATTCGGTGCGGGCCGGTGGTGATCGGGAACTGGTGGTTCCAGTTGCCGGTACCCCAGCTCACCGTGCCGTGGCATTGCTCGCACTGCTGGCTCATGCCGAACGACACGTGCGGCGGGTCCGTGGTCTGCTGGTAGGCCGCGAGGTGGCAGGCCGCACAGGCCGGGTTCAGACCGGTGTAGACGCCACCGGCATGACAATCGGTGCAGCTCCGCTGGTGCGAGTTGGTCAGCGGGAAGCTCGCCGGGTGCGCGACCCCGGCCCCTTGCCAGCGCACGGTGTTGTGGCAGCCGGCGCAGTCGGTCCCGAAGCCGGCGGTCGTGTGGTTCGGGTTCGTGGTCGCCTGGAAGGTGTCGAGATGGCAGCTCGAACAGGTGCTCGACGTGCCCGAGTAGACCTGGTTCTGGTGGCACTCGGTGCACTGCCGCCCGGCGTGGCCGAACGTCAGCGCGAACCCCGACGGATGCTGCCAGTCGGCCGGTCGCCAGGTTCGCGTCGTGTGGCACTGCGTGCAGTCGGTGCCGAACCCGGCCGGCACGTGCCCGACCGCCGCCGCGGTGTAGTCGTCGGTGTGGCAGCTGGCACACGCGGTCGACAGCCCGGTGAACGAGTTCGGCGTGGTGTGGCACTCGCCGCACCGACGCCCGGCGTGGCCCTGCGTCAGCGGGAACGACCCCGGATGGTCGAAGCGCGCCGAGCTCCACGCGAACGGCAGGTGGCAGCCGTCGCAGTCGCGCGGGAACGACACCTGCGCGTGGTTCGGGTTCTGGGTGCGCTGGTAGTCCGCTTCGTGGCACTGTTCGCACTGCACAGGAGCGCCGGCGAAGTTGCCGACCTGGGCACCCGGATGGCAGCGGAAGCACGCCGCCGCCGCGTGCGCGCCGGTCAGCGGGAAGCGCGTGCGGTCGTGGAGCACGATCGCCTCCTTGGCCCGCCAGCTGCGTTCGTCGTGGCAGTCCTGGCAGTTGGCGCCGAGCCGCTCGAGGTGCGGGTCGGCGTGGCAGCCGCCGCAACCGCGCGCCGAGAACTGCGCGACCGGGCCACGGTCGTTGTGGCACATCAGGCAGCTGGCCGTGGCGTGTGCCCCCTCGAGCGGCATGCCCGTCTTCGCCGCGTGGTCGAAAGTGAAGTCCGCCTTGATCGTGTGCCAGTTGCCCCCGGTGTGGCACAGCGAGCAGTCGCCCGGGAACGAGTCGTGCGGCACGACCGGCCCGGCGGTCGCGTCCCAGCCGTTCTGCGGCACGAGCGACGCACACGCGACGACCAGCAGCCACAGCAGCAGCAGCACGGGGACGATCGGCCGGCGACGGGGAGCGGGAGTGGCCACGGCAGGAGGAGTGGGCATCAGAACCGCCATTGCAGGTAGAAGGCCAGGGCGAACGCGTCCTCGCGGTCGCCGAACCAGCGTTCGACGGACAGGTCCAGGTCGGTGCACGGGTCGATCTGCCACGACGCGCCCACTTCGACCGACTGGCGCGTGTAGGTCTCGGCACCGCTGACCAGGCTGTCCAGTTCGTAGCGATACCAGCGGTACCCAGCGCGCCAGTGGAGATCGTGCCAACGATCGCGCAGCTGCACGCGGGCGCCTGGTCCCGAGCTGTAGCCACCGTCGTTGCGGAACACCGAGACCGACAGCGCCGACGAGTCGTTCCACAGGCCGCGCCAGTCGCCGTCGAGGCCGAGTGCACTGCCGTTGCGATCCTGGTCGCTCCACCAGTCGACGCGCGGCCGCAGTGACAACGCCGCACTCGGCCGGAACGACCCGTTCCACGACAGGCGCTGCACGTAGCCGTCGCGCACCAGCTCGACCGGCAGCACCTGGTACTCGCTGCGCAGCAGGTCGGGCCAGGTGAAGCGCGTGGCGGTGAGTCCGGTGCCGATGCCGTCGCCGTCGATCCGCGCCTGCAGCATCGCCTCGGTCACCTCGAGGCCGGCACTCTGCACGCGCTCGTTGCTGGTGTAGTAGTCGAGCTTCGCCGAGCCGAGTACGAACAGCCGATCGGCGGGACGCCATTCGGTGCGCAGCAGGAACAGGTCGCGATCCGCCGCCCCACGATGCCAGGTCTTCTGGAAGCCGACGGCGGCGGCGAACGAACGCCGGGCGTCCGCGGTGAAGTCGACGAACGCGTGCACGCCGAGGTCGTCGCCTTGCTGGCGAGCCGGGAACGGCCGCGGGTAGGCGCCGAGGCCGCCGCCGAGCCGCACGCCGCCCTGGTAGCGCCGCACCACCTCGACGCCGTCGACGAGGCCGATCTCCGGCAGGTACGGCGAGAAGAACCGGCCGAACTCGTAGCCGGTCGGCGCCCACGCTTCGGTGCCGAACGCAACCGACGCCAGATCCCAGCGTGCC
>JAEUHU010000478.1 GCA_016793305.1 Planctomycetota bacterium
AAGAGCGTCGAGCCACTGCCCGTCATGCGCACGGTGCGACACCCCAGCTCGACGACTCGCCGCCGGAGCTCGGCCAGTTCGGGCCGAACTCGCTCCGCCGCGGACTCGAGGTCGTTGTGGAAAGCGTTGCGCACTGCAGGATCCCCGGTATCGGGAACCGTAATGCGCGGCACGGTAGCTGCCATGCTGTCCTGCTTCCAGTGCGCCGCATGGGATTTGTAGACGTCGACGGTCGGACATCCGAACGGCGGCACCACCAGCACGAACCAACGATGCGGCTCTTCGGTAGGCGTCAGCTCGTCGCCGATGCCGCGCCCCCACTGGCTGCCACCGCGCAGGAAGAACGGCACGTCGGCGCCCAGGCGCACGGCCAGGCGTGCCAGCGCCGCCTCGTCGCGTGGTGAGCCGAGCAGCGTGTTGGCGAGCCGCAGTGCCGCCGCCGCGTCGCTGCTGCCACCGCCGAGCCCACCACCGTGCGGGATGCGCTTCACGAGCTCGGCGCGAAAGCCGCCGCGGTAGCCAACGTCGTCGGCGAACGCCCGCAGCGCCCGGACCACCAGGTTGTCCGGTCCGCTCGGCACCACCAGCGCCGGATCGTCCGCGCGCACGGTGAGCGCGACGCCGTCGGCGGCCAGCGCCACCGTCAGGTCGTCGTGCAGCGCGAGCGTGTGGAACAGCGTCTCGAGCAGGTGGTAGCCGTCGGCGCGCCGCCCGACGATGCGCAGCACGAGGTTGAGCTTCGCGCGGGCCGGCAGCGACAGCGACGTTCCGTTCATGCGCCAGGGAATCCAGGGGCCGCGAGCCGCAGGTTGTCGAGCAGCCGGACCGGCCGCACGCCGTCGACGAAGCGCGCAGCGACCAGCATGCGCCCGTCGTCGATCGGGCCCGGCGGCAGCGGCAGCAGGTCCGGTTCGCTGCGCAGCTCGAGGTAGTCGAGCGTCGCCCGCGGTTCGGTGGCCAGCACCGCGTGCGCGCGCGCCAGCAGGCGGTCGCGATCGCGTTCGCCGCGCGAGAACAGGTCGCGGGCGCTGCCGAGTGCCCTCGCGAGGATCGTGCTGGCGCGGCGATCGGCCGGGCCGAGGTAGACGTTGCGGCTCGACATCGCCAGGCCGTCGGGCTCGCGCACGATCGGGCACGGCACGATCTGCAGCGGGAAGCCGAGGTCCTTGGTCATCCGTGTGACCACGGCGAGCTGCTGCGCGTCCTTCTCGCCGAAGTAGGCCCGGTGCGGCCGGCTCAACGCGAACAGCCGCGCGACCACGGTGGCGACGCCGGCGAAGTGGCCCGGCCGCAGCGCGCCTTCCATGCCCTCGGCAGCGGCCCCGACGGCGACGTGGCTGCAGAACTGCGGGTCGTACATCTGCGCCACCGACGGCGCGAACACCGCGTCGACGCCGGCCGCCCGGCACACCGCGAGGTCGCCGGTCAGGTCGCGCGGATACGCAGCGAAGTCCTCGCCCGGGCCGAACTGCAGCGGGTTGACGAAGATCGTCGCGACCACGCGGTCGCACTCGGCGCGCGCCAGCTCCATCAGGCTCTGGTGGCCGCGGTGCAGGCTGCCCATCGTCGGCACGAGGCCGATGCTGCAGCCACCGGCGAGCCAACGGCTGCACAGCGCCGCCAGTTCGAGCGGTGGTTCCACCACCACGGGCGCCGTGCGTTGCGGCAGACTCTCGGGATCGATCCCGAGTTCGCGCAGCGGCCGCCGCACGAAGTCGCGTTCGTGCCAGCGTGGATGCGGCAGCACCAGCTCGCGGGTGTCGAGCCAGACGTCGCCGAAGACCAGCAGGTCGAGGTCGAGCGGCCGCGGGTGGTTCTTCGCCGCCGGCAGCACGCGACCAGCTTGCCGTTCGAGCTGCTTGCACAGACCGAGCAACGCGGCCGGCTCCCAGCTGGTACGCAGCTCGGCGACGCCGTTCAGGAACGGGCCTTGCGCCGGGCCGGCGCCGACCAGGGTCGACTCGTGCAACGGCGACACCCGCACCACCTCGACGCCGGGCACGGCTGCGAGCCGAGCGAGAGCGGTGTGCAGGTGGGCAGCACGATCGCCGACATTGCTGCCGAGCCCCAACAGGACGGTCGTGGTCACGGGATCCGGTGCGCGGTCGAGGCCTGGTTCAGTTGCGACTCGGTGAGGAGCGGACCGGCGTCTCCGGTTCGTCGTCGTCGTCGCGCTTCTGCGTCAACAAGCGCCACAGCCCGAGGCACAGCCCCCACACCAGGTAGCCGAGCACGCAGGTCGCCAGGGCCAGTTGCCACTCGACGGCGGCGACGATCAGCATCACCGCCAGCACGGCCAGGAACGGCAGGCTGTGCCGGCCGCGCAGCAGCGCGCTGAACGCGTGTGGGAACGGGATCCGGCTCACCATCAGCAGCCCCGTCACGACCAGCGCCACGGGCATGCCGACGACGATCCAGTCGAAGCCGGCATCGCCGAGCAGTCGGTGGCTCAATTCGGCCGTCTTGTCGCCGCGCGTGCAGAACAGCGCCACCAGCGAGCAGATCACCGCCGCCGCGGCCGGCGACGGCAGGCCCTTGAACTCCCGGTGGTCCTCTTCGTCGGCGCCGGTCTCGACGTTGAAGCGGGCGAGCCGCAGGGCCGCACAGCAGGCGTAGACCGCCGCCGCGGCGAAGAACAGCTTCGGGTGCACCCAGAGCAGCTGGTTGCCGTCGGCCTGCGCGTGCCAGTCGACCAGCACCTTGGCGAGGAACGCCGGCGTCAGGCCAAACGTCACCATGTCGGCCATGCTGTCGAGCTGCGCGCCGAACGGCGTCGTCTGGCCGGTCATGCGCGCGACCCGGCCGTCGAGCGCGTCGAACACCATCGCCACGAACACCAGGATCGCCGCCGTTTCGAACATGCCGACCACCGCCGAGAACGGGGCCGCCGGTGCCGTCGTGCGCAGGGCGTCCGCGACCTTGGCCATCGCCAGGAAGCCGAAGAACAGGTTGCCGAGCGTGATCAGGCTCGGCAGCACCGGCACTTCCTTGAGCCGGCGCAGGCGGCTCGGCCGACGCACGGGCGGATCGTCCAGGCGGGTGACGTTCATGCGGGCGTCGCATCGTAGGGCGGACCCGACGAAGCACCAGGGTGGAGCCCGCCCCATGCGTGCAGAGCCCCCCACGCGCCGTAGCATCCGCTGGTGAACTTCCTGCTGCTGCACCCGGACGAACTGCGCACCGACGGTCGGGCCGTGCTGCGCGATCGCCGCGCCGACCACGTGCGCACGGTGCTGCGCGCCGAAGCCGGCCAGACGCTGCGCGCCGGCGTGGTCGGCGGTGGGCTCGGCACCGCGGTGGTGCTGGCGGTCGACGGCGAGCACGTCGAGGTCGCGCTGTCGCTCGGGGCGACCCCACCGACCCACGGCGACGTGCTGCTGCTGGCGGTGCCGCGCCCGAAGGTGCTGCTGCGCATGCTGGCCCACGCGGCGGCGCTGGGCTTCGCCGAGATCGTGCTGTTCCGCAGCTGGCGGGTCGAGAAGAGCCACCTGCACAGCACCGCGATGGACGCAACCGCGCAGCGCGAGCAACTGCTGCTCGGCCTCGAGCAGGCGGGCCGCACGGCGCTGCCGACGGTGCGGTTCTTCCCGCTGTTCAAGCCGATGGTCGAGGATGCGCTGCCGACGCTCGGCCTGCCCGCGCAGCGCTTCGTCGCGCATCCGACCGCCGCGATCGCGACCAGCGAACTGGCGCTGGCGCAGCAGCGACCGTTCGCGCTGGCACTCGGCCCCGACGGCGGCTTCCTGCCCTATGAGATCGAGCAGCTGGCGCACGCCGGCTTCGCACCGGTCTCCTGCGGCCCGAACCCGCTGCGCACCGAGACGGCGCTCGCGGTGCTGCACGGGCAACTGGACCTGCTGCGCGCGCGCGCTAGCGTGCTGCGGTGAGCGCCCTCCAGGTCGGCATCTCTGGCTGCGACGAAGCCGCGCTGCGCACGCTCGCCGCCGTGGCCGGCCACGCCAACTGTGTGGTCGCCGCCCTGCACGATCCGGACCCCGTGCGCCTCGCCACCGCGCGCGGGCACGGCTCTGCGCCGATCGCCACCGAGGACTTCGCCCGCTTCCTCGCCAGCGGCGTCGACTTCGTGGTGCTGGGCGGTTCGCTGGCCGATCGTGCCGAACGGCTCGCCGCCGCCAACGCGCAAGCGGTGCCGTGCCTGCTGCGGGCCCCACTCGCCGCCGACGTCGCCACGGCCCAGGCGATGGCCGGTGGCAGCGAAGCGCTCGGCCTGCGCCTCGGGCTCGTCGTGCCGGGCCAGGACGATCCGCTGCTCGACCAGCTGCGTCGCATGGTCGCCGACGATTGGCTCGGCGCGCTCGTCGCCGTGCAGGCGATCGCCGGCGACGACGCGTTGCTGCAGCGCCCACACGAGCCGCGCGTGCATCCGCTGCTCGAACGGGTGGCGCCACTGCTGCACCTGACCACGTGGCTGTGCGGCAAGCGGGCATTCGAGGTCACTGCGCAGGCGATCGCCGGCTACGGCGCCGAGGACGACTCGGTGGTCGCGACGGCCCGACTGCGGGGTGGTGCGCTCGCGACGTTCCACGGCAGCCACACGACACGGACGCACGCGATCGCGCTGCACGGCACCGACGGCGGCATCCGCCTCGCCGGCGACCGGCTGTGGCTGCGTGGCAAGCGCCCCTATCGCGGCAGCGTGTTCGCCTACGACCACCCGGGCGACGAGATCGTGCTCGACCGCACCGAGCTGGCTGCGTCGCTCGCCGCGAACGCGCCCGGGCTCGAGCCACTCGGCCGCTTCGCGCGCTGGCTCGACGACACCGACGACTTCCCGTGCCCGGCCGAGCAGGCCCTCGACGACCTGCGCGTGATCGCCGCGATGCAGCATTCGCTCGGCAGCGGCGCGCGCGAACGGGTCTGAGCCGGGCGATCTTCGACCGCTGCCGAATGCCGGCGCGCTGCGTCCCCGCGGCGTGGCAGCCGGGCTACAGATTTTCCGACGGTTCGCGGCGTCGGCGGCGTCCAAGGGGACTGTGCCCACACTCGCCATCACCGTTCCTCTGGTCGCAGCCCTGCTGGTCGTGGAAGCCGACCTGCGGGCGGTGCCGCTGCTGCCGCACCCTCTGCCCGGCGCCGTGGTCTGCCGCCACCAGGATCCCAACGCTCTCGGCATCGAGCACCGCATGCGCGCCCTTTACGACGCCCATCGCGCCGACGCCCAGTCGGCATCGACCAAAGCACGGCTCGTGGCGTTCTGGACCGCGAACGACGCGGCGAATGCCGCGAACCCGGCGTATCTGCTCGAGAAGTCCACGATCCTCGGCTGGATGGACGAGGACGACGAAGCGGCGCGCGTGTTCCGCCTGGTCCCCGACGCCGCCTTGGTGACACCGCACCAACTGCTCCAGCGCATCCGAGAGATCTTCGACGAAAGCCCCGAGCGAACCCTGCCCCTGGTGCTGCGCCTCACCAGGGCCGACGGCGACAAGGCGTCGGCGTGGCTCCACGAGAGCTACGCGCAACGCTGCGCGCCGCGGCCACGCGACGGCTTGGACCCGATCACCGAACGCACGTGGCTGGCGAGCTTCGCCGCCCCCGAGTCAGAGGCTCGCCCGATGGTCCAAGGCCTGCTGACCTGGCTCGACGCCCTGTCCGGAGACGACACGCCGGAACACCTGCGGACCCTGCTGGCGCGCCCCATGGGCGACGATGCCGCACGCGGGCCACGCTACCGACTGTTGCTGCTCGAACGGGCGCTGCGTCACCACGCCCTGCGCGTAGAGGTTCGCACGTCCCTCGAGAGTCTCGTCGAAACCCTCGCGGCGGAACTGCGCCAGCTGGACAAGACCAGTTCGGCGTCGCAGCGAGCCCGCCTGCGCTACCACCTCGCCCACGCGTGCCACCTGTTCGCGAGCCGGTTCTGCGCCGACGATCGCGAGCGCAGGATCGAATGGTTGCAGCGCACGGCGCAGTGGGCCCCCGACGCAGCCGACCAAGAAGCGGCCCCGGCCCTGTTCTACGAACGCGTCTGCCTGGACGGTGCGCAGGACCACCGGAGCCTTTGCGCGACCGAACTGGGCCACCTGGGGCGGACCGACGAGGCCGTGCGGCTGTGGCTCGAACAGGTGCTGGTCTCACCCGACCGACTGCCCGAGGTGCGCCGCGAGATCCTACGGCTGGATGCGCGAGCGGACTTCGACGCGCTCCTGCACGCGCTCTTCGAGGAGCAGCTGCCGCTCGCCGACGACCTCGAGCTGGCGTCCCTCGACGGGAGCACGATCCGCCTCGGATCGTACCGCGGCCGTTGGCTGCTGCTCGACTTTTGGGGCACATGGTGTGCCCCCTGCCGGCGCGAACTGCCTCTGCTCGCGGCCTTGGACCACGACGTGCGCGCGCATGCCAGCGAGCGAGCTGCGGTGTTGACGGTCGCCTGCAACGACACCGCCGCAACGTTGCGAACGTTCCTGGCCCGACACGGCTACGACTTCCCGGTCGTATTGGGCGACGACGCGGTGACGAACGCGTTCGCGGTGGCTGGTTATCCGACCAAGGTCCTGATCACGCCGACCGGCCGGTGGATGAAGCTCGCCTACGGCCGCGTCGACTGGAACGCCGTGGCTCGGCAACGGATGCGCCTGCCGTAGCGGGAGCGGCCGCGGACGGTCAGGCCCTGGCCTACGTTCCGTTCGATGGCGTTCGCGGCGCGATTGGCGACGGGAGCACCTGCAGCCGCCGCGTCGCTGCTTCAGCGGTTGCCGTACTGCTGCTGGTAGTAGGCCTGGTAGGCGCCCGAGCGCACGCGCTCCCACCACGCCTTGTTCTGGATGTACCAGTCGACCGTCTGCCGCAGCCCGCTCTCGAACGTGTGCGCCGGCGTCCAGCCGAGCACCGCCCTGGCCTTGCTCGAGTCCATCGCGTAGCGGCGATCGTGACCCGGCCGGTCCTTCACGTAGGTGATCAGGTCCTCGCCCTTGCCGACGAGCCGCAGGATCTCCTTCACCACGAACAGGTTCTCGCGCTCGGCGTCGCCGCCGAAGTTGTAGACCTCGCCCGCCTTGCCGAGCTCCATCGCCTTCTTGATGCCGGCGCAGTGGTCGAGCACGTGGATCCAGTCGCGCACGTTCTTGCCGTCGCCGTAGACCGGCAGCTTCTTGCCCTCGAGCGCGTTGGCGATCATCAGCGGGATCAGCTTCTCCGGGAACTGGTACGGCCCGTAGTTGTTCGAGCAACGCGTGATCACGCAGTCCATGTGGTGCGTGTGCACCGCCGCCCGCACCATCAGGTCGCTGCCGGCCTTGCTCGACGAGTACGGCGAGTTCGGCTGGATCGGCGTCTCCTCGGTGAAGTAGCCCCACGCACCCAGCGAGCCGTAGACCTCGTCGGTGCTGACGTGCACGAAGCGCTGCGTCTTGTAGATGCGCGCCTTGTCGAGCAGCACCTGCGTGCCGATCACGTTGGTGCGCACGAACGCGGTCGCGTCGAGCACCGAACGGTCGACGTGGCTCTCGGCCGCGAAGTGCACGACGACGTCGGGCCGGTGCTCGGCGAACACCTTGTCCATCGCCGCCGCGTCGGCGATGTCGCCCTTGACGAACGTGTTGCGCGAGTGCTTCTCGACGTCGCGCAGGTTCTCGAGGTTGCCGGCGTAGGTCAGCGCGTCGACGTTGACCACCTCGTGGTCGCTGCCCAGCAGCAGCATGCGGACGAAGTTGGAACCGATGAACCCGGCTCCGCCGGTGACGAGGATCTTGCTCACGATCGAAGACTCCGAAGGCTCAGTATTGCTTGTTGCCGCCGGCAGGAGCCGCGGCGGCGTCGAGGACGAGGTAGCGGGCGACGGCGTCCTGCCAGGTCGGCAGCGGCGCCCCGCGCACCGCGGTCAGCTTGTGCGTGTCGAGCACCGACCAGGCCGGCCGCGGTGCTGGCCGCTTCAGTTCGGCGGCGAGCTGGGAGCCGACCTCGACGTGACCGAGCCCGGCGGCCTGCAGCACGAAGCAGGCGAAGTCCCGCCACGAGCCGTGGCCTTCGTTCGCGGCGTGGTAGATGCCACCGGCCGGCCGGAGCCGCACCAGGTCGAGCAGTGCATCGGCGAGGTCGAGCGTCAGCGTCGGCCGGCCGATCTGGTCGGTGACGACCTTCAGCGGTTGGCCGCTGCGCGCGCGGTCGAGGATCGCCTTCGGGAAGTTCTTGCCGCCGGGCCCGAACACCCAGCTGGTGCGCACCACGTAGAAGTCGGCACGGCCGTGCCCGAGCACCGCTTCTTCGCCCAGCCGCTTGCTCTGCCCGTAGACGGACAGCGGCTTCACCGGGTGGTCCGGCAGGTAGGGCACGCCGTGGGCCGTGCCGTCGAACACGAAGTCGGTGCTGACGTAGGCCAGCACGGCGCCGTGCGCCGCGGCCGCTTCGGCGAGCCACGCCGTGCCGAGGCCGTTGATCCGATGGGCGTGCAGCGGTTCCTGTTCGCAGCCGTCGACGTTGGTCACGGCTCCGCCGTGCACGATCGCCGTCGGCCGGTGCTCGGCGATCGTGCGCACGATCGCGGCACGGTCGTGCAGCGGCATCGTCGCCGTGCCGACGCCGACCGCGCGCAGGCCGCGCGCCGCGGCCCGCTGCAACACGGCGCGGCCGAGCTGTCCGCCGGCACCGGTGACCAGGATGTCGGGGCGCACCATCGTCTGCTGGCTCAGAGGTCCATCCGGTTGGCGCCGTTCTCGCGGATCAGCGTGGCGCTGCGGTAGAGCGACTCGAACGTGCCGGCGTCGGTCCACCAGCCCTTCAGCACCTCGTAGGTGAGGTTGCCACGGCGGATGTACTCGTTGTTGACGTCGGTGATCTCGAGCTCGCCGCGCGACGACGGCTTCAGCGTGCGGCAGACGTCGAACACCGACGGGTCGAACATGTAGATGCCGATCACCGCGAGGTTGGTCTCCGGCTGCTTCGGTTTCTCGACGATCTTGGTGACCTTGCCGTCCTTGATCGTGGCGACGCCGAAGCGCTCGGGATCGTGCACTTCCTTCAGCAGGATCTTGGCGCCGCCGCCCTGCTTCTTGAAGTCGTCGACCGCCTTCTTGATGTTGCCCTCGATGATGTTGTCGCCGAGCACGACGCAGATCTCCTGGCCCTCGGCGAACGCCTCGGCGAGCTTCAGCGCGTCGGCGATGCCGCCTTCACCTTCCTGGTAGGCGTAGCTGATGCGCTGCAGCCCGAAGTCGGCGCCGTTGCGCAGCAGCTGCAGGAAGTGCCCGGCCGAGTTGCCACCCGTCACGATCAGGATGTCGGTGATGCCAGCGTTCACCAGACACTGGATCGGGTAGTAGATCATCGGCTTGTTGAAGACCGGCAACAGGTGCTTGTTGGTGATCTTCGTGAGCGGATAGAGGCGGCTACCGAGGCCACCGGCGAGAACGACTCCCTTCATGGCTTGCTCCGGCCGGCGTCGAGCCGGTACCAGTCGAACGTACGGCTCAGTCCTTCGGCGAAACCGATCGCAGGGGCGAAGCCGAAACGGGTTTTCGCGCGGGTCGTGTCGGCCAGCGAGTGCCGCACGTCGCCCTTGCGAGGTTCTGCGTGGATCGGGGGCGGCTGATGGCCAGGACCGAGACGCTGGGCGGCCAGCGCTGCGAGCTGGTCGTACAGGCTGCGTACGGTGGTCGACTGGCCGTAGGCCAGGTTCACCGTCGTGCAGCCCTCGCTGTTCGCGTCGAGGCAGCGCACGACGCCACCGACCACGTCCTCGACGTAGGTGAAGTCGCGCGCCTGGCCGCCGTCGCCGTCGATGCGCACCGCCCGACGTTCGAGCAACGCCCGGCAGAACGCGGCGACGACGCCGCTGTAGGGGCTGTCGGCCGGTTGCCGCGGGCCGAACACGTTGAAGAAACGGGTCACCACGACCTGCAGGCCGTAGACGCGCGCGAAGCTGCGGCAGTAGAGCTCGCCGGCCAGCTTGGCCGCGGCGTACGGCGACAGCGGATCCTCGCGCAGGTCCTCGTGCTTCTGCAGCACGTCCTGGTTGCCGTAGGCGGAGCTGCTGCCGGCGTAGACCACGCGCGCCTTCGCCGCGGCGGCGGCGTGCAGCACCGTCGCCGTGCCGGTGGCACAGGCGTGGTGCGTGTCGAGCGGCCGTTCGAGCGAGCGCGCCACCGACGGCAGGGCGGCGAGGTGCGCGACCTTGCGCACGCCCTGCATCGCCCGCGCGACTGCGTCGGGATCGGCGACCGAGCCGCGGTGGAACGCGACCGGCAGCCCGGCCAGGTTCGCTTCGCGGCCGGTGCACAGGTCGTCGAGCACGACCACGCTGCGACCCTGCCGGCACAACAGCTCGCACAGGTGCGAACCGATGAACCCCGCCCCGCCGGTGACCAGCACGCGTTCGCTCACGGGATCCTCCCGGCCCGCTTCTCGGCGACGTACCAGGCGCAGAACCGGTCGATGCCGGCCCCGATGCCGATGCGGGCGCGGAAGCCGAAGTCGCGTTCGGCGAGCTTCGTGTCGGCGTAGGTGATCGGCACGTCGCCCGCCTGGTCGGGCAGCTGGCGCAGCCGCGCTGGCTTGCCGAGCGCCCGTTCGAGGTGGGCGACCAGATCCTTCAGCGACGTCACCGCCGCGCCGCCGAGGTTGTAGATGCCGTACGGCTGCACCGGCCGCATCGCCGCGACCACCCCGTCGACGATGTCGTCGACGAACGTGTAGTCGCGCTGCGAGCTGCCGTCGCCGAAGAACGGGATCTCGGTGCCGTTCGTGATGTGCCGCGCGAACTGGTGGATCGCCATCTCCGGTCGCTGGCCCGGCCCGTAGACGGTGAAGAAGCGCAGGCAGACGACCGGGTTCCTGCGCAGGTGGTGCCACGTGTAGCACAGCACCTCGCCGGCCTTCTTGCTGGCGGCGTACGGCGAGATCGGCCGGTCCACCGGATCGCTCTCGGCGAACGGCACCTTGGTCGAGCCGCCGTAGACCGAGGAGCTGCTGCCGAACACCAGCACCGTGCCCGGGTCGCGGATCTGCTGCAGCAGCACCTGCGTGCCGGTGACGTTGACGTCCATGTAGCGCACCGGATCCTCGATCGACGGGCGCACGCCGGCGAGGGCAGCGAGGTGCACCACCACCGAGACGCCGTCGACCGCGCGCGCACAAGCCGCCGGATCGCGCAGGTCGCCCTCGACGAACTGGAAGCGGGCACCGCCCTGTTCGGCGGCCTGCGCCAGGTTGCGGCGCTTGATCCCCACGTCGTAGAACGGATCGAGGTTGTCGAGCACTCGCACGGACGCACCGTCCCGCAGCAAGCGGCGTACGAGGTGGGAGCCGATGAAGCCGGCCCCGCCGGTGATGAGGACGAGTGGCACGGGAAAAGGGGCGAATGTGGTACCCCATCCCCGGGCTGGAGTCCATGCCGCGCACGCCGCGCCGGCTCGGGACGGAGCGACCTGGAGCCGCTACCATGCAGCGATGACCCCGAGCCCGATCCCGCGCGGCCGCGCGTTCGCCGTCGGCCTGTTGCTCGCCACCGCAGCGGCCGCCCAACCCCCGGCCCCCGCCCCTGCCCCGATCGCGCCGGATCCAGCGCTGCCCGAGAAGCTGAAGGAGCTGAAGACCCTGGTCGGCGATGCGAAGATGCGCGACGACTTCCAGGCGGTATCGCTGATCCAGCACCTCGCCACCGACCTGGACAAGAAAGCCGACAAGGACCGTGAGAAGTTGGCCAAGGCGTTCGGCGAGGTCCTGCGCGTGGCCAAGGTGCGCCCGGCCGGCCAGGACATGATCTACCGGGAGGCCGCGGACGGCCTCGCCAAGCTCGGCGAACTCGGTGCCAGGGAACTGGCGAAGGCGGTGGTCGACAAGCGCTTCGAGGACAACATGCCGTTGCGTACCCACCTGGTGCTGGCGCTCGGCAGGACCGAGGACGAGAAGCAGATCGACTGGCTGCTCGACACCACCACCCGCTCGCCGCACGACGACCTGCGTGGGGCCGCCGCCGAAGCGCTCGGCAGCTACCAGACGATGGACCTCAAGCTGCGGCGCGAGGTCGTGAAGCAGATCCTGCGCAGCTGGGGCAGCCTGCACGAACAGGCGACCACACTGCCGTCGACCGATCCTGGTGCGCCGATCCCCCTGCAGCCGCAGAACGCACGGGAGACGCTGCGCAAGGTCGAGGGCAAATGGGTGCGCACGCTGCAGCACCTGACCGGACAGACTCAGTCGGCGTTCGCCGACTGGCAGCGCTGGCTCAACAAGAACCCCAACTGGACCCCCACCGGCACGTCGAAGTGATTCGCCCGCCCGTTCGTTCCCGCGTTCTCCCCGCCCCGCTGGCCGCAGCACTCGCCGGGTTGGCGGGTTTGGTCCCGGCGCAGCACGCCACGGCCCAGGAACCGGCCCCAGCACCGGCGGTCGCCGCACCCGCCGATCCCGGGCCGCTGCTGGCCCAGCTGCGCAAGAACAACCTGCCGCTCGCCGATGCACGCGTCGCCACCGCCGAGCTGCGCCGGCTCGGCACGGTCGTGCGCGTGCAGGCCTCCGACCTGCTGCGCGAGCAGTTCCTCGCCCGCACGCAACAGCACGACAAGGAACTCGACCGCCTCGGCCGCGCCGCCGAACGCGCCGCCGCCACCGTGCAGAAGCAGCGGCTCGGCAAGGACGGGGCAGCACGCGTCGAGACCCTGCGCTCGACCGCGCTCGGCGTCTCGCGGCGCCAGGATCTGAGCAAGGACCGCATCGTGCGCGAACTCGACCCGATCGTCGCCGAACTGCAGGGCCTGCTGCTGCCGACGCTCGACCAGGTGCTGGCGCTCGAGCCGGACCTCGGCCCCGGGCTCGACCGGTTGCGCGCCGCTCGCACCGAGCTCGCCGAATGGCACGCGCTCTACGCGGCGATGCTCGAGGGGTTCGACCTGCACCCCGACGTGCAGAAGCACCTGGAGAAGAACCCGGTGCCCGATCCCCCGCCCGCCCCCGAAGCGGTCGCGGCCACCGCCGCCGAATGGCCGCTGCTCGGCCTGCCGCTGTCGCCGCGCGATCGCCGCACCGTGCAGGAGAACGCGCAGCTGCGCGCGGCGATGGACGAGCAGGAGTTCGCCGGCACTCGCGCCCTCAACACGCTGCGCTACCTGCTCGGCCTGCCGATGCTCCGCATCGATCCGAAGCTCGGCGACGCGGCCCGGGACCACTCCGACGACATGGTGCGGCTGTCGTTCTTCGACCACAGCTCGCCGGTGCCGGGCAAACGCTCGTTCGCCGACCGCGCCAGCCGCTTCGGCACCAGCGCCAGCTCCGAGAACATCGCCACCGGCCACGAGGACGGCGAAGGGGCGATCCGCGGCTGGTGGTACAGCCCCGGCCACCATCGCAACATGCTCGGCAACCACGGCCGCACCGGCCTCGGTCGCAGCGGCACGATGTGGACCCAGCTGTTCGGCGGTTGACCGGACGGCGAGCGCATCCACAACACGCCCTGAGGCGATTCGCCCCTGCGTGCGAGCCCCCACGAGCCCGGCTGCACCGCGGGTCTGCGCTCTGTGGCCCAGCCCCCTGCCCCGCACCTGCGGTAGACTGCCCCGGCCCCGCGAACACCGCTCGCCTTCTCCATGCTGCTACGCTCCCTGTTCGCCGCGCTGGCCCTCGGCCCGAACCTGCTGGCCCAGCTCTACCCACCGTTCGTCCCACCCGAGAATCCGCAGACCCCGGCCAAGGTGATGCTGGGCAAGATCCTGTTCTGGGACGAGCAGTTGTCGAGCGACGACACGGTCGCGTGCGGCACCTGCCACCAGCCCGAATTCGGCGGTTCCGACGGGCGCCTCGCCGGTGGCCTGCATCCCGGCCCCGACGGCCTCTACGGCACCGACGACGACATCCGCGGCTCGGCTGGCGTCGTGCGGCAGACGGCGGGAGGCGCGTTCCGTGCCGCGGCTCCGTTCGGCTTCGCGACCCAGGTGACCGCGCGCACGTCGCCCACCACGCTCGGTGCGGCCTACCACTCGGAGCTGTTCTGGGACGGCCGGGCCAGGTCCACGTTCGTCGATCCCGAGACCGGCGAGGTGGCGATCCAGCTCGGCGGGGCGCTCGAGAACCAGGCGCTGGGCCCCATCCTCAGCCCGATCGAGATGGCGCGCCAAGGCCGCACGTGGGCGGACGTGCGCACGAAGCTCCAGCAAGTCGAACCGCTGCGCCTGGCCGACAACCTTCCGTCCGACATGGTCGCCGCCCTGCAGCAGAACCCGACCTACGAGTCGTTGTTCGCGGCGGCGTTCGGCGATCCGGCGATCAGTGCCAAGCGCATCGCGTTCGCACTCGCCAGCTACCAGCGCACCCAGATCCCGGACGACACGCCGTGGGACCGCTTCACGGCCGGAGACCCCACCGCTCTCGACGAGACGCAGCTGGCTGGCTGGCTCGCCTTCCAGTCGGCAGCGCGCTGCGTGTTCTGCCACCCGCACCCGGTGTTCAGCGACGACATGTTCCACAACCTCGGCGTGCGGTTCGCCGCCGAGGATCCGGGCCGTGGCCCCTTCAGTCCGGGCGAAGCAGAGCTCGCCGCGTTCAAGTCGCCGACGCTGCGCAACGCCGGCCTGCGGCCGCGCCTGTTCCACAACGGCCAGAGCCCGGCGCTGGGCGACCCGAGCCAGGAGAGCGATCCCAACTCGGTGCGCAGCGTCTACAAGAACGGCGGCGGCGTCGACCCAAGCAACCTCGACCTCATGATGGCCCCGCTCGAGTCGCTCGGCGTGCCGGAGCGCGACCTCGACGACATCCTCGAGTTCGTGCGCAACGGCCTGACGGACCAGCGCGCCGCGCAGCGACTGCCGCCGTTCGACCATCCAGACCTGCGCAGCACCTCGGCGCTGCCGCCCCGTACGTTCGGCGCGCCGCGTCCCGGCCACCACACGCCGTTCCTGATCGCCCACCTGCCCACCTACCCAGGCAACGACGACTTCCGGCTCGGCCTGGTCGGCGGCCGGGCCAACGGCCTCGGCATGCTGTCGTTCGGCGTGCAGTCGATCGAGCCGTCGCTGTCGTGGTTCGGGCTGCCGCTGCACGTCGAGCCGCTGGTGTTGCTGCCGTTCGGCTTCGGCGGTCCGAGCGGTGCGGTCGGCCAGACGACGCTGCCGATGCCGATCCCCGACGTGGCGAGCCTCGTGTCGGTGCCGTTCTACTTCCAGCTGTTCGCGGTCGACACCGGCGCGCCGTTCTGGCTGGCGAGCAGCCGCGGCTACGAACTGACGATCCAGTAGCGGCGGGTCAGGTCTCGGGCAGGCCGTCGACGAACCGACGGATGCGCCGCGGGTTGTCGTCGCGCAGTTCGGCCGGCAACAGGTCGTGCGGCCAGTCCTGCCAGCACGCCGGCCGCACCCAGCGGCGGATCGACGTCGTGCCGACCGCCGAGAAGCGCGCGTCGCTGGCCGCCGGCCACGGCCCGCCGTGCACCATCGCCGGACACACCTCGACGCCGGTCGGGACCCCGTTGGCGATCAGCCGTCCGACGCGTTGTCGCAGGCTCGCCGCGACGTCGGCGAAGGCCATGAAGTCGTCGCCGTCCCCGTGCACCGTCGCGGTCAGGTGCCCGTGCAGCGTCTCGACCAGGGCCAGCAGCTCGCGGCGATCGCGACAACGCACCGCCAGCACCGCCGGGCCGAAGATCTCGCTGCGCAGCCGCGGTGTCGCCAGCACCACGTCGGCGCGGGCCGCGAGCAACGTCGGACAGACCGACGTGGCCGCCGCACTCGCGCCACTGGCGCGCGCCAGCACGTCGACCGGCAGCGCCGCGACCTCGGCGAGCGCCCGTTCGTAGTTGGCACGGATCGTCGTGTGCACCGCGGGCCCGGCACTGCTGGCCGCGAGCTGCTGGCGCAGCGCTGCCACGAACGCCTCGTCGCCGACGCCGTCGAGCCAGGCGACGAGCCCCGGGCTCGTGCAGAACTGCCCCATCGCCAGGGTCGCCGACGCCGCCAGCTGCGCCGCGATCTGCGGGCCGCGCGCGGCCAAGGCCCGCGGCAACACCACGACCGGGTTCATCGAGCCCATCTCGGCGAACACCGGGATCGGGCTCGGCCGCGCCGCCGCGAGGTCGCACAAGGCGCGGCCGCCGGCGAGCGAGCCGGTGAAGCCGACCGCGGTGATCGCCGGATGCTGCACGAGCCATGCACCGGTCGCCGGCAGCCGGCCGTGCAGCAGCGAGAACGTGCCCGCCGGCAGCCCGAGCTTCGCCACGCACGCAGCGACCATCGTGCCGACCAGTTCGCTGGTGCCGGGATGCGCGGGATGGCCCTTCACCACCACCGGACATCCGGCGGCCAGGGCCGACGCGGTGTCGCCACCGGCGACCGAGTAGGCGAGCGGGAAGTTCGAGGCGCCGAACACGGCGACCGGCCCGAGCGGCACCAGCATCGAACGCAGGTCGGGCTTCGGCATCGGCTGTCGCTGTGGCTCGGCGCGGTCGATGCGCGCCTCGACCCACGAGCCTTCGTCGAGCAAGGCCGCGAACTGCAGCAGCTGGCCGACCGTGCGGCCCCGTTCGGCGTTGGCGCGTGCTTCCGGCAGGGCGGTCTCCGCGCAGTACCGTTGCACCAGTTCGTCGCCGAGCTGCAGCAGGCCGTCGGCGATCGCGCGCAGCAGCGCCGCACGTTCTGCTGGCGAGGCCGCCGCGAACGGCCCCGCCGCAGCTCCCGCCGCCGCACACGCAGCGGCGACCTGGGCTGGCGTCGCGTCGTGGTAGGACGGCACCAGCCGTCCCCCACCGAGCGGGTCGATCGCCGAGAACGCCTCGCCGCCGCTGCCCGCTTGCAGTCCGCCGGCGACGACATGGTGGCCGTGCAACGGCATCAGCGAGCCTCCGCCGGCAGGTTCTGCAGGGCCGTGCGGATCACGGTCAGCGCCTGCTCGCGCAACGGGCCCTGTACGAGCGTGCGCGGTGCGCGCACCCGTTCCTCACCCTGTCCGACCTGCTGCTGCACCAATTTGATCAGCTGCACGAACTCCGGCACGGTGTCGAGGCGCAGCAGCGGCAGGAACCAGCGGTAGAGCAGGGCCGCCACGTCCCGCTGGCCCGAGCTCGCCAGCTCGAACAGCCGCACCGACGCGCGTGGGAACGCGTTGACGAGCCCGGCGACCCAGCCGACCGCACCCGCGGCTATGCCTTCGACCACCATGTCGTCCATGCCGACCAGCACGTCGAGCCGTTCGCCGAGCAGCGCCTTGATCGCCGTGACCCGCCGCGCGTCGCCGCTCGACTCCTTGACCGCGACCAGGTTCGGGTGGCGTTGCGCCAGCTCGGCGATCGCCGGCGGCGTGAAGTCGGTGCCGTAGGCCGGCGGGTTGTTGTAGAGCATGCACGGCAGATCGGTCGCCTCGACCACGGCCCCGACGTGGGCGATCGCTTCGCGCAGCTCGCCCTTGTGCACGTAGGCGGGCAGCACCATCAGCCCGCGGCAACCGGCCGTGGCCGCGGCCTTCGCCAGCGCCACGGCCTGGCGCGTGCTCAGCGCGGCGATGCCAGGCAACACCGGGGCGTCGCCGCACGCCGCGACCAGGGTGTGCAGGATCGCGAGCTTCTCGTCCAGGTCGAGCGTGGCGCCTTCGCCGAGCGAGCCGAGCGGGATCACGCCGCGGCAGCCCGCCGCCAGCTGCCACTTCGCGTGGCGCGCGAGGAACGCGTGGTCGACGGTGTCGTCGGCGCGGAACGGCGTCGTGATCGCGGGCAGCACGTGACGGAACGGCGAGGGTCGCATGCACGGCAAGCGAACGGGGCGCAGCCGACGGGTGCAAGGCGCGGCCGCGAGTTCGGGGCGGCCAGGATCGCACCGGGCCGGCCGGTGCAGGGACGTGGTAGCGTGCCGCCGTGGACTTCGCCGCCGCCGCCGCTCGTTTCGCCACGACCCCCGTGCACCGCCTGCTCGGCCTGCGCCTCGTCACCCGGGACGCGACCCAGGCCGTCGTGGCCCTGCCGATGCGCCCGGAGCTGCTGCAGGAGGCGGGCCTCGTGCAAGGTGGCCTGCTGGCCTCGCTCGCCGACGCCGCTGCTGTGTGGCTGCTGTGGCCCGACCTGCCCGCCGATCGCACCATGACCGGCATCGACTGCAGCGTGCAGTTCCTGCGCGCCGCGCGCCCCGAGCACGGCGAACTGCTCGCGACCGCGGTGCTGCTGCGGGCCGGCCGCACCGTCGCCGTCGTCGACAGCCTCGTGAGCCAGGCCGGCCGCACGGTCGCGCGCGGCACGTTCACGTTCCTGCAGCAGGCACGGCAGCCTGCCGGCGAGCTGCCTACAGGAAGCTGATGCCGGCCGGCGTCGACAGGATGCCGGTGCCGAGGTCGAGCGCCTGCACCGCCAGGTTGGTGCCCGCGAACAGGGTCGTCGAAAGCACCAGCAGCGGCGTGATCGTGTTGCCGAGCCCGTCGTTCGGGAAGAAGCCGATCAGGATCGGCGACGACAGACCGAGCTCGCCGAAGTAGGGCGCGCCCGACAGCGACGGGAACGTGCCGCCCGGCGTGTTCACCTCGAGCGACAACCCGACCACCGTGGTGCCGAACGGCGTGCCGCCACTGGTCTGCCACTGGATCACCGTCTGGCCGCTCCCGGCGGTGTGCAGGTTGCGGGGGTAGTTGTGCATCGTGGGCGTCGGCGCCTGGAACGGGACCAGCGCCAGCCCACCCGGTCCATTGGTGCCCGTGCTGTCTGGCAGCCAGCCGAGCTGGTCGCCCTGGGTCGCGATCGTCGAGCCCATCGGCACGCCGTTGATCACCGCGATGCTGCCACCACCGGCGGTGCTGACGATCGCGCCGTCGTTGCTGAAGTCGCTCCAGACGAACAGCAGGTTCGGCACCTGCACCGACGGATCGAACGACGCCGGGAACGTGCCGCCGTTCGGATCGATCTCGAGGCCCGACAGCTGGAACGACGTCGTCACCGTGCCGCCGACCGAGGTGCGGAAGCCACTGTTGTTGACCATCGCGATCAGGCCGGCCTCGGTCGCGACGCGCACCACGCTGCCCGGCAGGATCGAAGCGACGTTGCCGTTCCCGTCGTAGGTGATCGCGCTGCCCGGGATCATCAGCACGTCGCCGTCGAGCGCGCTGCCGAACGCGAGCGTCTCGCTGCCCGCGAACGAAAGGAACAGATCGCCCGCGGCGGACTGTGCCAGCGAGTCGAGATTCAGCGACGTGCCGCTGACCCCGACCTGCAGCACCGCATCGCTGAGGAACACCTCGCGCACCCCCTGCGCCGCATAGCGCACGACGTCGCTGGTGGTGACCCCTGGGAAGTTCGCGCTGGTCGCGTTGATGCTGAAGAACACGTCGCGCGGGGTCACCGGAGCGGGCGTGGTCGCCTTCACGAAGATCGCGTCGATGCGACCGTGCGGCGCGTCCACCGAGGCGTCGACATAGGTGCCGTCGTTGTCGACGTCGCCGAGGTAGAACCAGGCGAGCCCGTTCGGCAGGAACGGCTTCGCGGTGTAGAAGGTGCCCGGCAGCGGCGTGACCTCGTAGACCTCGTCGTTGGCGATCAGGTCGAGTTCGAAGGCGTCGAGGCCGAGCGTGTTCTCGTCGGACGACCCGGAGGTCATCAGGATCGTGTGCTGCGCGGGCGCCAGGGCGGCGAGGAGCGAGACGGCGGCGAAGCCGAGCGGGAGCAGGTCGGTGCGGATCACGGAAGGGTCTCCTTGGGATTTGCCGGACCACGACGTGCGATCCGGATCGATCAGTGCAGCCGGGCGGCCGCGATTGGGAAGCCCCGCCGACCAAGGAACGTTTGCCCGGCGGAACGCCCGCGTGCGCCAAGGCCGGTCCGCCGCGATCATCCGCGCATGCTCGCCCACCGCCGCAGTGGCCCCACCACCGCCCGCGCCACCGTCGTGCTGGCGCACGGTGCCGGTGCCGGCATGGACCACCCGTTCCTGGTCGCGGTCGCCGACGGGCTCGCCGCGGCGGGTCTCGCGGTGCTGCGCTTCGACTTCCCGTATCGCACCGACGGACGCAAGGTCCCGGACCGCTGGCCCGTGCTGCAGGCGGCGATGCGCGACGCGGTGGCGATGGCGGCCCCGGGCCCGATCGTGCTCGCCGGCAAGTCGATGGGCGGCCGCGTCGCCACCACGCTCGCCGACGAACTCGGCGCGCTGGCCGTGGTGGTGTTCGGCTATCCGTTCCACCCGCCGAAGGAGCCGCAGCGCCTGCGCACCGAGCACCTCGCGACGCTGCGCACGCCGACCCTGATCCTGCAGGGCGAACGCGACGAGTTCGGCACGCGCGACGAAGTGGCGGGCTACCCGCTGGCACCGTCGATCACCGTGCAGTGGTTCGCCGACGGCGACCATTCGCTGGTGCCGCGGGTGCGCAGCGGCCACACCAAGGCGGGGCATCTCGCGAATGCGATCGACAGCGCCGCCCGGTTCGTCGCCGAACACCTACGCTGACGCGGCAGGCTCAGCGAGGGGCGAGCGTGTTGCCGACCCGGTCGGCGAGCCACGGCTCGGCGGCGTCGTTCGCGAAGTCGCGCCACGCGGCGTGCTCGGTGCCGTCCGCGGTGCGCAGCCACTCGGCGACGAAGCGATCCCCGTGCAACCGCAGGTAGCACGGCCCGCCGAGGCGCTCGGCCCCGGCCCACGCGAACGACAGGTCGGCCCGGTGGGCGGACGCGGCCTGCAGCGCCGGGCCGGCGTCGGCGGCGTGGTGGCGCGCGGCGGCCTGCTCGACGAGGCGCCACAACACGGCCTGCGCCACCGGCTCGAGGTCGGCGAAGCGCACGCCGCGGCCGGCGACGATCGCGGTCGGCGGCACCGCACGGCGCAGCAGGAACTGCGCCTCGGGCCGTTCGCCGAGCACCGCGGCCCGTCGCTGCGTCTCGGGCAGCAGCAACAGCAGGGAGCGCGCCAGCAGCTCCTCGCCGTCGGCGGCCACCGGCAGCAGCAAAGGCTCGGCACGCGGGGCGGCGCGCACCGGCGACGGAGCGCTCGACCACAGCGCGAAGCCGAGCACCAGAGCGACCACGAGCCCGAGCGAGACGGCGAACGGCGCCTGCATGGCGACCTCAGCGGGCCAGCGCCGCTGCGACCAGCGCCGCCTGTTCGGCCTTGTGCTTCACCGACGACCCTGTAGCGGGGCTCGCGGCGGCCCGGCGCGACGAGCACGAAGCGAACGGGAAACGATCGCGCGCGAAGGTCCACGCTCCCATGTTGGCCGGTTCCTCCTGGCACCAGACGAACTCGGCGGCCGCGTACTTCGTGCGCAACGCCTGCATCGCGCTGGCCGGCCACGGATAGAGCAGTTCCAGGCGGACCAGCGCCACGCTGCGATCGTCGCCACGGGCTTCCAGCAGGTCGTAGAAGACCTTGCCGGTGCAGCAGACCACCCGGCGCACGGCCTTCGGGTCGGCGACCGTCGCGTCGTCGCGCACCGTCACGAAGCCACCGGATGCGAACTCGACGGCGTCGTTGCCGGCCTCCTTCTGGCGCAGCAGGCTCTTCGGCGTCATCACGATCAGCGGCTTCTTGTCGCTGTCGAGCGCCTGGGCGCGCAACAGCTGGAAGTAGGCCAGCGCGCACGACGGGTTGGCGACGCGCAGGTTGTTCTCGGCGCAGAGCTGCAGGAAGCGCTCGAGGCGCGCACTGCTGTGCTCGGGACCCTGGCCGTCGTAGCCGTGCGGCAGCAGCATCACGAGGCCACTCTGCTGGTTCCACTTCGCTTCGCCGGCGGCGAGGAACTGGTCGATCTGGATCTGCGCCCCGTTGCAGAAGTCGCCGAACTGCGCCTCCCACAAGGTGAGCCCGTGCGGTGTGGTCGTGCTGTAGCCGTACTCGAAGCCGAGTGCGGCCTCTTCGCTGAGCAGCGAGTCGACCACGACGAAGCGCGCCTGGCCCGGTTGCAGGTGGTTCAGCGCCACACGCCGGCGATTGTCGGTCGCGTCGTAGAGCGCGGCGTGCCGCTGGCTGAAGGTGCCGCGACCGCAGTCCTGTCCCGCGAGCCGCACCGGCACCCCGCTGGTCACCAAGCTCGCGAACGCGAGGGTCTCGGCGGTCGCGAAGTCGACCGGCTGCTTGCCGGCGAGCATCTCGGCGCGCCGCAGCAGCACGCCCTTCACCTTCGGGTGCGGCGTGAAGTCGGCCGGCCATTCGAGCAGCCGCTGGTTCAGCTGCTGGAGCGTCGACAACGGCACCGCCGGCACCACCGGCTGCCATTCGTGGTCCTCGGTCGGGGCCGGCAACGTGAACGACGGCGCCTCGGTGGCGCGCACCGTGTCGAGCGCCTGCTTCAGGTGTTGCTGCACCTTCTGGTCGTAGCCGGCCAGGTCCTCGGCCTTCAGCACGCCGGCTCGGATCAGGTACTGCTGGTAGATCTTGCGCACCGTCGGGTGCTGCTCGATCTGCTTGTAGAGCAGCGGCTGCGTGTAGCTCGGCTCGTCGCCTTCGTTGTGGCCGTGGCGGCGGTAGCAGACGATGTCGAGCACCACGTCGCGGTGGAAGCGTGCGCGATACTCCATCGCCAGCCGGACCATGCGCACCGCTGCCAGCGGGTCGTCGC
>JAEUHU010000264.1 GCA_016793305.1 Planctomycetota bacterium
GTCGGCGTGGTTGGCGCGCACGAACGCGAGGTACTTCTTCTCGAACTCGCCGACGCGGTTCAGCGGCACGGTGTCGAGCGCACCCGACGAACCGGCGTAGAGGCTGACGATCTGCTCCTCGACCGGCACCGGCTGGAACTCCGGCTGCTTCAGCAGCTCGGTCATGCGCTGGCCGCGCGTGATCGCCTGCTGGGTCGCCTTGTCGAGGTCGCTGCCGAACTGCGCGAACGCGGCGAGCTCGCGGAACTGTGCCAGCTGGATGCGCAGACCACCCGAGATCTTCTTCATCGCGCCGATCTGGGCCGAACCACCGACGCGCGACACCGAGATGCCGGCGTTCACACCCGGGCGCTGGCCGGCGTTGAACAGCGACGACTCCAGGAAGATCTGGCCGTCGGTGATCGAGATCACGTTGGTCGGGATGTACGCCGACACGTCGCCTTCCTGCGTCTCGACGACCGGCAACGCCGTCATCGAACCGCCGCCCTTCTCCTTGGAGAGCTTCGCGGCGCGCTCGAGCAGGCGGCTGTGCAGGTTGAACACGTCGCCCGGGAACGCTTCGCGGCCCGGCGGACGGCGCAGCAGCAACAGCACCTGGCGATAGGCGACGGCCTGCTTGTAGAGGTCGTCGTAGGCGATCACGACGTGGCGACCTTCGTCGCGCAGGCGCTCGCCCATCGAAGCACCAGCGTAGCAGCTGAGGAACTGCATGGCCGCTTCGGCCGACGCCGGCGCCGACACCACGATCGTGTACGGCATCGCGCCGTACTTCTCGAGCTTGTCGACGACCGCCTTCACGGTCGACTGCTTCTGGCCGACGGCCACGTAGATGCAGATGACCTGGTTCGGGTTCTTCGGGTCGCCGCCGCCGGTCGACTTCTGGTTGATGAACGTGTCGACGATCAGCGCCGTCTTGCCGGTGCCGCGGTCGCCGATGATCAGCTCGCGCTGGCCGCGGCCGATCGGGATCATCGAGTCGATGGCCTTGATGCCCGTCTGCAGCGGTTCCTTGACCGGCTGGCGCTCGGGCACCGACGGCGAACGGCCTTCGATCGGCCGCAGGTCGTTCGGGCCGACCTTGATCTCGCCCTTGCCGTCGACGGCGCGACCGAGCGCGTCGACGACGCGCCCGCACATCTGCAGGCCGGTGGGCACCGAGATGACGCGGCCGGTCGTGCGGACCGTGTCGCCTTCCTTGACCTTGGCGTCGCTGCCGAGCAGCACCGCGCCGACGTTGTCCTCTTCGAGGTTCAGCGCGACGCCGAGGATGCCGTTCCCGAAGTCGAGCATCTCGTTCATCATGCAGTCGTCGAGGCCGTGCACGCGGGCGGTGCCGTCACCGACCATCAGCACGGTGCCGACGCTGGACTTCTGCATGCGACCGGCGAAGCCTTCGATCTCGGACTTCAGGACGGTGGCGACTTCGGATGGTTTGAGATCCATGTTCGATCGAGCGGAAGATTCAGTTGCGGAATGTCTGGGTCACGATGCGGCTGCGCCGCGTCACACCGGCGCCTGCGCGAGCTTGTGCTGGAGCTGGTCCAGCGCTGCGCGCAGCGAGCCGTCGTAGAGCACGTTGCCGACCACGAGGCGCACGCCACCGAGCAGTTCGGGGCGCACGGTCGAGGTCAGCTGGACCTTCTTGCCGCTGAGGCGGCCGGCGAGCGTGGTCAGCGCCGCCAGTTCGTCGGCCGCCAGCGCATGCGCCGACTCGGCCACACCCTGCACCTCGCCGCGCTCCGCCATCAGCAGCGTGCGGAACGCGTCGTGGATCGAGAACAGCACCTCGAGGCGGCGGCGGTGCTGCAGCACGCCGACGAGGTTCTTCGTCAGCGCGTGCCGACCGGCGACCAGCTTGTCGAGGATCGCGGCCCGCTCGGCGGGCGTCACGTCCGGGCTCGTCAGCAGCGACTGCGCTGCAGCCGAGGCCAGGCTCTGCTGCACGGCGTGCAGGTCCGCGGCGACGGTGTCGACCGCACCCTGGCCCTTGGCCGAAGCGTACACCGCCTCGGCGTAGCGCTTGGCGAGCAGGGTCATCGGCCACCCGCGTCGGCGTTGGCGACGAACTGCTGGACCAGCGGACGGTTCTTCTGCGCGTCGACTTCCTGGCGCAGCAGCTTGCCGGTCGCGGCGATCGTCAGGTCGACCGCGAGGGCCTTGATCTCCTGCAGCGCCTGGCGCTTCTCGGCCGCGATCGTGTCGCGCGCCTTCTGCAGTTCCTGCTTCGCGCGCTCGTCGGCGAGGCGAACCGCCTCGGCCGCCTGGCGCTCGGCGCGGGCCATCGCCTCTTCGACCATGCGCTTGCCGTCGGCCTGGGCCTTCTGCAACTCGGCCTTGGCCTGCGCCATCTGCGCCTCCGCTTCCTTGCGGGCGACGGCGGCGGCGGCGATCGCGTCCTCGACCTTCTTGTCGCGTTCCTCCAGGGCCGTCGTGATCGGGCCGTAGACGAACTTCCACATCACCGGCAGGGCGATGAAGAAGGCGAGGAAGGTCCAGATCATCGCGCCCGGAGAGAACTCGAGGATCGAGCTCAGGGAGCGATCACCTTCGGGAAACACAGCGGCGAGGAATGCGAACACGCGGAGCCTCTGCGAACGGCGGACGGTCGGAGCGGACGAACGGACACGGATCCGACGGAGCACGGCGAGCGCCGTGCAACCGTCAGTCTTGGACGGAGGCGCCGTGGCGCCTCCTAGGCGATCACTTGCCGGCCAGGATCAGGCCGATGACCGCCGCGAACAGCGCGACGCCTTCGACGAAGGCCGACAGCAGCAGCGCGTTGCCCTTGATGGCGTCCGCGGCTTCCGGCTGGCGGGCGATGCCCTCACCGGCCGAGCCACCGATGCGACCGATGCCGAAGCCGGCGCCGAGCGCGGCCATGCCGGCCGCGAGGCCTGCACCGAGGCCCCAACCGGAGTTGGCGGCGGCGGCGAGCTTGACGGCGGCTTCTTGGGCGGCGGGATCCTGGAAGAAAGCGAGCATTGGGTTCTCCGTGACTACTTGCTGAAGGAAATGGATGCGGAAGTTCGTGGACGTCGGGCGGGGCGCAGCAGGAATCAGTGTTCCTGGTGCATGGCCTGCCAGAGGAAGTTGATGCTGAGGAACGTGAAGATGTACGCCTGCAGCAGCGTGACGAAGGCCTCGATCACGTAGATGAAGATCGCGAGGCCCGCGCACGGCAGCGCGGTCAGGTAGCTGGTGGCAGCGCCACCCTGCATCTTGGTGAACAGGAACACCAGCGCGATGGCCGAGCCGATCACCAGGTGGCCGGCGAGCATGTTCGCGAACAGACGGATGGTCAACGCGAACGGCTTGACGACGAGGCCGACCAGTTCGATCGCGAACATCATCGGCCACAGCAGCACCGGCACGTGCGGCACGAGGCCCTTCCAGAAGCCGAGCGCACCATTGCTCTTCATGCCCATGCCGATCATCGTCAGGAAGATGATGATCGCGAGCGCGCCGGTCACGTACGGGGTGCCGGTGGCGGTGTAGATCGCCAGCGGGAAGTGATGCCCAGCGCTCGGGATCAACCCGAGGACGTTCTGGAAGCAGATGAAGAAGAAGACGAACAGGAAGAACGGCACGAAGGGCCGCCCGTGTTCCTTCCCCATCACCTTGTAGACCATCTCGTCGCGGATCCAGAGGCACCAGCCTCGCAGGATGCGCGTGAACCAGCCGACCTGGTTCTTCTTGAAGCTGCCGACGACCGGCAGGAACAGCACCAGCATCAGGCCGAGCGCGACCCACTGCCACGGCTGGACGTTGTAGATCGCGAAGAGCTTGTTGACCTGGTCGTCGGGCGAGATCTTCGGCGTGAAGATCACGTACGGCACGCTGTGCGAGAACTGCTTGTTGAAGAAGTCCGCGTTCGACATCTCGAGCGTCGACTTCTCGTGGCCATGGCCGTGGTCCTGAGGACCCTGGGCCGCCGCCTTCTCGCCAGCCGCAGCACCGGCCGGAGGATTCCCCTGGGCAACCAGCCCACCCGCCACGCCGAGGCCGACCAGCAGCCAGAGCAGCAGGGGAAGGGCACGCTGGAGGATGGTGCGCGTCGGGAGCATGTTCGACTACGAAGGTCTGCCGGTCGACAAGCGGGAACCGCCCGCGGGAGCCGCCGCATCGCGGCGGCGCGACAAGGCGCGCCACACGATGCCGGCGACGGTCACCTGGCCGACCAGGGATGCCGCCGCGAACGCGACGGCAAAGGTGGTCACCAGTTCGAATTTCAGCTGCTGCGTACGCAGCGCGAGCACGCCGATCGTCACCACGGCGAGCTTCAGGACCAGGCCCGCAGCGAGGATGCCCTGCAGGCGCGACGCGAGCAGCCGGCCGTCGCCGTGCAGGCTCGCCATCGCCCGGTCGCCGAGGAACCCGCCCTTCAGCAGCACGGCCGCCCCACTGGCGACCAGCGCCGCCGCGACGCCGAGCAAGGCGAAGCCTTCGGCGTCCGCCGGCACCAGGCCGAGCAGCCACGCCAGGGCCAGCAGGGCCAGCACCAGGGTCGCCGACCGCAGGTAGGCGCCGAGCAGCATGGCCGGCGCCAAGCCCGACGCAGGTACTGGGCCCGACGCGGGTGCTGGGCGCGGCGCATGCGCGGCCGTTCCCGCGGCAGGAGCCGGGGCGGCAGCACCGGCAACAGGGCTGTCGGCAGGCGAGGACACGAATCGGGGAGGTGCGAGCGGAGCGGGCGTCACGACGGCGGTTTCTTGCCACCGTCCCTCGGCAACGTCCCGAACGGCCACAGTTCCGGGGCCAGCACGCGGATGAGATGCAGGATGCCACCGACGATGGCGAATCCGACGCACAGCAGCAGCAACCAAGGCTTGGTGCCGAACCGGGCGTCGAGCCAAAGACCACCGTAGGCGGACAATCCGACGCTGACCGCCAGGGTGAGTCCGGCTCCGAGGGCGCGCGGATTCGGGGGCGAACCGGGCGACTTCTGGCTGGAGGCTGGCGGAGGCGTTGGCTTGCTCATCCTCACCGCGTGTGCGACGTCGACGAGGGGCGGGGAAGATAGCGAGCGCTCCCCGAGCCGCGCAACTTCGGCGCCGCCATTTTCTGCTCGTTTTGCAGGGGGTTCATGCCATGCCCTGTGCGGGCGACTGGGAATGGGTCCCGGCGTCCCGCAGGAGAATCATGATGCGATGCGCCCTGTTCGTGCTGCCGCTGCTGGCAGCCCTTTCCCCTGCCCAGAACGTCTCGCCGGCCGACCGCGGCCAACTCGAGGGCAACTCGTTCACCCACTTCCCGATCGGTCGCGCCAGCGCCCGCATGCAGACGCTGCACGTCGACCTGCCGGGCGGCACCGTGATCTCGGGGCACGCCTACCGCCGCGACGCGGTCGGCGTGCGCGGCGTGATCCCGGGCTTCACGTGCGACCTGCAGGTCACCCTGTCGATCGCCCCGAACCTGCCGACGCAGGCCTCGACGAGCTTCGCCGCCAACACCGGCGCCAACGCGGTGGTCGTGCTGCCGCGCACGCTGGTCACCTTCCCGGCGACCGATCGGCCGACGCTCGATCCGACGCCGACGTTCGACCTGCTGGTCCCCTACCAGGTGCCGTTCGTGATGCCGGCCCAGGGCGGCACGCTGTGCGTCGACGTCGAGGTGTTCGGCAACGTCTCGGCGAGCGGCACCAACCAGAACCTCAGCATCTATCTCGACGCGCACGAGCACTTCGCCGACGGCCGCAGCGAAGCCGCCGCGTTCCGCACGTTCCAGGGCTGCCCGGCGCCGGGCAGCAACAACCCGTGCTTCGGCACGATGAGCCTGTGGCGGCTGCCGACCTCGTCCCGCCTCGACGTGTCGATCCGCGACGGCGTCGCCGACGACGGCAGTGGCACGACGCTCCCCTACGTGCTGCTCGGCACCAGCATCGACGGCTCGGCGTGGGCGCCGCAGCCGAACTGCCCGATCTGGAGCAGCCACGAGGTCTGGTTCTACATGCCCGGCGCGATGAACCTGCAGGGCAGCTACGACGGCAGCAAGACGGCGCTGCCGATCCTGCCGCCGGGCTACCGGCTGTGGTGCCAGGCGGGCTCGACCAACCTCGCGTCGATGGCGTTCACGTTCAGCGACGCGCTGACTTTCGTGACACCGGCGCTGGGCACGCTGCCGATCCCGGTCACGCGGGTCGCCAACAGCACGAACCAGGCGGCTGCGACCGGCACGGTGTCGAACGCGGTGCCGGTGATGGCGTTCTTCTGATCGCCGCTTGTCCGATGCACACGAGGCCACCGTGTGCATCGCGCATCGCTGGGGCCAGTCTTGCGCCCGGCAGCGTGGAGTGACCGTTGTGGCGATGCCTCGGCTGGTCAGTAGTCCAGCTGACGACACATCGGGATCGGCGACGACTCCCCGACCATCACCACCGGATCGTCCTTGTTGAACTCGGCGGGAATGCCCTCGAACACTTCGAGCAGGGCTGCGTACGAGTACTCACGAACGTTGACCATGTCGCCGAGCAGGATGTTGACGCTGCCGTCCTCGAGACACCAGCCGCCCTCGTTGTCCGTCGCAGCCAGGGCGTCTTCACCACGCATCTTGGCAAGGTACTGCTTGCCCCGCCCGGCATAGTCGGTGTCCGCCGACGTCAGGCCGCTGAGGTCCGGCCACGGGTTCTCGCCCCGCTTCACCTGCTTCATCCCCTCGACGAAGTTCGGGGCTTCGCTCTGCGGCGTGAAGAAGCGAGCGAAGTTCTCGTCGGTGTGCGGCATCACGGCCTGCGTCGTCCACAGCGAATGCAGCAACTTGTGCCCACCTTCGGTCGGCAGGTGCTTCAGCTTCTGCTTGTAGATCACCATGAAGGTGCCGAGCTTGCTGAGGTTGCCTTTGTCGGCCGCGGCGCGAAACTGGTGCTGCGTGGCAGTCACCTCAGGCAACAGCACGGCGGCCAGCAGCCCGATGATGCCGATGACGATCAGGAGTTCGATCAGGGTGAAGCCGGACGTGCTACGGCGCATGAGGGATCGCGATGGGAAGGGGTCGAGGGGCGCTGCAGTGTAGCGCCGCACCTCGCCGAGGAAACCTCCACCGCGTGCACCGTGCGGACCGGCCGAGGCCGGTCCCGGGCTCAGCGGCCGTTCTGCTGCGGCTGGCTTTGGCCCTCGGCACCGGCCGAACCGTTGTTCGACGGCTGGATCACCGGCTCGGTAGCCGGATTCGGCTGCGGATTGCCCTGCGGCATCGGCGGCATCGACTCCCCCTGGTTCGGCATCGGCTGGCTCTCGCCGGACGGGGCCGCCACCTGGGTCTGCAGGTTGTGCTTCTGCTGGTAGACGGCGGCGAACTGCGCGTCGCCGCTGTACTCGCTCCACCACTGCCGCCAGCGCAGCACCGACAGCCGCAGATCGGCGTCGTTCTGGTTGAGGTGGTCGTAGCCAAAGTCGTGGCCCGTGGAACCCTTCAGCGCCTCGTGGCACAGGTAGCGCACTTCCTTGCGCTCGCTGTCGAGGCCTTCGATCAGGGTCGGCGACCAGGTGAGGTCCCCCATCTGCACCAGCGTGCGCGCGCACTCCATGCGCACGGTCGGTTCGCTGTCGCTGACGGCGGCCTGCAGGTTCGGGATGGTGCGGCGATCGCGCAGGCGGCCGAGCACCCAGGCGCACGAGCTGCGCACCTTGGGGTTGTCGTGCCGCAGGCCGTTCAGCACGGCCGGGATCGTCTGCTCGCCGGTCTGCGCCAGCCAGAGCAGGTTCTGCAGCAGCTCCTCGCGGTGCTGGTAGGGAATCTGCTCGATGCGCTGGTCGATCTCACCAGCCATCAGCGAGTTCGGTTGCTGGAACGGGCTCTCGGACGCAGTGGGCGTCGAAGAGCAAGAAGCGAAGGCGAGCAGCAGGGTGGCGCCGATGGCCGCGATCCTCATGGCAATCCTCGTCGAGTTCGGGGGGTGGCGGGGCGCTCTGCCCCGGCGACCGAACATCGACGCGAACCGATCCCGACTTGAGAAAAGTCCCGCGGCCCCGTCCAGGTCGACCGCACCCGGGCCACAGAGCCCCAGCACCGGCGCGGTGCCGCGAGGCACCCTTGCCACCGGCGACTGCGCGCGCTTGCATGGAGCACGGCTCGACCGAAGGGCGGTTGGGCCACATCCCATGCCCGTTGCCACTCGTCGGAGACACCCATGAACAAGGCAGACCTCGTCCAGGAAGTGCAGAAGCAGCTCGGCGCCGAATGCAGCAAGGCGCACGCGGAGCGCGTCGTCAACGCGCTGATCAACTCGATCCAGAAGGGCCTGAAGAAGGACAAGGAAGTCCAGATCGTCGGTTTTGGCACCTTCGCCGTGAAGAACCGCAAGGCCCGCACCGGCCGCAACCCGCAGAACGGCGAGAAGATCCAGATCAAGGCGTCGCGCACCGTCGGCTTCCGCGCCGGCACCGGCCTGAAGGGCAGCCTGTAAGGCAGCCGCCAAGCGCCGCGGCAGTCCGGCCGGCAGCCGTTCAGGCCGCGCCGTCGATCCAGCCGCCGCCGAGCACCCGTTCGCCGGCGTAGAACACCGCCGCCTGCCCCGGCGTGATCGCGGCGACCGGCTCCGCGAACGTGACGCGCGCCAGCCCGCCGTCGACCTCGATCGAAGCCGCCGCCCCGTCGTGGCGCGCACGCACCTTGACCTGCGCCGCCACACACGCACCGTCGGCAGGTGGCTCGACGAGCCAGCGCAGCCCGGCGACGAACATCGTGCGCTTGCCGATCCCGTCTCTGGGCACCAGCGTCACGTCGCCGCTGGCCGGATCGATCGCCGCCACGTAGTGCGGCGTGCCCAACGCCGGCAGCCCCTTGCGCTGCCCGACCGTGAACCCGTCGACGCCGTCGTGGCGGCCCAGCTCCCGGCCGTCGGCGCCGACGAACCGGCCCGGCCGCCCCGCCCCGCCGCGCGCCCGCACCACGTCGCGGTAGTCGCCGCTGGTCACGAAGCAGATCTCCATCGATTCGGGCTTGTCGGCGGTGACGAGTCCGGCCTCACCCGCCAGCGCGCGCACCTCCGGCTTGGTGAGTTCGCCGAGCGGGAACAACGTGCGCGAGAGCGCCGCCCGCTCGATGCCGAACAGGTAGTAGGTCTGGTCCTTCGCCGCGTCGCGCGCCGTGTGCAGTTCGCCGTCGACGACGCGCGCGTAGTGGCCGGTGGCGACCGCGTCGGCCCCGATGTCGGCGGCCAGCGCCAACAAGTGGCCAAATTTGAGGTGCTGGTTGCACAAGACACAGGGGTTCGGTGTGCGGCCGGAACGGTATTCGGCCGCGAAGTGATCCATCAGGGCACCGAACTCCCGAGCGTAGTCCACCGCGTAGAACGCCATGCCCAACCGATCCGCAACCAGCGCCGCATCGCGCGCATCACTGGCCGAACAACACGACTTCTCCTGGGCCGACTTGCCGGCGACCCCGTTCCGCATGAACACGGAGACCACCTCGTGGCCCTGCCGCTGCAGCAACAGCGCCGCCACGCTGCTGTCGACACCTCCGGACATGGCTGCGAGCACGCGCATCGGGATTCCGCGGACCTCCGCGGGGCGAACAGGATGCCCGGCTTTGGCTGCCGCGCAACGGGGTGGGTCCCTATACTCTTCGCCCCTCGAAGTCCACAGCCCCCATCCCGATGCCGACGACGCCGTTCCTGATTCCGTTCGCCTCGCTCGCCCTGCCCGGAGTGCAGGAGCCCAAGTCCACGCCGACCGCCCCGACGTCGCCGAACGCCCCGACGCCGCAAAACGGCGGCGCAACCGTGCCGAATGGACCCAACGCGCCCCAGCAGCAGCCGCCGTGCGCCGACAACTCGATGCTGCTCTACGGCGGCCTGTTCCTGGTGCTGATGTACTTCATGGTGATGCGCCCCGAGCAGAAGCGCCGCAAGGACCAGCAGAACCTGCTGTCGACCATGAAGGTCGGCGACAAGGTGGTCACCATCGGGGGGCTGCACGGCAAGATCCTGCGCCTCGCCGAGAAGACCGTCGTGCTGCAGGTCGACTCGGTGCAGATGACCTACGATCGCGTGTCGATCGCCAGGGTGGAACGCGATGAAGCGCCCACCCTGGAGGCGAAGAAGTCCTGACCCGCGGCGCAGCCTCGCCTCGCTGCCCCTGGCCCATCGTTCCGGCCGCGCCGGCGAACGGCTCGCCGCCGCCGGCCTCCGGGCCGCCGGCTACCGGATCGAGGCGCAGAACCTGCGCACCGAACACGGCGAGATCGACCTGCTGGTGCGCCGCCGGCGCACCTGGGTCGCGGTCGAGGTCAAGGCACGCGCCGATCACCCCGCTCCCGAACGACTGGTCGACGCCGAACGGCTCGACCGCCTGCAGCATGCCCTGCTCGCCCTCGCGCCACACCTGGTCCCGGCCCCTCGCGAACTGCGCATCGACGTGGTCGCCGTGCGCTGGCAGCAAGGTCGTCCAGAATTGCTGCACTTTCCGCGGTTCCGCCGCGTTGCCGCGCCCTGTCGTGCTACACGGATCTCGCCTCTCGCTGTAGCCGGCTGGCTCCGCTGGCCGAACTGTCTCCGACCGACCGCCTCCTGCCTCCCCGTCCCGCTGCCGATGCCCGCCCTCGCCGAACAGATCATCCCGCGGCGCAAGCTGCTGCTGATGCTCTCGGAGACGCTGTTGTTCATGGCGGTCGTGTTGGTCGGTTCCAGCGCGCCGCCGCTCAGCACCCGCAGCTTCTTGCTGCTGGTACCGTCCGCCGAGCACGTGCGCGGCCTCGCGACCTGCCTGACGATCGCCGTCATCTGCCAGGCGTCGATGAGCTACAATGACCTCTACGACTGGCGCACCGCCCAGAACCGCGCCAACCTGGTCAACCGGCTGGTTCGTTCGGCCGGCTACGCGCTGGTGATGCTCGGCTTCCTGTCGCTGGCATCGGGCTCGCTGTTCTTCCTGCCGGGCATCCAGGACCTGAACCGCGAGACCTGGAAGCTGATCCTGCTGGTCGGCATCGCCTTCGTCGGCGTCTACCTGCTGCGCCACGCGCTGCACTGGTTCTTCTACAAGTGGCGGTTCGGCGAACGGGTGGTGATCGTCGGCAGCTCGCCGGAGGCGCACCACCTCGCCCGCATGGTGATGGACAGCCCGATGACCGGCTTCGAGATGTTCGGGGTCATCGAGGAGCCGAACACGCCGCAGGGCCCGCCGGCTCCCGGCGACCCGAAGCGCCTCGGCGGCCTCGACAACCTGCGCGAACTGTGCCGCGACGAGGGCATCAGCCGGGTGGTCGTCGCCCTGCGCGAGCGCCGCGGCCGGGTGCCCGTCGAAACGCTGCTGCAATGCCGCATGGACGGTGTGCAGATCGAGGAACGCGAGGCGATGTACGAACGGCTGACCGGCAAGCTCGCCGTCGAGAGCATGCGGCCGAGCTACCTGATCTACGGCCGCGGCTTCGCGAAGGACCGCCTGACGATGGTCAGCAAGCGCGTGCTCGACATCTTCGCGGCGCTGGTCGGGCTCGTGCTGTCGCTGCCGCTCAGCCTGCTCGCCGCACTGGCGATCAAGGCGACCAGCCGCGGCCCGATCTTCTTCCGCCAGGAACGCACCGGGCAGGACGGCGTGCCGTTCCGCCTCATCAAGTTCCGCACCATGCGCGTCGACGCCGAGAAGGAGTCCGGCCCGGTGTGGGCGCAGCAGAAGGACCCGCGGGTGACGCCGGTCGGGCGGTTCCTGCGCCTGTCGCGCATCGACGAGATCCCGCAGTTCGTCAACATCTTGCGCGGCGACATGTCGTTCGTCGGACCGCGTCCCGAGCGCCCGCATTTCGTCGAGAAGCTGCAGCAGGAGATCCCGTTCTACCCGCTGCGCCACACCGTGAAGCCCGGACTGACCGGCTGGGCGCAGGTCCGGCACCCCTACGGGGCGTCGATCGAGGACGCGCAGGAGAAGCTGCGCTACGACCTCTACTACATCAAGAACATGACCCTGATGTTCGACCTGACGATCATGCTGCGCACGGTGTCGGTGATCCTGCGCGGCTCGGGCGCGCGCTGACATGCCGAGTGCTCCGCCCTACGCGTCGGTCTACTTCGACTGCGACTCGACGCTCTGCGCGATCGAAGGCGTCGACGAACTGCTGCGCTGGGCGCCGGCCGAGCTGCGCGCCGAGATCCGCGAGCTGACCGAGCAGGCGATGGCCGGCACGCTGCCGCTCGCCGAGGTCTACGAACGCCGCCTCGCCAGGCTGGCGCCACGGCGCGAGCAGCTCGACGAGATCGGCGCGCTCTACGTCGCCAACCTGGTGCCCGACGCGCACGCCACGATCGCAGCGTTGCAGTTCCTCGGCAAGCACGTCGGCATCGTCAGCGGCGGTTTGCTCGGGCCGGTGCGACACGTCGCGAACGCCCTCGGCGTGGCCCCAGCGAACGTGCACGCCGTGCCGCTGCGATTTCACGCCGACGGCAGCTACCGCGACTTCGACCGCAGCTCGCCGCTGTGGCGGAACGGCGGCAAGATCGACGTCGTGAAGGCGCTGCCGGCCGACCACCATCCGCTCGCCTTCGTCGGCGACGGCATCACCGACGCCGAGACCCGGGACCACGTCGCGCGCTTCGTCGGCTTCGGCGGCGTCGTCGCGCGCCCGAGCGTGCAGGCGCTCGCTCCGGTGTTCGTCACCACGAAGAGCCTCGCCGGCGTGCTGCCGCACGTGCTGACCGAGCCCGAACGTACCCGGCTCGCCGCCGAGACACGCTTCGCCCGGTTGCTTTCCACAGCCGGCGACTGATGCTCCCGCCAATGACCGCGCATCCCGTGCTGTTCCTGCCCGGCCCGACCGAGGTCGACGACGAACTGCTGCAGCTGATGGCGACACCGCTGGTCGGCCACCGCAGCGCCGCGTTCGTCACCGTGGTGCGCGACGTCTGCACCCGGTTGCGCGAGCTGTTCCTGACCCGCGAGCCGGCGGCATTCGAGACCTGCGCCGCGACCGCGCTGATGGAGGCGGGCATCCGCAACCTGGTGCCGCGCGACGGCCGCTCCCTGCACCTCGTCTGCGGCGCGTTCAGCGAACGGTGGCAGCAGATCGCCGCCAGCTGCGGCCGCGCCACCGAGGTCCTGACGGTGCCGCTCGGCCAGGCCCACGACCCGGCCGTGCTGCGCGAACGGCTGCGCCGCGGGCCGGCGCCGTCGGTCGTCTGCATCACCCACAACGAGACCTCGACCGGGGTGCTCGAGCCGCTCGCCGAGCTCGCGGCCGTGGTGCGTGCCGAGGCTCCCGCCACGCTGGTGCTCGCCGACGTCGTGACGAGCCTCGCCGGCGCCGAACTGCGCTTCGACGACTTCGGGCTCGACTTCGTGTTCGCCGGCACCCAGAAGTGCCTGGCGCTGCCGCCGGGCCTGTGCGTCTACACGCTCAGCGCCCGCGCTCGGGAACGCGCCGCAGCGATGCCCGAGCGCGGCTTCCTGCTCGACCTGCCGAAGGCGCTGGCCGAGACCAACGACGGCAAGACCATCGCCACTCCGTGCGTGCCGCTGGTGCTGGCGCTGGCACGCCAGCTGGAGCGCATCGCCACCGAGACGTTGCCCAAACGCTGGGCCCGCCACCTGGCACTGCGCGACCGCACGCTGGCGTGGGCGGCGACCCAGGGCTTCCGGCCGTTCGTCGACGATCCGGCCCGGCGGTCGCCGACCGTCAGCTGCATCGACGCGGCCGGGGCCGACGTCGCCGCGATGGCGCAGCGCGCCAAGGCGGCCGGGTTCGTGCTCGACCAGGGCTACGGCCCGCTGCGCGGCACCGCGTTCCGCATCGGCCACATGGGCGACCACACGCAGAATCGCCTCGACGCGCTGCTGCGCGCGCTTTGAGCCACGGCGTCAGCCGAACAGGCCATCGCGCGCCCGGGCCAGCACGAGCACCACTGCCGGGTGACGCACCCGCCGTTCGACCGTGATCGCGTAGTAGCGACAGCGCACCGACGGGATCTCGCCGACGAGGCCGAGCCCACCCTGCTCCTGGAGGGTCTCGGCGAGCACCATCGGCGCCAGCAGCAACGCACCGGCCGCCGCCGCCAGCGGCCGCGCCAGGGCATGGTCCTCGACCTCGGCCACGACCTCGACGGCGAGTTCCTGCTGCCGCAACCACGCATCGAACTCGCGCCGGAGCTCGCTGTCCGGCAGCGGCAGCACGAACGGCTGCCCGGCCAGCGAACCCGGGAAGCCCTGGCGCGCCACCCGACGCCGCGCCGTCGAGCCGAACACGCCGACCGAGCACTCCCCGAGCAGATGGTGGAACGCCTTCACCCGGCTGCCCGCGGCGATCGGCGCGTCGGCGACCACCAGGTCGAGGTGGAACAGGGCCAGCTCGGCGAGCAGCCGATCGGTGCGGTCCTCGGTGACCGTCGGCCGGATCGGCGGATCCCCGAGCAGCAGCGGCTGCAGCAACCGGCACGCGAGGTCCTTCGGCACCACGTCGGCGACGCCGACCTGGACCCGCAGCGGCCGCCCCGACGGCCGGTCGCGCACGGCGTCCTGCAGTTCGGCGCCGAGCCCGAAGATCTGGTCGGCGTAGCCCTGCACGAGCCGGCCGGTGTCGGTCAGCACCAACCCCCGCCCCTGCTTGTGAAACAGCTTCTCGCCGAGCGAACGTTCGAGCCGCCGCAACTGGGTGCTGATCGCCGGCGGGCTCGTGTGCAGCACGCGGCTCGCCGCGGCGATGCTGCCCTCGCGAGCGACGACGGCGAAGTAGCGCAGGTGGTGGTAGTTCAGCCAGTCCATGGGTTCGCCACAGTTAACTCTTGTGGAACGATTCCGCTCAAACATTCCACTGGAGGAACCTGTTTGCGTGGCCGATCCTCGGCGCGTCCGAATCCAAGGCATCCCGCCGAACCCCAACAGGACCCACATGGACATCCTCGTCAGCTTCCAGGACTGCCAGCCCTCCGAACAGGTCGCATCGAAAGCCCGCACCACCGTGCGGAACGCCCTCGACCGCTTCGCGCAGCGCATCCGCGAGGTCCGGGTGAAGATCCGCGACCAGAACGCCCAGAAGGGTGGCGTCGACCAGCGGTGCTCGCTGTCGCTCGCCGTGCACGGCCAGGGCGAACTGCACCTGCACGAGACCGCCGACGACCCCGACGGCGCCGTGCACCGGCTGGCCAAGCGCGCCGCCCGGCTGCTGCGCGAGGGCGTGCGCCGCCTGCGCCAGCGCCGCCCCGACTGACCGGCCTCGATTCCAGCCCCCCTTCGTCGTACCTCTCGCCCCACCTTCCTTCGCCCCGGCGTCCCGTGCGGCCGCCGACCGAACGCATGAACAACCAACTGAAGACCCTGCTGCTGCTCGGCGCGCTGTCGGTGCTGCTGGTCGCCCTCGGCGGTGCCATCGGCGGCCGCGCGCTGCCCATCTTCCTGATCGTGGCGCTGCTGATGAACCTCGGCGCCTACCTGTTCTCGGACTCGATCGTGCTGCGCATGAGCGGCGCCCGCGTGATCGACGAACAGCAGGCGCCGGGCCTGCACGCGATGGTCCGCGAGCTCGCCGACCGAGCCGGCCTGCCGATGCCGCGCGTCGCCGTGGTCAGCGACCCGACCCCGAACGCGTTCGCCACCGGCCGCAACCCGAAGCGGGCGGTCGTCGCGGTCACCGAGGGCCTGCTGCAGCTCACCAACCCGCGCGAACTGCGCGGCGTGCTCGCCCACGAGCTGGCGCACGTCGCCAACCGCGACACGCTGATCGCCTCGATCGCCGCCGCCGGCGCCACGGCGATCACCTACCTGGCCCACGCCGTGCAATGGGGCGCCCTGTTCGGCAGCCATCGCGAGAGCGACGAGGAACAGGGCAGCGGCGGCTCGAACCTGCTGCTCGCCTTCCTGGCACCGATCGCCGCGACGCTGCTGCAGATGGGCATCAGCCGCTCCCGCGAGTACATGGCCGACGAGTACGCGGCGCAGCTGACCGGCGATCCGGAGGCGCTCGCCAGCGCGCTGGGCAAGCTGCAGGGCTACGGCCAGCGGCTGCACGCGCAGGGCGCACCCGCCCCGCAGCCGGTGACCCAGAGCCTGTCGATCGTCAATCCACTGGCGGGCAGCGGCGGCCTGTTCAAGCTGTTCGCGACCCACCCGCCGATCGAGGACCGCATCGCGCGACTGCTGGCGATGCGCGGCACCTTCGCCGCGTGAACCGTCACGGCTCGCGCACCAGGAAGCACAGCACGACGCCGCCGACCGCCAGCAGCGTGCCGACCGTGCCGAGCCAGCCGATGCGCGCACCGTAGAGGCGCCACGCAACCGGCATCATGAAGATCGGCGTGGTCGCCATCAGGGCCGAGGCGACGCCGGCGTCGTGCGCGTGCACCCGCGAGACCATCGACAGCCAGACGCCGCCGATCGGCCCGAACAGCGCCCCCAGCAGCGCCGCGCGGATCGCCAACGGCCGGTCGAGCACCGCGCGCAGCGCGAACGGTTGGCGCAGCAGCAGCAGGTAGACCTGCAGCCCCACCACGCCCGTCGCCATGCGCACGATCGTGGCGTGCAGGGGATCGACGCCGCCCGGCAGGTCGGGGCCGACCGCCATGCCGGGGCCGGCCAGCAGGAAGCCACCCGCCTGCCCCGCCGCACCGAGCAAGGCACCACCGAGCCCGAGCCACCACTGGTGCCGCTGCAGGCCCGGGTTCCACGACGACCCTTCCCGGTTGCGCAGCAACACGAGGCCGACGCCGACCATGGTGAGCGCGATGCCGACCAGCACGAGCATGCTCGGGGTGCGGCCACACAGGGCTTCGATGCCGACGGTCATGCCCGGCCACGCGGCGAACACCACCGAGCTGATCCTCGGCCCGATCGTCGCCAGCGCGTAGAAGAAGCCGATGTCGCCGAGCACGAGCCCGGCGGTCCCCGACGCGACGAGGTACCCGAGCCGTTCCTGCCCGAGCCCCTCCGGCCAGCACGAGCCCGTCACGACCCACGCCAGCACCAGCAGCAGCGGCAGGGCCGCGTAGAGGCGGAACTGGTTCGCCGCCCGCGGTCCTGCCGCGCGGCTGGCCACGGCGAAGGCGCTGCTGCTGCCGGTCCAACAGAGCGCGGTCAGCAGCGCACAGGTCTCGCCGAGGTAGGGCATGAATCGGGCGCGCGAGTGTGCCACCCTTCCGCTCCCGGCACAAACATGGCCGACCTCGTCGCCGACCACCTGCACTGGCTGCGCTCCGAACGCCGCAAGAGCGACGCGACGCTGCGCGCCTACGGCAGCGACCTGCGCGCGTTCGTCGCCTGGCTCGCGACCAGCGGCCGCACCGTGACCTCGGTGACGCGCTTCGAGCTGCGCCGCTACCTGGTCGAACTCGAGCAGCAGGGGCTCGCCGCGACCTCCGTGCAACGCAAGCTGGCGAGCCTGCGCGGCATGTTCGCCTGGTTGCAGCAAGGAGGCCGGATCGCCAAGGACCCGGCGAAGCTGCTGAAGGGCCCGAAGGCGCAGAAGCGTGTGCCGCGGTTCCTCACCGCCAGCGAAGTCGACGCGCTGCTGGGGCAGCCGTTCGACGAGTCGCCGCAGGGCGCGCGCGACCGCGCGATCCTCGAGACGCTCTACTCGACCGGCTGCCGCGTCAGCGAGTGCGCCGGCATGACGCTGGACCGGCTCGACCCGACCGAGGGGATCGTGCGCGTGGTCGGCAAGGGCCAGAAGGAACGGCTGGCGATGCTCGGCGAACCGGCGATCGCGGCCATCGAAGCATGGCTGCCGCTGCGCAAGCAGATGCTGCAGGACGCGCGCGTCACCGATTCCGGGGCGCTGTGGCTGAACCGCTACGGTCGCCCGCTGAGTGCCCGCTGGGTGTTCCAGACCGTCGTCGAACGCGCCAAGGCCGCCGGGCTGCAGACGACGCTGACGCCGCACGGCCTGCGCCACTCGTTCGCGACGCACCTGCTCGATCGCGGGGCGGACCTGCGCACGGTGCAGGAACTGCTCGGCCACGCGCGCCTCGTCACGACCGAGATCTACACGCACGTGTCGATCGGCAAGTTGCGCTCGGTCTACGACCACGCGCATCCGCACGGACGGGAGCGGGTGGCCGACGAAGGACCCGCCGGCCAGTGAGGCCCTACGGCAGCACGTCGAGCCGCACCGCGTGGCTCGCCTGCAGGCCGAGCGACAGGCACGGATCGGTGCCGAGCCACACCGTCTGCAGGCCGAACGTCGAGCCAGCGGGCGGACCGACCAGCGGCACCTGCATGACGACGCGGCCTGCAGCGTCGGCGTTGACGAGCAGCGCGAACGCGAAGTCACTGCCGACGAACGACACCAGGTCGCCGATCGGCACACCCCCTGGCGACGGCGTTCCGAGCGCCAGCGCACCTGCCTGCAGGGGCGGCAGCCGGTCGGCGCGCAGCGCGAAGTCGGCGTTGCCGGTGGTCGCCGGCAGGTTCGCGTTCAGCCACGCCCCGGGCACGCACGCGGGGCTCGGCGTGCCGACGCAGGTGAGCCCCGCCGGCAACACGGCCGCGTCGATCGCCGCGAAGATCTGCTCGAGGTACGGATAGGACGACTGGTTGAAGTACTGGATCGAGAACGTGCCGCTGAGGTCGTGCGCCCGATCGATCCAGCCGGCGAAGCCGAATGCGCCGACCCCGCTGGCGACCAGCGTGCGGCCCTGGCTGTCGCGCCGGTCGATCCAGATGCCGATCCCGTAGGGCGCGCCGTACGGATGCGGCGAGCCCGCGACCGGCAGGCCGACCGTCTGCGCCGTCAGCAGCTCCTGCACGCTGGCCGCCGACAGCACCTGCACCCCGTTCCACATGCCGTCGTCGCGCAGCATCGCCATGAAGCGCGCGAACTCGCGCAGGTTCGAGCGCGCCCCACCGGCGATGCGCGGGTTCAGCGTCGGTCCGAACGCGAAGAAGTCGGTCGCCGTCAGCTGCAGCGGTGCGGCGATGCGCTGCGCGAACAGCGTCGACCAGGCCTGTCCGGTGGCGACTTCACACACCGCACCCGCGACGTGCATCGAGACGCCGCCGTACTGGAACGTCGACCCCGGCGCGAACAGCAGCGGCGCATTCGCGAGCTGGGCCGCGGCCTGGCGCAACGTCACCGTGTCGTCGCTGATCAAGGGATCGCCTGGCCCCATCCCTGAGGTGTGCGCGAAGCACATGCGCAGCGTGATCGACGCCTTCGCCCCGACGTTCCACTCCGGCAGGTACTGCCCCACCGGGTCGTCGAGCGAGACGTGGCCGGTGTCGACCAGGGACATCAGCAAGGCGGCGGACAGGGTCTTCGTCGCGGACGCGATCGCGACCACGCTGGTCGGACCGAAGTTGCCGAACGACTGTTCGTAGAGCAGCCCCGACGGCAGTT
>JAEUHU010000503.1 GCA_016793305.1 Planctomycetota bacterium
CAGCAACTGGCGACGCACCCGGGCCCGCGCCGACAGCGGGGCGCGCAGGGTGCCGTCGTCGGTGCTCTGCAGGTCGTGCGGCGGTCGCAGGAAGTCCGGCCACCCGCGCACGCAAAGGGAGCCGGCCTGTCGTTCGAGCAAGGTCGTCATGACCGCAATGGGTCACGAAGGGGCGCGGCGGTCGCACTCGTTCGGGGAATCGCCTGCAGGGACCGTCGAATCTGCCGATCGCGCGGCCAGCACCAGCGCCCCGACCAGGGACGTGCCTCGAGGCAGGGCCCCACGCGCGTCGGCACGCCGCAGCGTCCGGGCCGCTGCGCCGCGACCGCTGCGGTCCTCGGCCCCCGCCGGACGGTCGAGCCGCTGCCTCGCGTGCGTCAGTAGAAGGCCGACGCCAAGTCGGTCAGGTAGCCGTAGGCGACCACCGACGAATCGGTCACCAGCTCGATCCGGATGGTGTTGCCAGGGATGTAGCACCAGCCGTCGGTGCGGCCGAACGCCGAACCGGTGCCGTTGGTGATCACGTTGCCCGACACCGTGTAGAGCACCGTTCCCGCGGCGTTCTTGATGCGCAGGAAGTCGTAGCCCGACTCGGTCGCGATCCGGTTGAAGTGCACGCCGACCTGGGTCGCTCCCGGATAGGTGTAGGTCGCCGAGTAGGTCTGGTTGTTGGCGTAGTTGTGCGGCGTCTGCTGCACCCAGCTCACGTTGTGCCAGGTTCCGCCGGTCCCGACCGTCCAGGTGGCGCGGATCGTGCCCGAGGCCGCGGCGTAGCCGAACACCTTCACGTTCCACGTCGCCGCCGCCGGGGCCGGGAACGTGACACTCTCGGCGCTGCCGCCGATGTACGGCGACTTGAACTCGGCTTCGTTGTGCGCGCCCTGATCCGCCGGCCAGACGATCGCGGTGCGCTTCACGTAGAGGTCGGCGTCGCCACTGCCGGTGATGGTCACCGTGAAGTTCGTCGCATTGGCCGGGATCACGACCTGGTAGTCGGCCGCCGCTCCGGTCGCCACCGAGTAGTTGTAGGTGGTGCCGTTCGCCAGCTGGGTCGGGCCACCACCACCGCCGGAGCCGGCGATCGCGGCCGTGAGGTTGACGCGGCGCTTGCTCGCGTCGCCGATCACGGTGGCGCCGGTCGACTGGTAGAGGCTGACCACGGAAGCGCGGTTGCCCGCGTAGGTGGGCCGCGCCTGCAGGAACTGCGCGGTCAGGCCCGCCGCAGCCGGGGTCGCCGACGAGGTGCCGCCGAGCGCGAACGTGCCGCCGCCGCACTGCGCGCAGATCACCTGCTCGCTCGGGCAGTAGATCGACAGGAACGACGCGGTGTCGCTGTAGCAGGTGCGTTCGTCGAGGCTGCGGCTGGTGTCGCTGCAGTTCGCCGGCGGGAACGGCGAGTACGGAGCGTTGTTGGCGTCCCACGTGGCACCGACCGAGATGCAGTTGGTCGACGCGGCGGGCGAGCCCATCGAGTCGGTCCAGCCGTCGTTGCCCGACGCGGCGAAGCACAGGATGCCGTTGCTGACGGCGTTGCCGCAGGCGGTGTGCATGGTGCCCGACGTCAGCGCCGAGTAGTAACGGCCACCGCCCAGCGACATCGAGATCACCTTGATCGGCGACCCGCCGCCCGTGCCGTTCTTGTTGGTGACGCACCAGTTGATCGCGTTGGCGATCACGCTGTCATAGGCGTTGGGGAACACCACCAGCGTGTACAGGTGGCAGCCCGGCGCATAGCGACGCACGATCGAAGCGGTGCCGGTTCCGTGGTAGCAGTCGTTGAAGACCTGGCTGTGGATGGCCGCACCCGGCGTGCTGTAGTTGTAGCCACCCTTGACGATGCTGTTCGGCAGCGTCGTCGAGCCGCCGAGTTCGGGGTGCAGCAGGTCGAAGTTGCTGTCGATGACGGCGACGCCCACACCAGCCCCGGTGTAGCCGGCGGCGGCCTGCGCAGCCGAACCGGTCACGTTGCGACCCTCGATCGTCAGCAGTTTGTTGAGGTTGTCCTTCCAGACGTACTTCACGTCGACGAGCTGGGCCACGGCCCGCAACGTCGCCAGGTCGGCGATCTCGGCCGCCACCATGTACTGCAGGTCGAGCGGGAACAGCATCCGGAAGCCGGCGCGCTCCTTCGGCGTCAGCGCGCCTTCGAGCGTCTGCAGGAAGAGCGCCTGCCGGTTGATCGTCGCGAACTGCACCTCGGGCAGCGGGTCGCGCGCGACGCTGGTCTCGAACGTCACGTCCCCGCGCTGGCGCACGATCTCGACGACGACGCGGAAGTCGGTGCGCACACGATCGTGCTCGCGCACGAAGCCGTTGCTGGCCAGTTGCTCCGCGTCGGCGAGCAGCAGGGGATCGATCTTCTCGTCGGCCCGCGGGTCCGGCATCGACTGCGGGGACCGGTGGTCCTGGGCTGTGGCGGGTGCCAGCGTGGAGACGAGTGCAAACGCCAACGCGGCCGCGAATCTGCGGCTCTGCACGAGCACGGTCATGGTTGCTCCTGGGAACGAGAGAGGTACGAGGACAGCGGCGGTGGTTGCATGGGTACCGCCGATGCCATCGGCATGATGCCACCGCTGC
>JAEUHU010000526.1 GCA_016793305.1 Planctomycetota bacterium
CAGGAAGTCCGCGAACGTGCGTTCGCCGACCGGCGCCAGCACGTCGGCGTCGACGGGCTTCCAGACCAGCGGGGCGCGGTCGCCTTCCTGCGTGAGCACGTCGGGACGCGCTTCGACGTAGCCCGCGAGCCGATCGCAGGCGTCGATCGCTTCGCCGGCGCGCTGGCGCAGCGCGGCATCGAGAGTCGCGTCGTTGCGCGCCGCCTGCAGCAGCCGGTAGCCGGCACCGAGCATCGCCACCGACTCGGTCGCCTGGGCCGGCGGCATCTGCGTCAGTGGCGCCAGCTCGTTGCGCAGCAGCGCCCCGGTCGCCGTCGGCGGGCCTAGCGAGCCGTCGGCGAGCACGCGGCAGTCGAAGCCGAGGTAGCCGACCACCAGCGGCGGGTCGAACGTGTCCTGCAGCGCGATCGTGCGCCCCGACGCCGCAGTGACGCGCAGGCTGCCACCGGGCAGCATGCGCGTGCCGCCGGCGTTGGTCGTGGCCTCGTTCGACTTCGCCAGCATCTCGTTGAGCCGGCGCAGGTTGTTCTCGTAGCGGGCCATCGTCGCGTCCGGCGCGGCCGGGTCGGTTCCGGCCGGCGCGCTCGGCTGCTGCAGGTCGATCGTCTTCGGCGCGCCGACGTCGAGGCCGCCCCCCGACGACGCGCTGGCGGTCAGCTGCACGTCGATGCGGCCGGTCAGGTAGACGCGCGTCACCATGCGCAGCCAGGTCGGGCCGTCGCGCCGGGCCATCGCCGCGAGCACGTCGTGGTTGCCGCGCGACCAGTCGCGCAGTTCGCGCCACGCCGACGCGATGTCGATGCCGAACGTGCGCGCGTCGGCGATCGTGATCGAACCGCTGGCCTGGTCGGTGCCGAGCAGCGACAGGCCGACCGGCACGCCCTTCACCGGCACCGCCAGCGACAGCCCGGCGCCGCGGCTGGTGGTGAAGCCGTAGCTCGGGAACGCGGCGCGCGGCGCCTTCTCGAAGGCGCGCAGGTCGACGCCGCCTCGCAGCCAGTCGCGCGGCAGGGTCACGTTCGCCAGCGGGTCGAGGAAGCTCGTCCGGTAGAACGCGCCGTAGCCGTCGAGCTCGAGGCGCACCAGGTGCTGGTCGAGCGGCAGGAAGCCGCGTTCGGCGTACTGGCGCTGCTGCTGTTCGATCGGCACCTGCACCAGGAACACGTCGCCGGGCTGCAGGTCCTGGGTCAGCGGGTAGACCGGCACCACCTGGCTCGCCCGGATGGTCTCGCACCAGTCCTTGGCGACCCGTTCGACCTGGTCGGTCCGGGTGGCGCTGCAGGCGGCGAACGGGAGGGCGAGACCCACGAGGGCGGGTCCCACGGAGAGCAGGCGGGAACGGAACGGCACTCGGTCGGACATCGGTTGGACCCTCCGCATGGCGATGCGGACCGCAGCATGCCACCGGCGCTCGCGAGCGGCAACTCGCGCGAACGGTCTGCGCTCTGCGCGCCTTTCGTTCGCCAGCGCGGGCCTTGTCCACCTGCCCGCCGTCGCCGACAACCCCGATCATGCGCGCCATCGTCCTGCCGCTGTTGCTGTTCACCCAGGCCGCCTGCTGGAGCCCGCGCTACTTCGCGCCGCGCGAACACGTCGGCAGCACCGGCCCTGGCGGCTTCCCCGCGGCGACCTACGCGGTGCCTGGGGCCGAAGCAGGGCAGCCAGGACTCGGCGAGGTGCGGCTGTGGTCGGAGGGGGCGAAAGCGCTCTACGACGAGGACGACGAGGAGGTGGTGCGGCTGCAGATCGGCTTCGAGCTCGAGAACACCGGCGACGAACCGTTCGAGCTGGACCCGGCCAGCCTGCGGTGCGAGGAGCTGCTGCTCGACGGGCTGCTGCAGCCGTCGATGACGCCGACCCGGATCGACGGCGACCCGATCGCGATGCCGGGCAGCACGGCGCGCTTCGGGGTGACCTTCGAGCCGTCGACCACGGTGCCGGGCGACATCGACAGCTTCTCGATCCGCTTCCGGGTCAACGCCGGCACCCGCGAGGCGCTCGCCCAGGTGACGCCGTTCGAGCCGCGCCGGGCGGAGCCGGGCCGCACCGTCTACTACGCGGGGCTCGGACCGGCCTGGGGCTGGGGTTGGGGTTGGGGCTGGGGGTTCGGCGCCCGCTGCCGCTGACGCGCGTGGCTCGGGGAACGGTGCGTTCGCGCCGGGTCCCGCGGAGTTTTCGGGAGGGGGTCGCGTTGTCCGCCGCCTTTCCGGGTGCGGCGAGCGGCCGGGCCGAACACGGCTCGTCCGGCGTCGTTGCGCCTGTGTCGACCGCCGGCTAAGGGTGTCCGCCCCATTCTCGGGCACCGGGGCCACATGTGAGGGTCCCCGGCGTGTCGGCGAGCAGTCCCTTTCGGCATTCGATTCCTTCCCATGACCGAACGTGAGCCCATGATCGAGGCGGTCGACCTGTGCAAGTACTACGGGTCCTTCGCCGCCGTCGACCATCTGTCCTTCACCATCCGCCGCGGCGAAGTCGTCGCC
>JAEUHU010000270.1 GCA_016793305.1 Planctomycetota bacterium
CCAGGGACTGTTCGTGGTCACGATGGACGAAGCGGTGACGTTCCAGCGCGGCCAGATCCGCGGCAACCGCACGCGGCGCGTCGTCAACAGCAAGCTGCTGCTGGTGCGCGACGGCACCGACGAAGGCGACAACGGGCCCGAGGTGGTGGTCGAACGTCGTGGCGGGGCGGGCGGGGAGCGGCGCTGACGGTCGGATCGGCTCAGGCTCGCTGCTTGCGCAGATCGTCGAGCACGTTCCTGGTAGAGGGTTGTTGCACCAGTTGGCGGAGAGCGTCGAAGGCGTCGGGATACGACGCAGGGCCTCGCACCTTCGAGTCCCAGTTGTCCACCTCCCAGCCGTTCGCGAGGCGCGACTTCATGTCCAGGGTGTCCCAGTCGACGAGGATGCGGAAGCCGAGCTCGGCAGCCTTCCGTGCGTGGGTCATGTTGGCGGAGAAGCTGGGGCCGTCCTTGTCGAGCAGCTTGGCGGCGCCGTGCGCGAGTGGGTTCCTGTGACCGTCGAACCACTCGTTGATGCGAGTGGTGAAGGCTGCGAAGTGCGGGGCGAGTTCCTCGCGGTCGACGTTTGCCATTTCCTGCAGAAGCTGCCGAGAAGACTGCTTTGCGATCGCCGCCTTCTTGACGACCCACTCGTAGCGGCTGGCGATCCTGCACCAAAGCATGCCCTCGGTCAGGACGATGGCCTCGAGATAGAAGCCTGCCGAGTAGGCCTTCGCGGCCTGCAGAGTGCCTTCCTTCAACATGCGATACCGATTGTCGCCGGTGCCATCGTGTGGGATAGCGATGCTGCGGTTGCCCTTCATGCTGTGCAGTTCGGCAGGTTGCCGCTCGGCGCAACATGGGATTTCTCCCGAAGTGATGGGTCGAGGCGACAAGGCTCGCCACCGCCGACTACAGCCCCAGCGCCGCTCCCGTCAGCGGCACGTCGAGCGAACGCGTCGTCGGCGCACCGCCGAGCGGCGTGGTCGTCACCTGGTAGGTCCCGGGCAGCAACGAGGTGTTCCAGCGGCTGCGCCACGTCACCCAGCGGTCGAACACCGGCACGCCGTCCGAGTTGGTGAGCACCATGTGGGTCGGTGTGGTGGTCCCGCTCGTGTCGACCTGCAGCACCGCTTCCGGTGCCAGCCGCACGACCAGCGGGCCGTCACCGAGGACCCGCGTGTCGATCGTCTGCACGGCTCCGCCAGCACCCCGAACGTGCAGCCGGTAGCGGCCGTCGGCGAGTTCCACCTGCACTCGGCCATCCTGCGTGGACAGCCGCAGTTCGCCGGGCCCGAGTGCAGGGTGTGACGGTGGGTCGATCGACGTCAGCGTCACGCCAAGTCGTTTCTCGGCAGCCGCACCTTCGAATTGGATCGTCAGCGGTCGCCCGCTCGTAGCCTGCAGGATGCCGAGGTCGGTGACCGAGCCGGGCCGCAGCGTGATCGAGCGTCGCGGGAAGTGGTGCCCGTGACAGCGCACCGTGAACTCCAGCAGCCCCGGGTGCAGGCCGGACCGCTCGAAGCGGCCTTCGGCGTCCACGGTGTCGCCGCGGCTCGAGCTCTGTTGGTCGCTGATCTCGACCCGGGCGTCGGCGAGCGGCTTGCCGGCGGCGTCGACGACCACGCACCGCAGCGTCGCGAGGCTCGCCTCGATCCGGGTCGGATCGACCACCAGGACCAGCTCGTCCTGGCCGACGGCGAGCTGGGCACGCGCGAGCACGAGGTCCTTCAGCACCGCCGCCACGAACGCCGGTCGGTGCTCGGGCATCTCGAGCGCGCCGGCGTAGCGCGCCGGCAGCGTGCTGGCTTGTGCGCGGCCGATGTCGCGGGCCGACTGCCACTTGGCGATCGTGAACGGACTCGTCCGCAACACCGAACGCGGCAGCTCGTCGGGGATCGGGTCCCACAGCGCGATCACGGCGACTTCCTGGAACGGCGACAGCCCGAGGCGCTGCTGGTCCTCCTTCGTCAGCGCCTCGTACAGCGGGCGGCCGTCCGGCACCGTGAGCAGGACGCGCACGAGCCAGCTCGGCTCGAGCACCACGTCGACGCGCAGCTCGGCCTGGTCGGGTGGGACCACGACGGCGCGTGTGAACGGCTGCACGCCGCTGCCGCTGGCCGTCAGCTGGTACGTGCCAGGGGGCACATCGGGCCACGCGAACGCCGGAGCGTCGCGCGATCCGTGGGTGACCACCTCGTTGCCGTGGTCGTCGGACTTCAGCCTCGACGACACGGAGTTCGGCAGCCGGCTGCCGTCCCGCATGGTGAGGGTGCCATGCACGAGGCAGCCCGACATTCGTTCGCTCGGTGGGGGCGCCACGGGTGTCGGGCTCGCCGCGCCGACCGCGGCAGCCGCAGGCTCCGTTGGGGGCGCGGGCGCCGAGGCGGCGGCGGGAAGGTCCGCTGCCAGAGGTGCCGCAGCCTCTCGGGTCGAAGGCTCGGCGGGTGACCGCCCGGGCTCGCTGGCGAACAGCATCCAGCCGAGCCAGAGGATGGCCAGCGCCTCGGCGATCGCGACCAACAGCCAGGGCAGCGCGCGGGCGTTCATGGCAGCACCTTCGTGAGGTCGAGGCCGGCGACGACCAGGCGTTCGCGGTGCCGTTCCACGCCATGCCCGTCGTAGATCACGAACTGGTACTCGCCGTCGGGGAGCAGGATCGTCTGCTGCGGCCAGGCCCGTTCGCAGCGCCGCACGGTCAGTGGGCGACCTTGCTGGTCGGCGATCACCACGCAGAGCACGCCGGCCGCGGTCCCGTCGACGTGCAGCTTGCGGGCGGGGTGCACCGTGATCCGGAACGGCTCCGTGCTGGCAGCGGTGCCGTCGACGATCGCGAAGCCCACCTGGTCGGCTCCGGAGCGCGCGAGCACCGTGTAGCGGCGGCGGCCCGCGTTCCAGAGCTGGAACGCGCCGTCGCCGTCGCTCTGGGTGTGGCGGTTGTCGATCAGCGGGTGCGGGGGCTGCCAGGTGTCGAGCGCCGTCCACTCGACGGACACGGCGACCGGGGCGCCGTGCTGGTCGACGGCGCGGCCGCGCAGTTCGGCGCGTTCGGTCAGCATCACGTCGCCGAGGTCGACGTCGACGCCTGGTTGGATCGTCACGCGGCTCTGCCAGTGTTCGCTGTCCTTCGTCTGGATCGTGAGGTGGCCGACTCCCGGCTGCACCTGCTCGAGCACGATCGTCCCGTCGGCCTCGGTCGGCCGTCCGCTCATCCTGCCCATGGCATCGTTGATCGAGACCCTGGCTTCGGCCGGCTTGCCGTCCGGGCCGAGCACACGCATGCGCAGCGTCGGGAAGCGGGCCTGCACAGCGGCGAGGTCGACCTCGAAGCGCAGCTCGGTCTGGCCCGGCGCGATCGGCTGTTGCGCCAGCACCTGGTGGCGCAGCAGCAGGGCCGCGTAGGCGGGCGGGGCTGCGTCGAGCTCGAGCGTGCCGTCCGGGTCGGTCGGATCGGCCTTCGGATTCAGCCCGTCCTTCTGGCGATAGCGGCCGATGCCGAAGTCCCCGAGCCAGCCATTCGCACTCGGCTCGAAGTCGCCGACGAACGGCTGTGTCGCGGCGACGACGTGCAGCCCGGAGAAGCGATGGCCGAGTTCGTGGGCGAGGCGTTTGCCGTCGGTGGTCGTGGCCCACACGGTCAGCGTCTGCGCCTTCTCGAACGGCAGGTCGAGGCGCTGGATCGGGGCCTCGTCGAGGGTGTGGGCGAGGTCGAGGCGTCGGTAGCCAGGGATCGTGCACTGGAGTTGCCAGTCGCCGGGAGTCAGGCTGGCGATCGCGTAGCTGCCGACCGCGGAGGCGTTGCCGGTGCGAGACTGGCCGGATCGCCGCATCGTGAGCCGCACGTCGGCTGGCTTCGGCGGTGGATCGACGCCGAGGAAGCGACCTTGCAGCACGAGGCTCGCCTTGGCCGAGCCGCCCTGCGCCAGGGTGGTTGCGCGCTGTCGTTCGGCAGCGGATGCGTCTCCAGGAGCCGCGAGCGCACCGGTCGCGGTGCCAGCTTCGGCTGGCTCGCCGCTCGTGCCGGCCGGACCTGTGGTCGGCGGTGCCGTGACCGAAGCACGCTGCGACCACATCACGACCAGGGCGACCAGTACGAGACCCTGGATCGCGACGACGGCAGGCAAGGTTCGCATGCTCGATCTCCTCGGTGCGAGAACGTAGCGAACGAACTCGCGATGGGGAGCCGTTGCGCCCGATTCGCCGCTGGCGGGCCCGGCCCAGGCCCGGCTCAGCCGCGCCGTCGCGGGCGACGCACTGCGCGCACCAGCCCGCTCGGGCCACTGCCCGCATAGAGCCGGTCGCCGCCATCGGCCTCGAGGCCGCTGACCACCACGTCGGCGGGCAGCACGAGGCGTTCGAGCACTTCGCCGGTCGCAGGATCGAGCCCGCGCAACTCCGAGGTGCCTTCCCAGGTGCCGTGCCAGAGCAGCCCCTCGGCGAACGTGATCCCGGTGACGAAGCGATCGCTGTGCAGCGTCTGCAGCACCGCTCCGGTCTGCGGGTCGACCCGCAGGATCCTGCGTTCCTGGTACTTGCCGAGCCACAACGAGCCTTCGGCCCACGCCAGGCCCGAGCAGCCCGGACCGGGCGTCGGCAGGCTGCGCAGCACCTCGCCGCGCACGGGGTCGATCGTGTGGATGCGGTCGGCGGCGACCTGGTAGAGCAGCCGCCCGTCGAACGCGGTGCCGGCATCGCAGGCGATCTGCAGGTGGCGCACCAGCTGGCCGCTGTCCGGATCGAGTGCGTGCAGCGCGTCGCCGCTGGCGAGCCAGATGCGTTCGCCGTCGTAGCTGACGCCGTGCACGGCCTCGACGCCGGGGAACGGGCCGTACTCGCGCAGGATGGTCGCTGCTTCGGTGCGTTCGTGCATGCAGGAGTGCTACGCCGGATCGCCGCCGGAGGGGAGCAACATGCACGTCGCGAAACCGAGCAGCGGCGCGATCCGCCAGCGCTGCCGTCGGCCGCGCCCGTGCGGCTCGACCTGACCGTCGGCGCGCAGTTCGGCCAACGCGCGCTGCACCGTGCGCTGGCTCTGGCCCGAGGCCTCGGCGAGGCTGCTGGTCGTCCAGGTGGCGCCGTCGGCGAGCAGGGCGAGCAGGGCCGCGGCCTTCGTGTCGAGCGGGGGCACCAGCACACGCACCGCCGTGGCGCGCGGCAGCAGCACGAACCCGGTGGCCGTGGCGCGCAGCGTCGCGAACGGGCGCAGCGGCCCCCGCAGCCGCGCGATCTCGACGCGCAGCCGCGCGCGGTGCGACGCGTCGGCACGGCGTGCGCCGAAGGCGGTCGCGACCAGCGCGCCCCGCGAGACGTCGCATGGCACGGCGGTGGCGAGTTCCTGCAGCAGCGTCCACAGCACCGGCCGGCGCTGCAGCGACACCGTGCGCACGCCCCAGCGAACGATCCGGCGGCAGCCGTCGAGCACCAGGGCGCCGTCGTCCGGGAGCGCGTCGAGCTGCTCGAGCGTGAGCGGGCGCGCGCCGTGGGCGTCGAGTTGCCGGGCCACCGGCAGCTCGAGCGACGCGAACGCCGTGTCGATCTCCGCGGCGAGCGCGCCGAGGCCGCTGCGCTGGGCCACCGCGCGCGCGGCGGCGAACGCGGCGCGGGCGTCGTGGGGCCGCCGGCGTCGCAGCGCGATCTCGCCGGCGAGAGCGGCCGCGAGCGCCTGCGTCGGCAGACCCGGTCGCAACCGAACCAGCGTCGCGAGCATCGCTGCCGCGCTGTCGACGTCGCCGAGCAACAGCCGGTGGCGCGCGCGCAGCAGGCGCACGTGCGCCGCGTCCCCGCCGGGCGCGTCGGCCGCCAGGGCGCGTTCGGCGGCGAGCAGCGAAGACCCGGCCCGGCGCAGGTCGCGCCGCGCCAGCGCGACCTCGGCGAGGGCGGCGCGGGCGCAGGCGCGGAACGCCCGCGGCGCGTCGAGCTGCGGCATGGCGCGCTGCAGCAGCACGTCGGCGCGTTCGAGCTCGCCGAGCCGGGCGAACGCGATGCCGCGCAGCACGAGGGCCTGCGGATCGTCGCGCAACGCGGTGCGCTGCAGCGCTGCGAGCGGTTCGCCCTGGTGCAGGGCCGCGAGGGCCGAACGGAGCACGGCGTCCATGGCGCGGCGATCGTAGGGCGGTGCGGCTCGGTCCGGTCGCACGTCCTGCTGCGCGTCAGCGTTGTCACTCCCGCTCGGTGCAGGAAGGGCCCTAAGCAGGTGCCCATGAACCAACCAGGAACCCCTGTTCTCCTCTCCCCCGTGGTGGCGCGCGACGCCTGGCTGCTGGCGCGGCGCGAGCTGCTGGTCCGCGAGAAGGCGCTGACGCAGGCGCGCGACGAGCTCGCCGCCTTGCGCCGCGCTCTGCCGATGGTGCGGGTCGAGCGCGACTGGACCTTCGACGGACCGTCCGGTCGCCGTTCGCTGCGCGACCTGTTCGAGGGCCGGTCGCAGCTGATCGTCTACCACTTCATGTTCGCGCCCGAGTGGGACGAGGGCTGTCCGTCGTGTGCGCTGGTGATGGACAGCCTCGCCGGCTCGCTGGTGCACCTCGCGGCGCGCGACACCGCGTTCGTCGCGATCTCGAGAGCGCCGCTGGCGAAGCTGCTGGCGTATCGGGAACGCATGGGCTGGTCGTTCCCGTGGCTGTCGTCGCACGACAGCGGCTTCAACCAGGCGTTCCAGGTGACGCTCGACGACACGCAGCGCGACTACAACTACGCCCCTGCCGACCAGCTGCCCGAGCACATGCCGCGGCACGGCGAGCTGCCGGGGCTGAGCGTGTTCGTGCAGTGCTCTGGGGTCGTGTGCCACAGCTACTCGACCTACACGCGCGGCCTCGACGGGCTGATGGGCGTGTTCAACCTGCTCGACCTGACGCCGCTCGGCCGGCGCGAGGCGCCCGGCATGCCGATGACGTGGGTGCGCCAGCATGACGAGTACTGAGTCCTGCTGTGGCGGGGCGGCCCGCGCCGCCGAACGTCGCGCCCGGTTCGTGGGCGCGGCGCGGTCCGCGGGGCGAACCGGCGTGCTGGCGCTGCCGGCCGTGCTGCTGGCCGTGCTGCCGAAGTGCCCCCTGTGCTGGTCGTGCTACGGGTTGGTGCTGTCCTCCCTCGGCCTCTCGGCACCGCAGGTCCGCGTGTTTGGGTCGCCGGTTTTGCTGGTTGGCCTGTCGGTGGCCCTCGTCGCGCTGGCGCGGCGAACGCGCGCGGTCGGCGACCGGCGGCCGTTCTGGCTCGGGCTCACCGGGGCGCTCGCGACCGGGTGCGGCGTGGTGGGCGAGCTGGGCTGGCTGGTGGTGGCGGGCAGTGGCGCGTTCGTCGTGGCACTCGGCTGCACGGCCTTCCTGGCCGCGGCGGGCGTGCGCCGGGCCGCGTGAGGTCGCTGCGTCGCGCCGTCGTGCCCGAACCGGGCGCGCTGCCCCGTCGGCTGCGCGCCGCTATGGTTCCGAAATGCCCGAATCGCCCGACGTCGAGGACCTGTTGGCGCAGGCGCTGGCGGCCCACGATGCGGGCCCGGCGGCGCTGGCTGCGTTCCTCGACGAACATCCAGCCCACCGCACCGTGCTCGAACGTGGGCTCGAGCGCTGCCGGCGGATGGGCCTGCTCGGCGCCTTCGAACCGGACGCCCTGCGCGACTTCCCCGATCGGCTCGGCCCGTTCCGGCTGCTGCGGCGCCTGGGTGTCGGCGGCATGGGCACCGTGTTCGAGGCGCAGCAGGAGGAGCTGCAGCGGCGCGTCGCGCTGAAGGTGATCCGGCCCGAACTGCTCTACGTCGCCGGCGCCCGTGAGCGGTTCCGTCGCGAAGTGGAGGCGATCGGCCGCCTCGACCATCCGGCGATCGTCGGCATCCTCGCGGCGGGCGAACACGAGGGCATCCCGTACTTCGCGATGCCGCTGCTCGCCGGGGCGAGCCTCGCCGAGGTCGTGCTGCGCCTGCGAGGTCGGCCGTTGGCGAGCCTGCGCGGCAGCGACCTGCGTGCGGCGATCCTCGGCGGCAGCACGGCGTCGTCGACGACCGCGGCAGCGGAGCCAGCCGAGGTGCCGCCGGCCGAGTTCGCCGGCACCTACTGGGAGGCGATCGTGCACGCCGGCATCCAGGCGGGCTCCGGGGTGGCCCACGCGCATGCGCACGGCATCGTGCACCGCGACCTGAAGCCCGGGAACGTGATGCTGCTGCCCGACGGGCGCGCGCTGGTGCTCGACTTCGGCGTCGCCCGGGTGCACGGGGCTCGCGAGCTGACGCGCAGCGCCGAGCCGGGCTCGCCGGCGTTCATGTCGCCCGAACAGCTGGCCGGAGCGCCCACCGACGAGCGCACCGACGTCTACTCGCTCGGCCTCACGCTGTGGCAAGGGCTCACGCGCGAGCCGCCGTTCGCAGCCGGCTCGACCGAGGCGCTGGTCCTGCGTGGCGAGCTGTCGCCGCTGCCGCGGGGCCGCGGCCTGCCGCGCGATCTCGCGATCGTGCTGCAGAAGGCGACCGACCGCGACCGGCAGCGGCGCTACGCGTCGATGGCCGAGCTGGTCGACGACCTGCGCGCCGTGCTCGAACGGCGGCCGATCCGCGGTCGTCGGCTGCCGTGGTCGCTGCGCACGTGGCGCCGCGTGCAGCGCCACCGCGTCGCCAGTGCGGTGCTCGCGACGCTGGCCCTCGCGGCCCTCGCCGTGCCGCTCGGGCTGCGCGCCGAACGTGCGGCTGCCGAACGCGCGGTGCAGGACGCCGCCCAGCGCGCCGAACAGAGCCTGCTGGCGACGCTCGACACGCTGGCGGCGGCCGAAGAACGCTTCGGTGGCGCCGACCTGCCCGACGTCGCCGAGGTCGACCCGCTGGCGCGGGCGCAGCTCGAGGACTCGCTGCGGCGCTACCGCGAGCTGCTGGCGACCCACGCGGCCCACCCGCGGCTGTCGCGGCAGGCGGCCGCGGCGATGTACCGCGCCGGACAGGTGCAGGCGCGTGCCGGCAACGGCGAGGCGGCGGCGGCCCTCTACGACGAAGGGCTGCGCACGCTCGGCGAGCTCGGGCCCGGCCGCACTGGCGGCGCGACCGCCGACGCGACCGCCGACGGGGCCGCCGACGCTGGCACTCCGAACGCGACCGTCGAGGCGTTCGAGCTGCGGGGTTCGCTGCAGCTGGCGCTGGCCGCGCTGGCGATCCGGCGGCTGGACCTCACCGAAGCCCGCGCCTTCTGCGAACGGGCGCGCACCGACTTCGACGCGCTCGAAGCGATGGCCCCCGGTTCGGTGGCGTCGCTGCGAGCGCGCGGCGAACTGGCGATCAACCTCGCCAAGCTGCATCCCGAGCGCAGCGAGCTCGACGCCAACGAACGGCACCTGCGCGCGGCGCTGGCCTTGGCCGAGACGTGGCGGCGCACGCATCCCGACAGCGTCGACGCGCTGCTCACGCTGGTGCGGCGCCACAGCAGCCTCGGCGTGCTGCTGCGCCGCGCCGGCGACGGGACCGCGGCCGAGCCGCACCTCCGCGAGGCGGTCGCGCTGTCGCGCACGCTGCCCGACAACAACCGGCTGTGGCCGCCGCCGCGCGCGCTGCAGAGCATGGCGCTCGAGAGCTACGCCAACCTGTTGCTCGAACGGGGCGACCAGGCGGCGCGGCCGTTGCTCGAGGAGTGCATCGCACTGCGCGAAGCGCTGACCGAGCGTCTGCCGGAGCAGCGCGTGTTCCGCGTCCATCTCGGCAACGCCTACCAGAACCTCGGCCGCCACCTGCTGCTGGCGGGGGATGCCGCGGCGGCCGAACCGTGGCTGCGGCGGGCCTGTTCGGTGCAGCTGGCGCTGCTGGCCGAGCAGCCGGACTTCGCCGACGCCAAGGAACGTCTCGAACACCATCGCTACGCGCTCGCCCGCTGCCTCGCCGAGCTCGGCAAGCTCGACGAGCTGCTCGAGAACGGCGAACGGCTCGCCGAGAGCGTCGGCAACGCCGTGGCGCTGCACACCGCGGCGTGGTCGTTCCTGCGCGCACTCGCGCACGCGCGGGGCACGGACCGCGAAGCGGAGCTGCGTTCGCGCTACGCCGCTCGCTGCCAGGCCCTGCTCGAGCGAGTCGCCGAGCTCGGCTGGGATCCGGTCTGGCGCCTCGAGGATCCGGTCTACGACGAGCTGCGCGGCACGCCGGCGTTCGTGGCATTGCAGGCGCGGCTCGGTCGAGCGGCGAAGTAGGCGCGCCGATTCGTCGCGCCTCGCGATGCGAAGGGAGGTCGGGTCGGTGCCAACCGCGCAGGCATCTCCCTGCGCGCGGCGGCGGGCCAGCGTCCGTACGCCCTCGGGGGGGGGGGTCGCGCCGGCGTCTCGACCGGGCCCACCTCCGGCCCCGCACGTTGGCGCATGGCGGGGCCGGGCGATTCTCCCTCACATGCGCGGTAGCCACTCCCGCGACCGACGCCTCGTCGGTCGTGCGCGGCCTGCCCCAACCAGGCCCGCGCAGGTGCGTGAGCTCTCCTCGGACCATGCCATGAAGCGCCGCTCTTCGTTCGTTCTCTCGCCGCTGCTGCTCGCTCTGTGCCTCGGGCACGGCCTCGTGAGCGGCGGCATCGCCCAGGTCCCGCCGGTCGTGAAGCCGCCGGCTGCGCCGGCTGGAGCCGGCAACCAGCTGGGGTTCCTGGTCGATCCGAAGGTGCCGGTGGTGGCCAGCATCGAGGCGCCGCTGCAACCGCACGCCGGCGAACCGTTCGTGGTCGTCGTGCGCCTGGAGCGCGCGGCGGTGGCCGGGCCCCATCTCGCGGCCAGCGGCTGCCTCGTGCGCGTGCAAGGTCGTGAGTTCCTCTCCGACGCGGGCGACATCCATGCCGGAGAGAACCGGCGCACCGTCGAGGTCGTGGCCAACGCGGTCGGCCCGCTCGAGATCGAGGTCGTGCCGTACACCAACCGGGAGGGCGGGCGCGTGATCGGCACCAAGGTCGTGCGCACCAGCACGGTCGTCAGCGAGACGCCGATGCGGCGCGGCGGCCACAACGGCTCGCGCACCGGCGCGCGGCTCGTGCTCACCGAACCGGTCTTCCTGAAGCCCGCCTGCAGCTTCGACGGCCGCGCCCTGTTCGCGCTCGTCGGCGACGCGGTCCAGGGCTTCGGCGTGGCGCGCATCGACACGAGCAACGGGGCCGAGACGGCCTACCTGCCGCTCGCCAGCTTCCAGATCTCGAAGGGAGTCAGTTCGGCCCTCACCTACGAGCGGCACGGCAATCGGGTGTTCGTCGCGGTCGGTCGCATGCACGCAACCCAGCCGTACGAAGTGGTGGTCCTGGAACTCGACGCCGACACCCTGGTCGTGCGGCGCGTGGTCCGTTCGGGAGCCCTGCGGGTCCGTATGCCGAACGGCACCTTCAGCGAGCATGCCGGCACCGTCGGCAGCGTCTTCTCCGGTCGGGACGGGCGGGACGTGACGGTGCTGATGAGTGGTGCGAGTCCGGCCAACGCCGACTCGCGCGGCGCGTGCGCCTGGTTCGACATGGGGACCTCGAGGTTCGTGAACTTCGGGTTGCTCGACGACCTGGCGATCGCCTCCGGCAACCCAGGCCTCGCCGGAATCTGGGTGCGCGACGATCGCGGAGTCGGCTCCGAGCCGCTCGCCGCCGGCCGACCTGCCTGCGTGCACACCTTGACGATGGGCCCGACCGTGCGCGTGGTGGAGGTCGCTGGCAACGCCGCCCGCCACTTCGTGGCCACGGCCCAGGCCGGCGTGGCCGTGCCGGCGATCCACGCGATCGCCGGCGTGCACGACGGTCGGCTCTACGTGCTCACCGAGTACGGCATCCAGGCGTACGCCCTGAACGTGCAGCCGCCGACCGCGATCGAACCGATGGTCGGTTACCCGCCAAGTGGCGACGGGCGCTCGTTCGTGTCGATGCTGAGCTGTGCCCTGGTGCACAACGGTCGGGTCGTGGTCGCGAGCCACAAGGGCCTCTTCCACTGGCACATCGCCAGCAACGCCCGCAGTGCCGTCGACACGTCGATGCTCGGCGATGCGAACGCCGCGGCGACCATCCTGGCGATCCTGCCGAGCACGCCGAACCAGGTGATCCTGCACCTCGACGTGAAGCGGGCCGGCCAGCCCGCGAACACCCGGAACCCTGCGGAGTTCGCGTTCGTGCTGCTGCAGTGAGGGAGCGCCTGCGTTCGCTTCGCACCCGGTCGGACTGGGTCGGCCGAGCCGTTGCCGAGTCAGAGAGTGAGAGACAATCGGCTTCGAACTCCCTTGCGTGGCCCCATGCGGATTTCCTCTCGGCTCTCAGGGCGTCTTCCCGAGCGTGCGCAGGTCGGTGCCTGTGCTGTGCTGCACGTTCACCTGCAGCGTCGCCTGATCCCCTTCCACCAGGGCGAACTCCAACCTGCCTCCGCCGCGCAGACTGCGAGCCGAGCTACCGCGCAGCACGCGGACCCGGTCGGGAGTGCCGACTTCCGGGGTGAACGAGATGTCGATCGATCCGGGGCCGTCGTTGTCGACCGCGACGAATGGGTTGTCGCCGAGCACTTGCAAGGAGGCGGTCGTTCCAGGCCGCAGCACGATGCCGAACTGGCTGCTGCTGGTGCAAGCGGCGCCAAGGCACAGGCACAGCGTGATCAGGGACAGGGAGGAGCGGAGATTCGAGGCCATGGGGGTGCGTGCTACGAACGTCACGTCAGGGATTGCCATCGTCGCGCGAAAATGTGCACGCGTCCGTGGCCTCCCTCCCGCGGCATCGTGCGTCATGGTGCGCGCCCGCCGAACCAAGGGCATGGCCAACCACCTCGGCGGGCCTGGTGCGGCGGTCGTCGGCCACGACCTGGGCATCGCCACCGGCGAGACGAAAGCCACGGTCGGTCGGCCACCTGAGGCCCCATGTTGCCACCCTGCTTGCGCCGCGCGACTCTCCCATCCGCCCTCCTGCTCCTGTCCTGCACCGCAACCGTGCATGGCTCCAGCCATTGGGCCACCCGTTCCTGGACGGGCGACACCCCCTGCGACGAACCGCACGAGCTGACCATCGAGTGCGAATCCGCCGCAACGACCGTGGGCGTGGAATCCCGGGTCTGCGGCACGACTGGCGAATTGCTGGTGCGCCTCGTCGACCCCAGTGGATTCGAGCGCCTGCGTCAGATCGTGCGCGCCGGCGATACCGAGAGCGCGCAGTGTTGGCCGGCACTCCGCGGCACCTGGCGGCTGGCCATCGAACCGAAGGCGTTCGGCGGCAGCTACGCGATCACGGTCGCAGCGAACGACGAGCCGCTACGGATCCAGGTGCGCCTCGCCGAGGCCCCATGACGATGACGCTCCCCGGGCAGCGATCCCCGAGTGCTTGGTGGTTTCCGGCCAGCTACGTCGCCCACGCCGCCGAGGAGTACTGCTGCGGCGAGACGTTCCCGGTCTGGATCTCGCGACTGGCCCATGTGCAGTTTTCCGCCACTGCCTTCCTCTGGCTCAACGGCATCGCGCTCGGGGCGATGATCGTGGCCGCGTGGTTCGCCACGCACCGCGAACCGTTCCGCCTGCTGACCACGACACTGGCCACCATCGTCACCATCAACGGCACCGCACACGTCGTCGGTTCCCTCGCCACCGCCGGCTACTCGCCGGGCGTCGTCACCGGGGCCGTCTGGTGGCTACCGCTCGGCGTCGTCACGCTCCGACGCGGTCGCGGCGAACTGGCCCGCGGCGCCTTCGCCACGGGCATTGCCCTTGGCGTGATCGCGCATGCGGTGGTGTCGGCGATCGTGATCGCCTCGTGAGCCATTAATGGGTGGCCATTGCCGACCACCAAGCCGTCCCGCCGCCGCCGCCGAGGGGTGTGGCAGATCGGCACCCTCCTCGCCTTCCACCCGCATCGGGGAACTCAGCCTGGGCCCGCCGCGGCGATCGCCCGGGCCAGCTGCTCCACGCTGCACGGGGACGAGCCTTCGGCCTTGTTGTTGACGACGACCGTCATCGCCCGGCTCTGCTGCAGGGCGGCGAGCACGAGCTCGGTGATCGCGCTGCGCTGGGCCGGGTCCGGATCGACCAGGCGATCGAACGGTTCGTAGCGCGCCTTCGCCGCCTCGTAGCCGAACCCGGCGTGCAGCATCCAGCGCAGCACCAGCGGCCCGCGGCCCGGCCCGTCGAGCGGCACCAGTTCGCGTTGGTGCGCCAGCGAGGGCATGCGCGGGTGCACGACGAAGCCGTGCCGGACGCCGGTCGCGTGCAGCACCTCGACGTAGCGTTCGGTGAACAGGGCCTCGTCGCGCAGTTCGACCGCGTACGGCACGTCGGCCGGCAGCGCGCCGAGGAACTGCCGCAGCAGCTCGGCGAACAGTTCGGGATCGTCCCGCAGCGCGTCGGCCTGCGGCGGGAACTGCAGCAGCAGCGTGCCGAGGCGGTCGCCGAGGCCCTCGACGGCCGGCGCCACGCACTCGGCGGCGAACGCGCGCGCGTCGAGGTAGCGCTCGTTGGGCTTGCCGTCGGGGCGCTGCGGCGCGAGCAGTTCGCCGAGGCCCTTCACCAGGAACCGGAACGACGCCGGCACCTGGGCCGCGTAGTCGGCGAACTCGCGCGCTTCGATCGGCGCGTAGAATGTGCGGTCGACGCCGACCGTGCGCAGCAGCGGGTGCTGCGCGTAGGCGGCGAGCCCGTGCCGGCTCAGCTGCGCCGTCTTCGCGGTGGGCGCGTAGACGAGGCCGCGCCAGCCGGGGAAGTTCCACGACGACGTGCCGAGCCGCAGGTCCGCGGGCAGCCGTTGGCCGAGCCGCACGAGGTCGGCGGGGAACGACGCCGGCTGCACGCCAGGGGCCTTGGGCTCGTCGAGCGGGCCGAACAGGCCGCGCTGCACGGGGCGGGGCGCGTCGTCGGAGGGTGGGTCGGTGCGTCGGGGCATGCGGCCGGACCGGGGATCGGCCTCGAGACGCCGCAGGCTAGGCCGGCCGATGCAGCGCGTCGACGGGAGATCGGGCGGGCGCGGCCGCCGCGCGACGCCACGCCGTTCACGGCTGCGGTGCTGGCTGCCGTTCCCCGGTGGCGACGAACAGCGTGCTGCGGGCTCCGCTGGCCTGGTCGATCCAGACCAGCCGTTCGCGGCGGTCGCTGTGCTCGGGATCGGGATGGCCGAGCCCGGAGCGCATGCCGACGAACAGCACGTGCGTGCCGAGGTCGAGGATCTCGCCCGGATCGGCGAGCTCGGTCGACGTGCGCCACAGCACCGTGCCGTCGCGGGCGAGCCGCACGACCTGCCATGGTTCGTCCTCGCCGAGGGCTGCCTTCGCCAGCACCAGCGTCGAGCTCGGCTCGGGCACGTCCCAGAGCGACTGGTCGTTCCGGATCAGGAACCCGGCCTGCAGCAGCCGTTCGTCGCCGAGGGCTTCGGCAGCGCTCACGTCGAGCTTCGGATGGTTGCCGTCCAGCGTGTAGGTGGCGCGGTACAGGCGCCGGGCGACGTCGCCATGTGGACGACCATGCGGCGCGTACTCGCCGAGCTGCTGGCGTTCGGCGTCGACCAGCAGGCCGTACCACTGCCCGGTGCGGGTCAGGAACGTCGTCTCCAGCAGGTTGTACGGATGCGTGAAGACCCGCGAGCGGCCGGGCGGCCGCAGGTGGTCGAAGCGGTCCTCGAGCTGCTGGGAGAACGTGGTCGTGGGCAACTGCTCGAAGGCGAGCTCGGTGATCGTCGCCTCGCGCGGCTGCAGCGTGTAGAGCCGTGCGTCGCGGCCACGCACCACGAGGGCGTGTGGCTGTGGGCTCACCGCGTAGCGTTTGGGCTCGGTCGGCAGCACCTTGGCGCGCTCGGGCGCTCGTTCGGTGAGTCGCGCGGTGTCGCAGAGCAGCTCGAGCCCGGGCAGGCTGCGGGCTTCGGGGCCAGAGCGCCACAGCCAGAGCACGTCGCCGACGATGCCGAGGATCTGCGGCATCTGCTCGTCCTGCCGCACGCGCGCGTCGCCGAGGGCCAGCGTCTGAAGCGGCGCGCCGTCTGTTCCGGAGTGCACGTGCAGCACGTAGCGGTCGTACTGCTCCGACTGGAAGCGACCGCGCCGGACCTGGATCGAGCGTTCCCGTTCCTCGCGCGTCACGAACGCGACCACGGGCCCGGCGCAGGGTGCGTTCGTCCAGATCCGGCCGAACTGCTGGGGCGGTCGGATCTGGTGGTCGCTCTCGTAGAACCACAGGGCGGCGAGCCCGGCCGTGACGAGGAGGAGGAACAGCGAGGCGATACGGCGTCGGATCATGGGAATGCGGGTGGGTCGTCGGTCGCATCCCCGCGGCGGCGCCTGCATCACGCAGAAAAAACCCTGAAACGTCGCGTCACGCGGTTGCCTCGCCGGGGATCCTTCCGGCGTCCCGGCCGTCCGCGTGCATCCTGCCGCGGGGCCTTCGGACCCGAACGAGGCAACCATGAGCGAAGTCACGCGACGCAGGGCGATCCAACAACTGGCAGGCGGCACCGTCTTGGCTTCGGCCTCGGTGGCCGCCGCGACGGCGGTCGGCACGGGCTCTTCCGGGGGCCAGGAGCAGGCTGCTCCGAGCGATCCGGCGGTGCTGCGCGTCGAGCGCAACCTGCCGCCGGCGATCAGTCCGGTCGCCATGGCGAAGGTCTCGCGCTGCCGTTCGTGGGACGCCTGCGTCTACCTCGACGCCGGGCCCACGCTGCGCGGCTACGCCCAGCTCACGCCCGCCGGCTTCGCGATCGCCACGGCCGCGCAGGCAGCGGGGCGCAGGGTCGCCTTCCGGCACCGCGGCCACCAACCCGCCTGGGCCGACGGAGCCGGCTGCTTCGAAGGGGTCGTGCTCGCCTTCGACCGTCGCGATCTCGGCGACGACTCGACGTCGTTCGGCGGCCTCGCCTGATCGCGCTCCCCACACCAACGCACAGGAGACACACCCCATGGGCATGAACGCATTCCTCGAGATCCCCGGCGTCAAGGGATCCGCTCTGCAGACGCACGTGAAGGACCAGATCACGGTGCACGGCGTCGTCGCCGAAGTGCGCGCCGATCTCGACTGGAAGACCGGTCGGCCGGTGCCGGACAAGAGCAAGCACAAGCCACTGGTGGTCACGAAGGGCATCGACCTCGCGAGCCCGGCGCTGCACGCGGCGCTGAAGCTCGGCACGAAGTTCGGCCACGTGGTGCTGCGGTTCTGGCGCATGCCGCCGGGGGGTGGCCGCGAAGAGGCCTACTACACGATCCGGCTGAGCGACGTGCAGGTCGTCGACATCCAGCTCGACATGGGCAACAACCGGCTGCCCGAGAACGACCTGATGCCCGAACTGGAGCACGTCTCGTTCAGCTTCACCGGCATCTCCTACGCGTTCGCCGCGGCCCAGAAGAAGGAGGGCACCGATCCGAAGGAGAACGCCGAGTCCGGGGCGATGCTCGCCGACTGCGAGATCCCGGTGCTGGCGAAGGTCAAGGCGATGGCGATCGATGCCGGCAAGGACGCCGGCAAGGCCGTCGCTGGCGCGATCTACGACGCGTTCAAGGGGGGAGCCGAGGCGCCGAAGTGACGGTGCTGCTCCCGAACCGATCCGAACCTCTCATCGACTCACGACCACAGGAACCACGACCATGGGCATGAACGCATTCCTCACTCTCGGCAACATCAAGGGCTCGGCCAGGCAGCGGGGCCGCGAAGGCAAGATCGTCGTCGCCGGAGTCCTGGCCAAGGTGGCGGCCGAAATCGACTGGAAGAACGGGCGCCCCCAGGAGGGCAAGCACAAGCACGTCCCGATGGTGATCACCAAGGACATCGACGCAGCGAGCCCCGCACTGCACGTCGCCCTGAAGAACGGCAACAAGTTCAACGGGGTCACGATCGAGTTCTGGCGCATGCCGCCGACCGGCGGCATGGAGGAGAACTACTACACCATCGTGATGGACGGGGTGCAGGTCGTCGGCATGAAGACCATCATGGTCAACAACCGCAAACCCGAGAACCAGCTGATCCCCGAGCAGGAGGAGCTGTCGTTGTCGTTCGAGAAGATCGGCTACAAGTTCCCCGGCACCGGCGGCGGTGGCGAGATGCACGACGCCGAGTTCGACGTGCCCTACGAGGCGAAGGCCAAGGAGATCGCCATCGACGCCGCCAAGGACGCCGGCAAGGCCATCGCCGGCGAGGTCTACGCGCTGTGGAAGGGCGGCACGCCCGCACCGGCCGAAGAGAAGAAGTAGTCGGGTCGCGCGGCGCGCGGCGGAACGTGGTTCGTCGCGGCTCGCGCCCGGCTGGTGACCACGTTCCACCGCGGCTACAAGACGCGGCATGGCCATCGTGGTGACGCACAAGGAGAAGGGTGGGCGCTTCGTCGTGCTGGGTGCCAACCTCGCGAAGTGGAAGACGGCGCGCGCCCATGCGCTGCTCGGCGACTTCTTCCCCGTCGAGCAGGAGGGCGCCGACCGCGTGCTGGTCGTCTGCGGAGCCGATGGCGTGATCCAGTTCGGGGATGCGGATGCCTTCGTCGTCGTCGAGATCGACGGGGTCCAGCCTGCCCGGCTGCTTGCCTGAGGGTTCGTGTGCTGGGCCCTTGGTACCGGCTGTACGTTGGGGCGATTCCGGCTCCATTGGGTCGATCTGGCTGACGGCGAACCGCATCGACTCGCGGAGGTCCGGTCGGGAGGCCTCTCGTTGCGGGACCAGGCGCCGGGCAGCCATGACAACCAGTTCGTCGGGTGGCATGATTCGCGCCCCACGACCATGCCGCTGTCGGCATCGTGGGCATCCCATCGCCGGGTCTCCCGACTGCCGGCTGCCGTCGCCTCATGACCTTTCGCCTCGCCTTCCTCCTCGCCCTGGTCGCCCTGTGCCGGGCGGTGTGTTCGCAGTCGACGACCATCGCGCCCGACGATCCGGGCATCGCCTGGTCGGGCTACATGGAAGCTTCGATCGACAGCACGCACGCCAGCTTCCGTCGTCCCGGCACGGCGGCGCCGTATGCCGTGGAGATGAGTCCTGGGGTGCGGGCTTCGTTCCGCACCGACGCGACGCAGGTCGAGGTGACGGTCTTCTACCACTCGATCGCGATCCTGCCGGAGTTCAGTGTCGAGGTGGACGGGGTGCCGCAGCCGAAGATCGGCTCGGGGAACCTCGGTGCGGCGACCTTGATGGTGAACACGCAGACGACGCCGAGGTCGCGCGTCGTGACGCTCGTCTGGCCGGTCGCTGCCGACGTCGACCTGCTGTCGATCCAACTCACGGGCGGCAGTCCCCAGCTGTTGCCGTACTCGCCGCCGGTGCCGGCTCATCGGGCCGTCTGCTTCGGGGACTCGATCACGCAGGGTGTGTTCACCTCCGAGCCGAACCGGACGTTCCCGGCGCAGCTGGGGAAGGCCCGCGGCTGGTCGGTGATCAATGCCGGTTTCGCGGGACACACCACGGTCGGGTCCGATGGCGCCGTGATCGGCGCGCTCCAGCCGACGTTCGTCGTGCTCGCCATCGGCACGAACGACTTCGGCTTCCAGACCCCACTCGCCACGTTCGTGGCGCAGTACGACCAGTGGATCGCCAACTTCCGCGCGCAGCCAGGCTGCGCCGAAGTGCCGCTCGTCTGCGTGACTCCCACCATGCGCACCGACGAGGCCTCCCTGCCGATCCTGCTCGAGGACTACCGCAACATGATTCGCGCGGTGGTGGGGGGGCGCATCACTGGCGACCCGAACCTGCACCTGCTCGAGGGCTGGGACGTGGTGCCCGTCGAGCCGAACCTGTTCCCCGATGGCTTGCACCTGAGCGACGCGGCGTTCGATCGCTACGCCCGGTCGCTCGACACGATGAACCTGGTGCGCAATCCTGGGTTCGAATTGCTGCGCCCAGGCCAGCTGGAAGGGCACCTCTGGGAAGACCTCGGCAACACGTCCACCTCTGGGGCCTCGGTTGCCTCGGGGCTCCAGTCGATGCGGATCGCCACGGGTGGTGGCAGGCGGCAGCGGATCCCTGGTCTCGATGCGGGCGACTGCTACAGCTTCAGCGCCAAGGTCCGTGTCGAAGGTTCGACGGACGTGGGGCGCATCGTGCTCGAGTTCCTCGATGCCGCGGACGCGCTGGTCGGCACCACCGAACGGGCCGTGACCACGCTCAACTGGGAGCTCGTCAAGTTCGACGGCAGCGTTCCGGCCGGGGCCGTGCAGACGCGAATCCTGCTCGACAAGCCCACGGGGCTGGGAGCGATGTTCGCCGACGACCTGGTGTTGACGATGTGCGGGCCGGCCGCCTCCAGGGTGCTCGACGGTTGCACCGGGCGCAGCCCCGCCGGGAGCCTGCGCCTGCTCGGCGGTCGCGCCACGTTCGGCGCGAACCTCACGGTTGGCTTCGACAACCCGCTGGCGACCCAGACCTCGGCGGAGCCCTACCTGTTCGTCTCGCTGGCGCCGACCCCGACGCAGCCGTGCGGGACGGTGCTGCCGTCTGCGGGGTTGGCAGGGCCCGGTGCTCCGGGCGAACTGATGCTCGGCTCCCCGGTGATCGGTCCCTGGATCGGTCCGACCTGGACGCCAGGCGCGGTCAGCTCGGTCAGCCTGCAGGTCCCGGCCAACTGTTCGTTCGCCGGGACCTCGATCTACCTGCAGGGAGCCCTTTGCGACGGCTCCTTCTGCGGGCTGACCAACGCGATCCAGATCGTGATCGGCAACTGATCGCCGATCGCCTCCTTGGCGGGCGTCTGCCGGCACCTCACACGGGCCCCCTCACGCGGGGTCGATGCCGCGTTCCCGCCGGGCACGCCGGCAGTCGTCGTCGCCCGGCTGCACGCTGCGGCAGCCACGCGGCCGGTGGGCGTAGATCGCACAGTGCACGTTGCGGCCGAGTCGGCCGAGCAACGCAGTGCAACGCCCGTCGGCGTCGAGGCGCAGGTGCGGCGAGTCGTCCGGGTCGAACACGACGTAGCGCTGGCGCAGGTCCCGCCGCGACAGCAGGCGGCTGCCGGGTTCGACCTCGACGTACCACGGGTAGTTCTCGGCCCGGTTCTCGTCGCTGTTGCAGCAGCACGCACCACAGGTCTGGCAGTCGAGAGAGGCTTCGCCGCGGGGCGGGGTCGACATCGGACCCGGAGACTACGCCGTCGAGCCGGCTGTGTCAGTTGCGGTAGCGGGCGCGGATCGCCGGCACCAGGTACTCGTCGAAGGCGCGATCGATGCCGTAGTCGGGTGCCCAGTTCCAGTCGCGTCGGGCGGCGCCATCGTCGACGTCGGCCGGCCACGAGTCGACGATGCGCGCGCGGGCCGGGTCGATCGCGAACGAGATCTGCGCGTTCGGGAAGGCCTTCTGCACGCGCGTCACGAACTCGGCGGCACTGAGGCTGAACGCGCCGACGTTGTAGGCCGGCAGCGTCAGCTGCTCGCGTGGCGCGTCGAGCAGCGCCATCAGCGCCTTGACCGCGTCCGGCATCGCCATGAACGGGATCTGCGCCTCGGGGGCGACGAAGCACGCGTACGGCTTGTTCTGCGCCGCCGCGTGCAGCATCTCCGGGCCGTAGTCGCTGGTGCCGCCCGACGGCACCGTCTCGGCCGAGATCAGGCCGGGGAAGCGCACGCTGCGGAAGTCGAGGCGCAGCGAGCGCTCGCTGCTCGCCGACAGCATGCGGTAGTGGCGCATGAAGTAGCGGCCGAGGTGCTCGGCATAGAGCTTGTTCACCCCGTACATCGTGATCGGCTCGAGCCCCTGGTCCTCGCGGATCCGGCCGTAGGCCTTCTTCTGCGCGAGCGTCGGGATGCCGTAGGCGGCGATCGAGCTCGGGAACACGAACTTCACCGACCGGTCGAGCCGCAGCGTCAGCGACTGCGCCATGCGCAGCAGGTGCAGCGTGCCCTCGACGTTGATCTGGTGGGCGAGCTCGGGGTCGCGTTCGCCGCGCGTCGACAGCAGGGCCGCCAGGTGGAACACCGCTTCGATCTCGTGGTGGGCGGCGAGCTGGTCGAGCAGGTAGCGGTCCAGGATGTTGCCGGCGTAGGTCTCGAAGCACAGCGGCCGGTACTTCTCCGGCAGCGGCGACAGGTCGAGCGTGACGATGCGGTACCGACCGTCGCGATGGAGGGCTTCGATCAGCGAACGGCCGATCTCGCCGTTGGCGCCGGTGACGAGGGCAACGGGACGTTTGGACATGAAGGGCGAGCAGCGTACGGTCCCGCCCCGTCCTGTGCACGACTGCGTTGTCCACCTTCGCCGCCGCCCAGCACTCGCCAGATCGACCTGGTGGCACCGGCGGTGTGAATCTGGTTGCGTGCGAATGGCGGAGGCTGCTCAACTGCCCGCGTCCACTTCGCCCAGAGCCACGTCCGTCCGCGGCACGATCCACTTCGGCACAACGCATGCTCCCGCTCCCCGTGGTCGACGCCAGCCATCCTTCGGGCTCGAACGGTGCCTGTTGGTGCTGGAGCCGTTGCTTCGCAGCGACGCTGGTCGGCCTGCTCGCCTACTTCCTGTCCTGCTTCGTCACGCCGCAGCTGGCGGAGCCGACCGTTTTCGGGGTCGAATGGCAGCAGAAGTCGGTGGACCCTTGGCAGTTCGGCGGTCAGATCCCGCATCGCCTGCTGGCGCCGATCCTGGCCCACTACCTCGGGCTCGGGGGCGCCCACTGGGTGACGTTCACGCAGGGAACGGCCGTGCTGATGCTGGCGCTCGTCCACCTCGTCGCGCGCTGGCGGGGCGCGGCCGTGATCGACGCCACACTGATCACGCTCGCCGTCGCGGCCACCGGCACGGTGCAGATCTACAAGGTGAGCCTGGTCGGCTACGTCGACAATCTCGGCTACGCGATCCTGCTGCTGATGTGGCTCGTGGCGCGCCGGCCTGTGCTGTTCTGGACGCTCTTCCTGGCCTGCCTCACGAACCACGAGATGGTCTTGTTCTTCCTGCCATGGCTGTGGTACGTGCGCCGGCTCGCCGGTGGTTCGGCCAAGGCCGACGTGCTGGCGATCGGAGTGGTGTTCGGGCTCTACAAGTTGTTCCGGATGTACGTCGGCGCCCACTCGCCGACCTGGGCCTACGACGGCGACTACTTCCTCGCCCACACCTTCCTGCCGATCACCTTCCTCTGGTTGTGGGCGCTGTCCGGCGTCTACCTGGTCACGATGTTCGGGCCGCTCCTCGCCGTGGTCGGTTGGCACGTGGCGGCGCCCCGGCCGCGCGGCGAGCGCTGGCACGCGGCCCTGCTGATCGGCGGCATGTTGGCGATCTTCCTGTTCGCCTACGACTTCTTCCGCCATTCGAACATGATGGCGTTCCCGTTGCTGATCGCCTCGGTGCGCTTCCTCGGCAGCACCCGGAGTCGCCTCGTCTACGCCGCGTCGATCGTGGCCACGGCGATCCTCGGCAGCTACGCGTGCTACGGCGAGACGCACCGCTGGCTGTTCCTCACCATGCAGATCGAGTGTGGTGGGCACCAGTTGATCGAGCCGGCGAACCGGTTCCACCTGGCGCTCCACTGGGACATCCTGGTCGGCACGGTGCAACGCGCGTGGCCGCAGCTGCTGCAGATCGCCGCCCTGGCCGTCGGGATCGGTGGTCTGGTGCTCGTCTACCGGCGCTACCGGATCGGTGGCGAAGACGAACGCCCCGCCGCCGCGCCCTGAGTCAGCGGTCGCGCGGCGACTCCGCCACTGCCGCTGCCGCTTCGGCGGCGGCGCCGACGTCGAGTTCGAGGACCTCGGGCCCGGCATAGAGGATCGCGTCGCTGGCGAGGAACGTGCGGGTCGGCTGGCCCGTTCGTTCGAGCATCAGCCAGAGCCGGTGCGGGCCAGAGCGCAACGTCAGCGTGGTCGCGCCGTCGACCACCGGATGCCACTCGAACGACCAGGGCGTGGGATCGACCGGCGCTGGCACCGGCAAGGCGCGCGCAGCCCAGCGGGTGCCGTCGCTGGTCGGCAGTCGGCGCAGGCGCAGCGCCTGCGTTCGCCACGGGGTCGGCACGACGTCGCGCGCCGGGCGCAGGTCGTCGAGCAGCACCGGTTCGTGGCCGGGGCAGCACACCAGCAGCTTCGCGTCGGTGAGGGCGACCCAGTCGAACACGCCGCCGCGGCCATGGAACAGCAGGTCGGCTCTAGACAGGTCTGGCCGCCGGGCTTCGACGGTCGCGTTCGCGAGATCGGCGGCGTTGCCACGCAGGCGCAGCCGGCCCTGCACGACCCGCGGCCGCAGGTCGATCGCCGCGAGGCGCGGATCGCCGCCGGGTGGTGGTGGCACGACGACGTCCACGACCTCGTGCCAGGTCGGTTCCTCCGGGCGCCAGCGCACGTGCAGCGCGTAGCGGCCGGGCCGGACGCCGCGGAACGACACGCGGTGCCGGTCGCCGTCGAGGCGCACCGGCCAGGCGGTCGGTGCCGGGCCCGCGGTCGGCGACGACGCGTCCTGCAGCACGACACACGGAATGCGGGTGGCCTCCACGGGCCACTGCATCACCGCCGTGAGGGCCGCCCCGCCGTCGACGGGCACCACCAGTTCGGCGCCGGGCTCGAATGCGATCGACTGCCCGGGCCGGTGGCCGGAGGCCGGCACGACCAGGTGGTGGTCGCCCGGTTCCGGGGTGGCGAGCACCCCGAACCGGCCGTCGTCGAGCACCCAGACGGCGAGCGGCTGCACGACGTTGGCAACGGTCGTGTCGCCGTCGGGCGTCGCGCGCGAGATGTACCACGACACGTCGTGCGGCCGAGCCGCACCGACGATCGCGAAGCGACCGGTGACCAACCAGGGGCCGTCGTGCACCACGACGTCGCCGAGCGACACCCGGCCGGCCACCAGGGTCGTCGTGGGCAGGGCAAGCTGGCGCGGCGGGACGCCGTCGCACCGTTCGACCAGGGTCGTGGCCTGCAGTTCGCCGGGCTCGAACATGGCGGCGAAGCTGCCGTCGGCGCCGCTCTCCAGCGCG
>JAEUHU010000574.1 GCA_016793305.1 Planctomycetota bacterium
GCAGAAGGCGATGGAAGGGCTGCAGAAGAACCGCCCGGCGTCGTCCGGCCAGAAGGAGCAGATGCAGCAGCTCGCCGAGGCCCAGCAGAAGCTCGAGGAGGACATCGTTCGCCTCGCCGAGGAGCTGAAGAAGCGCAAGGCCGAGGACGCCGCCCGCGCCGCCGAGCAGGCGGCCACGGCCTCCAAGAAGGCCAAGCAGGCGATGGAACAGGGCGATTCCGAGGAGGCCCAGCGCCAGCAGGAGCAGGCGCGCGAGAAGCTCGAAGAAGCCGCCGAGGAGCTCGAGGAGGAGGAAGAGCGCTACCAGCAGCTTCGCCAGGAGGAGTTGTTGTTCCGGATGCGCGAAGAGCTGACCTCGTTCCTCGAGAAGCAGCGTCCGATCACCAAGCAGACCCTCGAGGCCCAGCAGGGAGCCGGCCCCGACGGCCTCTCGCGCGCGATGCGCCGCAAGGCCAACCAGCTCGGCGAAGAGGAGCTGGCCCTCGTCGGCAAGATCGAGTTCGTGATCGGCGCCTTGAACGAGGAAGGCAACCTCGTCTACCGCACGGTGCTGCAGGCGAACCTCGACGACCTGCGCGAGGTCGCGCGACGGCTCGGGGGACGCGCTCCGGACGTCGGTTCGTTCACGACGCTGCTGCAGCAGGACATCGAGCGGCGCACCGAGGACATGCTGAAGGCCCTCGAACGCGAGCGGCAGCAGCGCGAACAGGATCGCCAGCAGCAACAGCAGCAGCAACAGGACCAGCAGAAGAAGAACCAGATGAACCAGATGCGCCAGCAGCTGGTGTCCCTGATCGCCGAGCTGGAGATGCTGAAGCAGCTCGGCGTCGACCGGCGCCGTGCCGCCGACGACCTGCGGGCGCTGATCGAGGCCCGCGGCGACGACGCGATCGGCGACGGCGAGGTGCAACTGGTCGAGCGGCTGGCCCACAGCCACGCCGAGATCTCGAACCTGTTCCAGCAGATCAAGCAGCGGGTCGAACAGACGCTGCAGGGCATGCAGGGCGGCGAAGCCGAACCGAGCGGCGGTGGCCGCGGGAGGAACCGATGAGCCAGCGTAGAACCCTTCGATCGTTCGCCCTCGTGAGCGTCCTCGCGGCGCTCCTGGCCCCCGACAGCCGGGCCCAGAGCCTCGACACCGCGAAGGAGATCCAGGAGATCGCCCGCAAGGTCGACGAGACCCTGCGCGACATCGACCGGCTGTTGCTTGAGACGAGCAAGCGCGACCAGCAGCGCAGCTCGCAGCGTGAGAAGCTGCAGCAGGCGCGCGAGCGCAGCGAGATCGCCGAGGCAGGTATCGACCAGCTGATCGAGAAATTGCGGCAGATGCAGCAGCAGGGCGGCGGCGGTTCGAGTTCGCAACAGGACCAGCAGCAGGATTCGCAGTCGGAGTCGTCGGACCAGTCGCAATCGCAGTCGCAGTCGCAGAGCGGCCAGAGCCAGGGACAGCGGAACCGCCGCGAGAACAACAACCCGGAGTTCGTGCAGCAGCCGCCCCAGCCTGGCGAAGGCCAGCCAGAGTCCCAGGACGGCCAGCAGCAAGGCCAGCAACCGGGCCAGCAGCAGCAGGGCCGACAGCCCGGTCAACAGCAAGGCGGCCAGCAGCCTGGCCAGCAACAGCAGCAACTCGGCCCCGACGGCAAGCCGCTCGGCGGCCAGGAGTCGAAGGACGGCGGCCAGAACCGCGTCGGCAACCGCGCCAGCGAGGATCCCACCGGACCGGGCAACCCCGGCACCGGAGACGGTTCGTGGGGCGAGCTGCAGTCCTACACGAACTTCCTGAAGAACCGAGGCTCGTCGCCGAAGGTGCCCGAGAAGTACCGCAAGTACTGGGAAGCCTACCTGAAGCAGAAGCAAGCCAGCGGCAACGGCGGCCGCTGAGCAGGACCGGCGCCCACCAGCGCAGCCAGGTCAGCGGAAGCCGTCGGCGGCGAGGATCGGTTCGCGGCGCGCGCCGATGTTCAGGCACAACGCGAGGCCGAGCAGCATCGCCAGCGTCGAGCTGCCGCCGTAGCTGAGCAGCGGCATCGGCAACCCGGTCGCAGGCACCAGCCAGCCGCACACCGCGACGTGCATCAGCGACTGGCTGCCGAGCCACGCGGCGACGCCGACGCAGACCAGCCGGCCGAACCGCTCGCGGGTGCGCATGGCGATCCCGAGCAGCCCGTAGACCACCGCGGCGATCAGCCCGAGCAGCAGCATGCAGCCGAGCCACCCGACCTCCTCGCCGACCACCGCGAACAGGTAGTCCTCGCTGCGGTACGGCAGGAAGTCGTAGCAGTTCTGCGGGCCGGCACCGATGCCGAACCCGGCCCAGCCACCCGCCCCCATCGCGATCAGCGCCTGCCACGGCTGGAAGCCCGTCGAGCGCAGCTTCTCCTGCACGTCGGGCGCGTCGAGGTTGCCCTGATGCCACGACCAATGGTCGAACCAGACGGCGATGCGCTCCTTCTGGTAGCCGTGCAGCAGTTCGAAGTAGGCGACCACCGCGACCAGCAACCCGATGCCGAGCAGGATCAGGATGCTGCGGCCGCGCGCGCCGGCCGTGTAGCACATCGCCAGCAGCACGGGGCCGAACACCAGCGAACTGCCGAGGTCGGGCTGCCGCAGCACCAGCAGGGCAGGCACCGCGGTGACCAGCAGCGGCCACAACAGGCTGTCGCGCGTGCGCGTGCGGTCGAGGAAGCGCAGCCGCGCGGCCAGCGCCAGCACGACCGCCAGCTTCGCGAACTCGCTCGGTTGGATCGAGAAGCCGGGCAGCGCGTACCAGCGGCGCGCGCCGTTGATCTCGGGGGCGAAGAACGGCAGCCCGAGCAGCGCCAGCACCGTCGCCCCGTAGAACAACCAGGCGCCACGCACCACGTGCACGTAGTGCGGCAGCAGGCCGAAGAAGCCGAGGCCGAACCCACACAGGAGGAACAGGGCCTGCCGGCCCTGCTGGTTCTGGAACTTCACGTCGTCGCGCGTCGCCGAGCCGATGAACACGAGCCCGCACAGGCACAGTGCGGCGATCGCGAGCACCAGCCAGCCGTCGACCGCGGCCAGCACGTCGCGGCGGCGCTTCGGCAGGCCGTGCGCCCACTCGCTCATCGACCCCCTCCGTACGGCAGGTAGGCGGCGGCGAGCTGGGGAACCCCGCGCAGCTCGGCGAGGAAGTCGGCAACCAGCTGCCCGGCGGCATCGCCGCCGTGACGCTTGTCGGCCACGTGGTAGACGACGCCACAGAGCACCAACTGCACGCCGCTGGCTCCGGCGTCCGGCAGGTAGCCAGCAAACCACGCGTTGTTCTCGCCGGAGTCCAGGATCTGCGCCGTACCGGTCTTGCCGGCGACCTGCAGCTCCTGGAGCACGGGGAGGCGCCGGGCTGTGCCGGTCTGCACGCAGGCGCGCAGACCTTCGCGGACCACCTCGAGCTCGCCGACCACGTCGTCGAGCAGGACCACCGGTCGCCGGTCGCCGGTCAGTAGCGAGACAGTCGGCAACACACCTGTCGCCAGGGCCGCGTAGGCGCGCGCGACGTCGATCGGCGAGGCCTCGACGCCGTAGCCGATCGCGCGGCTCGGCAGCGGAGTATGCGCCGCTCGCCCCGCCGCTGGTCCGTCGGCACGCGGTCGCGCCACAGCGAGCCCGCGCACCCGCGCCTGCCAACAATCCACGAACGGCGACCCCGGTGCGGCCTGCTGCATGCCAAAGCGCGCCAGCGCCCTGGCGAGGCCTTCGTCGCCGAGGCCGATGCCGACCTGGTAGAAGAACGAGTTGCACGAGTCGGCGATCGCGACCACCGGATCGTTGCCCGCGTGTCCGTGCGGCTTGTCGCAACTCAGCGATCGCCCGCCGTAGCGCAGCGTGTGGGTGCCGGCACACGGAGCCAGTTCTGCGAGCGGCCGATGCGGCCTGCCAGCGGCGATCGCCTGCAGTTGCTCGACCAACACCAGCGGCTTCACCACCGAACCGATCGCGCCGTTGCCACGCCAGACGATCCCCGGCAACTTGGCCGGGAGGTCGCTCTGGACCGGGGCTCCGGCGTAGGCGAGCACGTCGCCGGTCCGGGCGTCGAGCACACAGAGGGCCGCTTCGCAGCGCTGCTGCGCAGCCAGGTCGCCGAAGCGTTCGCGCTCGCGGCGGAACGTCGCGTCGGCAGCCCGCTCGGCCAGGGCCTGGAGGGCGACGTCCAACGACAACCGCACGTCCTCGCCGGGAGCCACCTGCAGGTGGCTCCACTGCCGCTGCTCGCGGCGGTTCACGTCGTGCTCGACGAACCGCAGGCCGAGCCGCCCACGCAGTGCCTCGTCGAACTGCACCTCGGCGCCGATGATGCCGCGCCGTTCGCGCAGCAGCATCTCGCGCCGGTAGCGTTGGGCCGCTTCGTCCTGCAGGTCCTCGCGAAGGTCCGCATCGACGAGCCCTTCGGGCACCAGCTCCACCAGCCAGTCCTCGGGCAGTTCCCGCTCCTGGCGGTCGAGCCATGCCTCGCTCGGCAGCGCCCGGTCCAGCGATTGCACACGACCCAGCAAGGCGCGCAGAGCACTGCCCTCGGCGACCGTGACCTGCCGCGCCACCATCGGCAACACCTCGAGGCCCGGATGACGGTCGGCCTGCACACGGAGCCGCGCCGCCAGGTCGAACGGCACGTGTTCTGCGAAGGTGCGCAACAGCGACTCGAGCAGGCTGCCCTCCCTCTGCTCGCCGTCCTCGATCCAACGCGTGCGCTGCTTGGCGAGGCTGCTGCGGCGCATGCTCTCGAGCGTCGCCAGCAGCCCGGGCACCGCCTGGCCAACCTGCCCCGTGCTCTCGCGTCGCTCGAGCTCGAGGCGCTGCAGTTCGGCATCGAGTTCCCGCAGTGCGAACCAGTGCGCATCGCAGGCGGCCAGCAGCTGGTCCTTCGGCACCGGCATGGCCTCGCCCACCGCGGTGGCGTCGTTGCGTTGGGCGGCCGCCCGCAGCGCGGCATAGACGGTCTTGCGCGGCAGGCCCGTGGCGTGGGCCAGGACCGTGGTGACGGTGGTCGCGAGCTCGGCCGCCTGGTGCTTCTCCAACGCCCTGGGCCGCAGCAGCCGAGCCGGCATCGCGAGCAGCTCGCGCACCGCCGACAGCGGGCCGAGCGCGCCGTCGCCGTAGTCGAAGGTCGTGCCGGACCGCGCCGGATCGAGGGCCGCGAGCGCGATCGCGCCGTGCACCGCGGCCCCCACCGGGTGGAACTGGCGGAAGCGCTGGTAGTGCAACGCCAGCTCGGTGGTCGGTTCGTCGTAGGCGAGCAGCCGGCCGTGCCGATCGCGCAAGGCACCGCGCTGGCTCGGCACCGAGCGGAACGACCAACGGTTCTCGTAGCTGCGCCGCGCCCAGGTGTCCTGTTGGTCGACCATCAGGAACCACAGGTGCACCGCGATCACGACGAACCCCGTGGCGAACACGGTGCCGACGAGACCGATGCGGCCCTGGGTCGAGCTCACGTCCGCTCCTCGAACGCCTGGAACGGCGGCAGCCGGCGCACCAGCCACAGCAGTGGCGGCATGCCGAGCGCGGACCACAGCACCAGCCAGGGATCGAGTTCGGCGTTCGCCGACGGCTGGTCGAACAGGCGGCCACACAGACCGGCGAGCTTCGGCACGACCACCGCGCAGACGGTCGCAGCGATCGCGTGCCAGGCCCACAGGTGCGCCGAGAACAGCGGGCGGGTCGGCAACAGCACAGCAGTCGGGATGCCCAGCACGAGGATCTGCACCGGCAACGCCGCCGCGTCGACCATCGCCCGGCCCATCGCGAGGCCGAGCAGCAGCCACGGCACGGTCCGCCGGTCGGCGCACAACGCGAGGAAGAGGCAGGCCAGCACCGACATGTCGATCGGCGGCAGCCCCGCGTCGCGCCAGAACCCCGCGAACAGGAAGGTCTGCGGGGCGAGCAGGAACCACCAGACCCAGCGTTTCACGGCTGCCCTCCCTCGATCACGTCCACCGGCAACGGGCCGGGTGCGAACTCGGTGGTCACCAGCAGCACGTCCGGTTCGTCCGCGACCGGCAGGGCGTGCCCGATCGACAGGCCCGACGGGCAGTGGAAGCCGTTGCTGCCCGTGAACAACCGGCCAGCAGGCAGAGGGACCCCACGAGCGAGCGGATGGCCCTGCACGCGCACCCGGGCGACGTTCTGGTCGGCGGCGACCACGGCGCCGACGAGTTCGAGTGGCGGCGCGCTGCGGTCGTCCGGCAACAACAACAGGCTCCAGAGCTGGCGGGAAGCCGTGAACGAAGTCACGAGACCGGTGCCGAACGCGAGCCCGCGCGCCGTCCCGACCAGGTGCCCGTCGTGCACCACCGTCGCGGCACTGGCCAGCTGCTCGGCCACGAGCAGGTGCCGTCCAGCCGAGGCGCCCGGCAGGTCGTAGAGCAGCCCAGCACGGCGTGTGCGACGCACCGGCTCCAGGCCGTTCCCCGTCGGGGACGGATCCACCGGCGACTGCGCCTCGCGCCACAGCACCACGTGCGACAGCGCGCGGGCGGCGAACGGCGGCTGCACGAACACCCCGAGCAGCAGCGTGGGTTCCCCATCCTGCTGAGGGTAGCCCCAGACCAGGGTCGCGCCGATCAAGAGGCCCGGCGGCGGACAGGTGGCATCGAGAGGCAGCAGGGCGGTGCGAACCGGCAGACCGGAACGGCCGACCGACGAGGCGCGGTAGGGATCGTCCCAGAGGTCGGCGCGCATGGGTGCCGGCTCGGCCGGACCGGCCCCGCGCACGACGAGACGCAGCATCGCACCGTCCTCGAGTCCCATCGTCGCGTAGAGCGGAGTCGCGGAGGGATGGTGCAGCAACTGCACACGGGCGGGGTCCTCCGGACGATCGAGTGCCGCCTGGCCCTGACCAGGGCGCAGCAGCCGTCCGACCAGCACGTCGCCCTTGGTGACGAACTCCCGACAGTCGCGCAGCTCCGCGTAGCTGTGGTCGAGCAGCAGTTCGTTCGGTTCCGTGCCGGCCCGCTGGCGCACGGTGCGCGCGGTCGCGACCACGGCACAATGCACCGGCCGGCAGCTTCCGAAGTGGCCCCCGCCATCGTCGGTGTCGACGGCGCGCAGCCGTTCGTGCAACGCCGCTTCGACCGCGATCCGCTGGGCGCGCGACGCCTCGTCGACGGTCGCGGCGGAGACCGGCGTACCGAACCAGCCCGCCCAACAGCGCGGCACGGCACACGCTGCGCCGACCAGCAACCGCTCGAGCGGGGCGAACACCGCCGGCAGAGTCAGCCAGCAGAGGGCGAACAGCAGCATGCCGTAGAGGCCGACCGGGAAGGCGCGAGCGTTCTGGTGCACGACGGCTGGGCCAGGTTTTGGCGGCGCGGTGGCCGCGAACGCTGCGAACCACCGCCCAGCTCGGCTCCGCCACCGCTCGCAGCGATCCGTCGGCGGACGAGTCCCACGCGCGCGTACCGCGAACGTGGGCTGTCGTGCAGGTCGGCACCGCGCGGCGGCATCGACCTGCGGTCGGTCAGGCGAGGTCTTCGCCGCCTTCGAGGAACTGCGAGTAGAGCTCCAGGTTCTCGAGGAAGATGCCGGTACCACGAGCCACCGCTTCGAGCGGTCGCTCGGCGACGCGCACGTCGAGTTCGGTCTCGCGAGCGATCAGGTCGGGCAGGCCACGCAGCAGCGAGCCGCCGCCACACAACGTGATGCCTGTGTCGACCAGGTCGCTGGCGAGTTCGGGCGGCGTGCGCTCGAGCACCGACTTGATCGCACCGATCACCTTGCGCACCGGCTCCTGCAGCGCCTCGCGCACGTCCTGCGAGGTGATGATCGCGCGCCGCGGCAGGTTGACCAGGGAGTCGCGGCCACGCACTTCGACCTGGATCTCCTCTTCGAGCGGCACGCAGCTGCCCGCCGCGATCTTCAAGCGTTCGGCGGTGATCTCGCCGATCAGCAGGTTGTACTTGGTGCGGATGTGATGGGCGATCGCATCGTTGAAGTCGTCGCCGGCGACACGCAGGCACTCGGCCATCACCACATTGGCGAGCGAGATCACCGCCACTTCGCTGGTGCCACCGCCGATGTCGACGATCATCGAACCACGCGGTTCGTGCACCGGCAGACCGGCCCCGATCGCCGCCGCGGTCGGCTCGTCGACCAGGAACACGCGACGCGCCCCGGCGCGCTCGGCGCTGCCGATGACGGCGCGCTTCTCGACCATGGTGATGCCCCACGGCACGGCGATCACGAGGCGCGGCTTGATCAGCTTCTTGCCGCCGCATGCCTTCGCCATGAAGTAGCGCAGCATCTTCTCGGTGACCTCGAAGTCGGCGATCACGCCGCTCTTCATCGGCCGCACGGCCTGGAAGCCGGGCGGGCAACGACCGAGGTACTCGAGCGCCGCGTCGCCGACGGCCATGCCGTTCAGCAGCACCTCGCTCGTGCCCTTGCGCACGGCGACGACCGACGGCTCGTCGAGCACGATGCCCTTGTCGCGAACGAAGACCAGCGTGTTCGCAGTGCCCAGGTCGATCCCCAGATCGACGGAGAACCCGCGCAACAGCCACTCGACCGGTTTCAACATGAATGCCCCTCGGGCGCCCCGCCTCGTGGTGCGGGGAGGACCATGACCTGCAGACACCTTCGCCGTGGACCAAACGGCGCAGGATCGCAGGGTAGCGAGCCCGACTCCGGTCGCAACGGATTCTTCCTCGTCCCGAAGTACCCGACCAGGATCGCAACACGCGGCCGCTCCCAGCCGACCGACGACCCGAGCCCGAGGCACGAGGCCTGGAAACAGCGCGACCCGCGAGGCCCAGGGGGCCACGCGGGTCGCAGGTCGTCTCGGCACCCGCTCACGCGGGCGTCAGCCGCTCACTCGTAGACCTTCGAGGCCATCACGAGGAGCGTGAACGCGATCGCCAGCAAGAAGGTCGTCGCCAGCACGAGCCCCTCTTCGAGCCCCATGCCGGGCTTGGCAACCACTTCGATGTCTCCGGCCGGAGCAGCCTCGGCAACCGGAGTCTTGTTCTTCTTGGCCATGTTGGAATCTCCTGGAGGGTTGGTGCCTGAAGATCAGAACAGCTTGGTCTTGGCCTTGTCGCCGGGCTGGATGGTGCCCTTGACCAGGCGGATCGTGCAGAAGACCGCGTTGGCGTCGGCGTTGTATTCCTTCGCCACGGCTTCGCCCTTGTAGCCGGACTTGTCGTCGTAGATCGCGAAGCTCCAGTTGCCCTTGCTGATCTGGTCCTGGATGTCGACGCCGCCGGTGTTCTCGCTGATCTGGATCGTGCAGAGGTTGTTGTTGACGACCGTGACCTGGCCAGCCAGGGCCGGAGCCGCCATCGAGACCAGGAAGCCGTGCTGCTCGGCGGCCTTCACCAGCAGGTTCAGCTCGCTGTTGTCCTTGGTCAGGCTCTTCTTGTCGTCCTCGAGCTTGGCGATCGTCGCCTCCAGTGCCGCCTTCGTGCGCAGCAGTTCTTCCTTGGCGATCACGGCGGCGACCCGCTCGTTCACGGCCTCGTTCTTGTCGGCCAGGTACTTCGCGTTCTCCCGCGCCATCGCGTCGGCGCGATCGCTCTGCGCCTTGTCCTCGTCGCGCATCGCCTTCATGTCGTTCATGATGCTGGCGAGGGCGACACCCTGGGACCGGTTGTCCTCGATCAGGCGCTTGTTCTCGTCCTGGAGCTTGAGGACCTTGTTGTTGGCTTCGCCGAGCAGCGTTTCCGCCGAGGTCTTGGCGTTCTCGAACTTGTTGCGCTCCTGGCCCAGCTCGACGATCTGGGCGTCCTTCTCGCGGTTGCTCTTGGTCCGCTCCGCTTCGCTCTGCTCGTACTTCTGCTTGTAGTTGTCCTGCTTCTGCAGATAGCTGCCGGTGAAGCCGACGAAGAAGCCTGCGCCGATGAGGTTCAGGACGATGAAGACGTTGCCAATGGGACTCATGGTGACCAGGGACTCCTAGCTAGACGTGGGGCGCCCGAAGGGTTGTCGACCCCGGCAGCACCGCCCCACGGAGGGGGCGGCGGGAGAGCCGGAGCCACGAACGTCGACGGACGGTTCAGTAGGCGAATGTCAGAGGGGAACTTGGGATGACGACCGTGCCAGCGCGGATCTCGTGCGGAGCTTCTGGTCCGGCACGGAGATGCCGCGTGCCCAAGCGAGAGGGGCCTGAGGGCGGCGGAATCCTAACTCCATGCCCAGGACCGTCAAGAACCACTTCCGCGGCGGTCGGACAGGCCGGTCGACGCGGAACGGGATGCCGTTCGGGCTGCTCGAAGGGTAGCCCACTGCAGCGCCATGTGCAGGAGCAGCAGGCCGAGGCTCACCCCTGTCGCAGGACCGAGGCTCGCCCCGAGCCATGCCATCGGCGACTCGCGGCCGGCCCCGAGCGGCAGGTCTGTGCGCAGAATTCTGCTCGCCGGCTGGCGACCGGAGCCGCGCGGCAGTTCCGCGAGCACCCGGCCATCGGCCCCCACCACCACCGACCAGCCGTCCTGGGTGCAGCGGACCACGGGCGTGGCTGTCTCGAGTGCCCGCAGCACGGTCATCGCCACCAGCTGCACCAACTGGTCGCCGGAGCGGAACCACGCCTCGTTCGACAGCACGCACAGGAAGCGGGCCCCGGCCTGCACCTGGCTGCGGGCTGGCCCAGGGAAGGCGTTGTCGTAGCAGAGCAGCACACCGAACGGCACCCCGCTGCTGGTGCGCAGCGGCGGCAGCTCGACGCCGGCCAGGCCGTTCGGGACATGCCGCATCACGTCGGCGAAGGTGCCCCGCAACCAGTTGCCGATCGCCGCGGGCAGCAGGTGCAGGAACGGCGGGAACTCCCCGCCGGGCACGAGCCAACGCTTCTGCTGTTGCCCCTGGATCTCGCCCTTCGGCAACTCGACCAGGAACGCAGCAGGCGTCAGCTGGTCGTCGCCAAGCACCAGGTGACCACCGAGCAGCAGCTGCCCGGAGTGCCCTGCGAACACCCCCGCCAGCGAACGCAGCGCCAGCCCGGCCGACGGTTCGGCCTCGATCTCGTCGGGCACGCTGCTCTCGGGCCACAACACCAGCTCCGGCGGATTCGGCCCACGCAGCAGTTCGCGGGTCGGCCGCACCAGCCGCTCGAGGAACATGGCGCGCCAGCGCGGCCAGAACTCGTCTTCGCCGAGACCCTGGAACTCGAGGCCCGGATGGAACCCCGGCTCGATCGCCGCGAGCCGCACGGCGGCGGGCGCATCGGCAGACAGGCCTGCGTGCACGGCGCGCCCACCCAGCGTGGTGCCGAGCGCCAGGAGCACCAGGCTCCCGATCTGCAGCCACGCTCGCCGCCACGGCAGTTCGGCGGTGCGCCAGCTGCGCCACAGCTCCACGGCAGCACCGGCGAACCCGGCGAGCAGCACGTTGGCGAGCGCTTCGCCGCCGAACGAGACCGAACCGAGCAGGCCAGGCCACTGCCACAAGCAGTGCGCCGGTTGCCCGTGCGGATAGTGCAGCTCCGGCATCACGCTGCGCAGCCAATAGGCACCCGCGGTGGCGAGCGCGAACGCGGGCACGCGCCACGCCGTCGGTGCGGCCCGCGTCGCCCACGAGGCCAGCACCGTGTAGCAACCTCCGAGCAGCACGACCGCGGCGTAGGCGAACCACAGCACGTGGTGCACCGACCAGGAGAACAGCGCCATGTGCATGCAGCCGAGCAGGTAGCTCCGCCAGCCGGTCGGCATGGTCCCGGTCGCGATCGCGAAGTGCACGGCGAGCCCGGCGAACACCAGGAACTCGGCGCCGGCGAACCAGGCAGGTGGAGTCGCGGCCGCCAGCGACAAGCCGCCGAGCAGAGCCAGCAGAACGGTGGGGAACGCGCGGGTCACGGCAGCTGGACTCCGCTGCTCCGGCCCACCAGCGGCACGACCGTTCCTGCCGACGGCTCGGCCTTGCCGGGGACCAGCACGTAGACGTCGCCCGCCGCGAGCCCGAACGGATCGCCACTCGGACTGGGCGCCACCAGCTGTGCCTCGAGGCGACCGTCCGGGCCAGGCGCGAGCCGGGCCGGCACCGCCTGCAACCGAGCATTGCGTTGCCACGCCGCACCGGCCGCGGGAGCCGTGGCGGACCAGTTCGGCACCGCTTCTCCGAGCAGGCGCTGCAGCGCCGGGCGCACCAGCAGATCGAACACCGTGAACGTCGAAGCCGGATTGCCGGGCAGCCCGAACACGAGCCGAGGCTCACCGCCCGGCCGCACGCCGAAGAACGTCGGTTTGCCGGGCTTCAGGTCGAGGCCGTGGAAGCGCTCGACCACGCCGAGGTCCGCGAGCACGCCGTGCACGAGGTCGTGCGTGCCCTTGCTGATGCCACCGATCGTCAACAGCACGTCGGCCTCGTGCAGGCCGCGCACCAGCGCCTGCTGCAACGCGGCTCGTTCGTCGGCGACGACCCCCAGGCGAACGGCGGAAGCACCGCATTCCTCCACTTGCGCAGCCAGGGCCCACGAGTTGCTCTCGCGCACCTGGTGCGGCGCCGGCACGGCCTCGACCGGCACCACTTCGTCGCCGGTCGCCAGGATCGCGACTCGCGGTCGTCGCACGACCGCCACGCGGTGGTGGCCCAGCACGGCCAACACGCCGATCTCGGCGGCGCGCACGCGGCGACCGCCTGGCAGCACCATCGCGCCGGCGGCGAGTTCGCTGGCGCGGCGCCGCACGTTCGCCCCCGCCTGCACCGCATCGTGCACGGTCACCGTGCTGCCGGTGAACCCGCTGGTGCGTTCCACCGGCACGACCGCGTCCGCACCATCGGGGACCACGGCGCCCGTCATGATGCGGATCGCCGCCCCAGCGGGCAGTGGCGCGTCGAACGGCTTGCCGGCGAGGCTCTCGCCGACGACCGGCAGCGTGGCCCCGGCGAGCAGGCCACGTTCGGCCCGCAGCGCGAAGCCGTCCATCGCCGAACGGTCGGTCGAAGGCCAACAGTGCTCGGCGTGCACGGCGCTCGCGAGGTGGCGGCCGTGTGCCTCGGCCAGGCCGACGAACTCCCGGCGCTGTTCGGGCTGCACTTCGGCCAGCACGAGTTGCCGGGCAGCGGTCAAGGTCAACGGCGACGTCATCGCGGCCACCTTGCAGCAGCGGCCGGTGCTATGCAAGCGCGCGGGCCCGGGCTGGACCGCGGCTCAGCGTTCGCCGACGGAGACCAGCAGGCTGCCGGCCTCGTTGCCCAACACGCAGCAGAAGCCACGCGCATTGGCGCGATCGAGCAACTCCCCGGCTTCCTCGTCGGTGGCGTCGCGCGGCAGCCCGAGGGCCATCGCCTCGTCGCCGTTGGTCAGCAGCATCACCAGCTCCCCGCCGAGGATGTTGGCGAGCTCGCCGACCGTGGCCCGACCGTGGTCGTCGACGTCGATCTCCTCGCTGTCCATCCCCATCATGCCGGCGGCGACCTCGCGGATCATGCCGGCCGTCGCCGAGACGACGACGACATGGTGGCTCGAGCCGTCGAGTTCGATCACCGCATGGGCGACCGCCTTGACGAGGACCTCTGCCGCCGAATCCCCCATCGGCTCCGTGACGACGAACGCCATGCGTTCGAGGGCCATGCCGACGAGGCCGGCGAACGAATCAGCAGTGACAGCGTTCATGGGGTGCATCCCTCAACGAGCCTCGAACATGGTCTGGACCAGGCTGCGCAGCTCCTCCGGTTCGAACGGCTTGCGCAGGTAGTGCTCGACGCCGAGCTGGCTCATGCGCTCGAGGCGCTTGCGGTTCCCCTCGGTGGTGACGAGCGCCACCAGCACCCCGGCGAGGGCCGGGAGCTTCGCCTTCTCCTCGACGAACTGGAAGCCGTCCATCACCGGCATGTTGATGTCCAGCAGCACCACGTCGGCCGGTTGCTTCTGCAACAGGTCGAGCGCCTCGCGGCCGTTCTGAGCTTCGCGAACGTTCTCCGGGGCGGCTCCGGCCTGCAGGACCGCGCGGCGCGCGGTGGCGCGCAGCAGCGGCGAGTCGTCGACGATGAGGATTCGGTAGTTCATGGTTCGAGTTGGCGCGAAACGGTTGTCTTCATGCCCGGCGCCCACAGCAGGCCGTCCTTATCGCGGGTGCGGATGCGAACTTCGCCCTTGCCGAGGTCGAGCGTCATGGTGCGCGCGATCGAGCCGCCGGTGTCCTCCGCGGCCAGTTGCACACCGACCTTCCAGAGGACCTTGCGGAGGATCGTCCGGTTGCGCTTGCCGATCGCCATGCCGGCGGCCCCCTCCAGGATCTCGGCGCCGCCAGCGGCGCAGACGATCAGCCGGTTCTGCACGGCCCCCGCCTCGAGCAAGCGCCGCAGCAGGTTCGGGATCCCGGTCGACGCGTACATGTGGGGTTTCAGCGTCTTCGGGTCCGACTGTTCTCCGGGCTGCGGCAGCATGTAGTGCAGCAACCCGCCGACGCGGGCGATCGGGTCGTAGGCGGAGAGGCCGATGCACGAGCCCAGGGCATACGTGATCAGATGCCCCTGACCCTCGCGAGCCACCGCCATGTCGGCGACGCCGACGACGACACCGTTGCTGCCGCAGAGATCGGCCACTGGATCAGCTTCCTTGGCCCAGTACCGACGGATCGAGGTCGCCGATCACGCGCTCGATGTCGAGCAGGATCAACACGCGGTCCTTCAGCTTGGCGAGACCGGCGATGTAGTCGCCGGCAGCGTTGGCGCACCGCGGCGTCGGCTCGAAGTGCTCGGCGCCGATGGTCAGCACCTCGCTGACCGTGTCGACGATGCAGCCGACCCGGAACGTGCTCTCGGCTTCGCGGCCGACGTCGACGACGACGATGCAGGTCTCGTTGGTGAAGGCCGCGGGTTCCATGCCGAACTTCCGCCGCAGGTCGATCACCGGGATGATCCGACCGCGCAGGTTGATGACCCCGCGCACGAACTCGGGCGTGCGGGGCAACGGCGTGACGTCCGCCATGCCGATGATCTCGCGCACCTTCAGGATGGCGATGCCGTACTCCTCCTTCGACAACTGGAAGGACAGGAACTTGCCGGCGCTGAAGGCCGGCTGGGTACCCGAGGTCGGGGCGGTAAGTGTGCTCGTCATGGGATCTCGTCTCCTCGCTGCTCAGTCCCCTCGATTGCCGAGGGCGGAATCGACCAATGTGCCGACGTCCACGATCAGGGCCACGCGGCCGTCGGTCATGATGGCGCCGCCGGACAGGCCGGCGACCCGATCGCGCGGCATGCCGAGCGATTTGATGACCACTTGCTGCTGCCCGAGGATCTCGTCGACGAACAGGCAGCTGCGCTGCGCATCGGCCTCGACCACGATCAGGATGCCCTGGGCCAGGTCGTCGAGGCCGTCCTGCTGGGCGAAGATCTGCTTCAAGCGGTAGACCGGCAGCACGTTGCCACGCACGTGCACGCATTCGCCGCGATCGGCGAGCAGGTGCACGTCGTCGGCCGACGGCCGGAAGCTCTGTTCGATCGACAGGGTCGGCACCACGTAGCGATTGCTGCCCACGCGAACGACCATGCCGTCGATGATCGCCAGCGTCAGCGGCAGGCGCATCCGGAAGATCGTCCCCTTGCCGGCCACGCTGTCGATCTCGATCTTGCCACGCAAGGCCTCGATGTTCCGCCGCACCACGTCCATGCCGACCCCGCGGCCGCTGAGGTCGGTGACCTTCTCCGCGGTCGAGAAGCCGGGCAGGAAGATCAGGTTGAACGCCTCGGCGTCGGACAGGTGTTGCGGCGTGACGTCCGCCGCCAGCAGTTCCTTCTCGACCGCCTTGGCGACGATGCGCGCCTTGTCGAGGCCCCGCCCGTCGTCGCGGATCTCGATGACGATCGAGCCACCCTGGTGGTAGGCGCTCAGCGACAGGTGTCCCTCGGGGTCCTTGCCGTTCTTCCGCCGGTCCTCCGGCTGTTCGATGCCGTGGTCGATCGCGTTGCGGATCATGTGCACGAGCGGATCGCTGATCTGCTCGACCACGTTGCGATCCAACTCGGTGTCCTCGCCGCTGATCGACAGGGCGACCTTCTTGCCAGCCTTCGCCGCGACGTCGCGCACGAGGCGGGCCATCTTCTGGAACGTCGCCTTCACGGTCACCATGCGCAACGACATGGCGGCCTCCTGCAGGTCGCGGGTGATCTTGCCGACCTGCCCGATGTTGCGCGTGAGCGATTGGCTGTCGAGTCGCTGGATCGCCGGATCCTGGAGCACCATCGACTGCGCGATCACCAATTCCCCGACCATGTCGACCAGCATGTCGAGGCGGGTCGTGCTGACCTTGATCGTGCGCTCGACGCGCGCGGCCTTGTGTTCCGAGGCCTCGGCGTGCTCGGCAGCCGGCTTGCCGGCCGAGTTGGCGCGCGCGGCGGCCTCGGGCTTCGGTGCTTCGGCTTCGGCGCGTGGGCTCGCCTCCTCGGCACGAGGGTCCTTCGCCGGCGCCGATCCTGCGGGTGCGGCCGCGCTCGGTGCCGGCACGGTGACCGGCGCCACGACCGGCGCCACCGGCTGGTTGCGCGGGCCCGAGGCCACCTGCAGCTTCCCGAACAACGCCTTCCACTCCTGCAAGCTCGGGCCCGGCTTGCCCTCCAGCGATGCGATCATCTGCTGGATCATGTCCCCCGCCGCGAGCACCAGGTCGATGTCCTCCGGCGTGAAGGTGATGCGGTGCGATCGAGCGGCATCCAGCAACGTCTCCGACACGTGCGCCAGTTCGACCAACGGCGTCAGGTTCAAGAACCCCGCCACGCCCTTGATGGTGTGGAAGGCCCGGAACGTCAGGTTGACGTTCTCGTCGTTGTCGGGCTCACTGGAGAGCGCCACCATCGCCGCCTCGGCGTCGCTCAGGTGGGACCGGGCCTCGGTGATGAACTCGGGCAGACTGTCCGCGAACTCGCCGCCGACCGTCAGCACCACGCGCGGCGCGCTGCCGGCATCCGCGTTGCCGTCCTTGGCAGCGGCGGCCGCGGCGACCTCGCCCAGCTTCTGCAACAGCGGGGCGACATTGCCCATCTCGGCGTGCACGTCGCGCGTGCACGACTCGAGGAACTGCTTCAACGCGTCGATGCACTGCAGCATCGTGTCGACCGGGAACGGCGCGCCGTTCTCCGTGCACGCGTCGATGGTGGTCTCCGCCTGATGGCACAGCTTCTGGGCCGCCACCATGTTCAGCACCCCGAACTCGGCCTTCATGGTGTGGACCACGCGCCGGATCCCGGCGATGGTCTCGTCGGGCTTCACGCTCGCCTCGACCGCGAGCACCTCTTCCTCGAGCTCCGCGATCGACCCGATCGCGTGGGACAAGAACATGCTGACGGTCTCCGCGAAGTGCCGCTCCTCGTCGGCGTCCGCCAGCGTCAATCCGGGTGGTGGCACGAGGGTGGCGGTGTCCTGCCCGTGTGCCACGGCCCCGGCGCATCGGCTCGCGAAGTCGAGCAGTCGATCCAAGTGCTCGAGCACGGCCCGTTCGTGGCCCGGGTAGCTCTGGGCACCGACCTGGCGGAGCGACGCGGCCGCCATGTGGCACAGGCGCGACAGTTCGTCGAGCGAATGCCCGTCCGCCTCCTTCTCGACGCCGACCAACTGCTCGACCACGGCACCGAGCGCTTCCGGACCTTCGGCACGAAGGCGCCGGACCTGACTCCCTAGACTCTCGATACCAGATGTGATCGACATGAGGCCCCGCGTGACAGCGAGGGTGATCGGTCCCGTTCCGCGTGCACCTTGAGCAGGGAAACCCCAAAGGCGCCCTCGGCCGATCGCCGCGGCTCACTGGCTGCAGAGAGCCGCGCCGCACAGCTTGTAGAGCAACCGCGCGCCGACGTTCGCATCCCATTCGTCGGCACCCGGCGCCACCTCGCACAGGTCGAACCCGACGATGCGGCGCCCACTCGCCACGAGGGTCTCGAGCAGGTGGACCGCCTCTCCGAACTGCAGCCCACCCGGCACCGGCGTGCCGGTGTGCGGGCACAGGGCCGGATCGAGCCCGTCGATGTCGAAGCTGACGTGAACCTCCCGCGGCAGCGCGTCGATCGCCTCGCGGCAGAGGCTGTCATAGCTCGCCCCGGCGAGGCGACGCCGCTGCCAGTCCTGGTCGAAGTGGGTCACGATCCGGCCGCCGCTCGACCGGATCGCCTCGAACTCCTGTTCACAGAAGTCGCGGATGCCGACCTGGACGAGGCGCTGCACCTCGGGCACCGAGCGCAGTACGTTGTCCATGATCGACGCGTGGCTCCATCGGAACCCTTCGTAGGCGACCCGCAGGTCGGCGTGGGCATCGACGTGCAGGATGCCGACCCCGGGGTGCCGTTCGGCGACGGCCCGGATCAGGCCGTACGGAACCGAGTGATCGCCGCCCAGCACCGCGGGAATGCGCCCGCTGTCGAGGATCCGTACGGCGGCGGCGTGCACGGCGGTGTTGACCCTGGCCCCCGACGCATCGACCTCGGCGAGTCGCGGATCGCCGGCCGGCAGGCCACCCAGTTCGATCGCCCTGCTGGCGGCTCGGCGTGCCGTCTCGTGCAGGGGCAGCAGCCAGGGCTCGGCAGGCAGCAGGTGGATGCCCCGTTCGTAGAAGCGGCCGAAATGCAGGTCGAACAGGTCGACCTGGCGGCTCGCCGCGAGCACGGCCGCCGGGCCGTGTTCGGCGCCGGTACCGTAGGACACGGTGGCCGCGAACGGCACCGGGACGATGACCACGCGGCTGCTGCTCTCGTCGTGAGGCAGGCCGAACACGCCGCTGTCCGCCGGGGCTGCCGCGTTCGGATCGAAGGAACTCATCGCTTCCCGGTACGGGTCGAGCGGGTCAGCTGCAAGTGACCGCTTGGCGATCGTTCGCCGAGGGTTCGCGGTTCGCGGGAGATCGAGCTCGACCGCGAGAAAAAAAGGCTCCCTGGCCGGGGGGTACTACTCTCAGGAGGAGGAATCGTCAGAGGAGTCGGATACGGACAGGAGGAGAATCCAGCCAGGGAGCCCACCTCGTCTCGTTGCGGGTCCATGCCACCCGCACCCCCTACTAGCGATCCCCCCTCGACCAGTTACCGATTCGGGCGAAGATCTTGTCCCCGCCGAGCCAAGGCCACTGTGCGGGCCGTGGCAGTTCCTGCTTGAGTCTGGTGGGCCGTTCTGCTTTCTTCTTCGCCCGCGAACGGTCGGCAGGATAGCTCAGCTGGTTAGAGCGGCGGCTTCATAAGCCGTAGGTCGCCGGTTCAAGTCCGGCTCCTGCTACCACTTCCCTTTCCCTCGCCCGCGTTCTGGCTTGCCGGCTGGCTTGCCGGCTGGCTTGCCGGCAGGGGCCCTCAGCCACGCACGAGCTTCAAGAACTCGGTGCGTGTGCGCTCGTCCTTGCGGAACGACCCCAGCAGGCAGGACGTGACGGTGCTGCTGTTCTGCTTCTCGACCCCGCGCATCATCATGCACAGGTGCGAGGCCTCGACGACGACGCCGACGCCACGCGGTTGCAGCACTTCCTGCAACGCCTGGGCGACCTGCATGGTCAGCCGCTCCTGGACCTGGAGGCGGCGCGCGTAGATCTCGACGACGCGGGCGATCTTCGACAGACCGACGATCTTCTTGCTCGGGATGTAGGCGACGTGCGCCTTGCCGAAGAACGGTGCCAGGTGGTGTTCGCACAGCGAGTAGAGCTCGATGTTCTTCACCAGCACCATCTCGTCGGTCTCGGCCTCGAACAGCGCGTCGCCGATCACCTTCTTCGGGTCCTGCTGGTATCCGGCCGTGTAGAAGCGGAACGCCTTCTCGACGCGGCGCGGCGTGTCGCGCAGGCCTTCCCGCTCCGGGCTCGGATCGAGGTCCTGCAGCATGCGGGACACCGACGCCTGGAACGGGGTCGGCTCCGCGGGGTGGTCCGGCTTGGCGCTCATGCCAGTCGTTCTAGCTGGCGGGCCGGCCGACGGCCACCTGCTGGCACGGCTCGTCTCGATCCGGGCCGACCCGGCGTCAGTTGCCCAACGTCTCGCGGAGCACTTCCTCGGCGGTCGTGTGGCCGTCGAACACGGCGCTCAGGCCGTTCTCGCGCAGGGTCACGAGCCCCCCTTCGACCGCCGCCGTCTGCAGCGCCGTCGTGCTGGCGCCCTGCAGAATCAGCTCGCGCATGCGATCGTCGACGTCGAGGATCTCGGTGATCGCCATGCGGCCGCGGTAGCCGGTGAAGTTGCAGCGTGCGCAGCCCTTGCCGTAGGCGAACTTCTTGCCGAGCACCTGCTCGTGGGTCAGGCCGAGCCGGCGCAGCACTTCGTCGGCGGGCTCGTAGAAGGTCTTGCACTCGCTGCAGACACGGCGGACCAGGCGCTGCGCGAGGATGCCTTGCACCGTCGCGGTCAGCAGGAACGGCTCGATGCCGATGTCGACGAGGCGCGTCACCGCGGAGGCGGCGTCGTTCGTGTGCAGGGTCGAGAACACCAGGTGGCCGGTCAGGCTCGCTTCGATCGCCGTCTGCGCGGTCTCCCGGTCGCGGATCTCGCCGACCAGGATCACGTCCGGGTCCTGGCGCAGGATGGTGCGCAGCACCGACGCGTAGCTGACGCCGATCTCCTCGTTCACCGGCACCTGGATGATGCCTTCGAGGTCGTACTCGACCGGGTCCTCGACGGTGATGACCTTGGTGTCCTCCTTGTTGGCCTCGTTGAGCATCGCGTACAGCGTGGTCGTCTTGCCCGAACCGGTCGGGCCGGTGACCAGCACGATGCCGTGCGGCAGGGCGACGAAACGACGCAGGTGCTCCTTCACCTCGGTGACGAGGCCGAGGTTGTCGAGGCTCAGCGACACGTTGCTGCGGTCGAGGATGCGCATCACGGTCGACTCGCCGAACATGGTCGGCAGGGTCGACACGCGCAGGTCGACGGACCGCCCGCCGACGGTCAGTTCGATGCGGCCGTCCTGCGGCAGGCGCGTCTCGGCGATGTCGAGGTCGGACATGACCTTGACGCGCGCGATCAGAGCTTCGGCGAGGTGTGGCGGCGGCGCCTCGAGTTCGAACAGCGAGCCGTCGACGCGGTAGCGGATCTTGAAGTCGCCTTCGAACGGTTCGAGATGGATGTCGGAGGCCTTGTCGCGGATCGCCTGGTAGAGGATGTAGTTCAGCAGCTTCACGACCGGTGCTGCCGAAGCCATCGCGGCCTTGTCCTCGAGGTCGAACTTGCCGCCCTGCTGCTGCAGTTCCTGCACCAGCTCGCGCATGCGCTGCTTGCCGTCGGCCGCGTCCTCGCGGTAGTAGCGGTCGAGCCCCTGCTGGATCAGCGCCGCGTCGGCGACCACGCCGCTGATCTCGCAGCCGCTGGTGAAGCCGAGGTCCTGCAGCATCGCCGCCCCCGCCGGGTCGGCGATCGCCACCTTCAGCTTCCGCCCCTCGAGCACCACCGGCAGCACGCCGAACGCCCGCGCCGTCGCCAGGTCGATCTTGCCGATCGCATCCTGCTGCGGCGGCGTCGTCGCCAGATCGTGGAACGGCAGCCCCGCCTGGCTCGCCAGGGCCCGGGTCACGTCGAGCGTCTCGACCGCCCCCATGCCGACCAGGATCTCGCCGATCCGGCCGCCCTTCTCGCGCTGGATCGCGAGGGCCTCCTGCACCATGCCCTCGTGGATCAGGCCGAGTTCCTTCAGGATCTGGCCGAGCAGTCGCCGTGGCGCCATGAGGTCACTCCGCTCCGCCGCCCATGCGGACGGCGAGGCCCTTGCGGTCGAAGGCGCGCTCGAGCGCCACCTCCCTGTCGATGCGACCGCCGCGCCACAGGTCCAGCAGGCAGTCGTCCATCAGCAGCATGCCCTGGCGGCGGCTGGTCTGCAGCACCGACGGGATCTTGAAGGTCTCGCACTTGCGGATGTGGTTCTCGATCGCCGGGTTGTTCAGCATGATCTCGAACCCCGCGACGCGGCCACCACTGGCCGAAGGGATCAGGATCTGCGAGATCACCGCCACCAGCGACAGCGACAGCTGCGCCCGGATCTGCTCCTGCTGCTCGCGCGGATACTGGTCGATGATGCGATCGACGGTGCGCGCGGCCCCGGTCGTGTGCAGCGTGCCGAACACCAGGTGGCCCGTCTCGGCGGCGGTGATCGCCGCCGACGTCGTCTCGAGGTCGCGCATCTCGCCGAGCAGGATCACGTCCGGGTCCTGGCGCAGCGCCCGTCGCATCGCCTCCGCGAACGAAGGCACGTCGGTGCCGACCTCGCGCTGCGTCACCTGCGACTTCTTGTGGGTGTGGTAGTACTCGACCGGGTCCTCGATCGTGATGATGTGCACGTCGCGGTTCTTGTTGATCCAGTCGATCATCGTCGCCAGCGTCGTGGTCTTGCCCGACCCGGTCGGGCCGGTGACCAGCACGAGCCCGCGGTGCAGGTGCAGCAGCTGCTGCGCCGACTCCGGCAGGCCGATCTGCTCGAACGTCATCAGCTTCTGTGGGATCTGGCGCATCACCAAGCCGCGCATGCCCTTCTGGGTCAGCACGCTGACACGGAACCGGCACTTGTCGCCATGCGCGTAGCCGAAGTCCGTCGTGCCGGAGCGCAGCAGCTCGTCCCAGTTGCGCTGCGGCGAGATCTGCTTGGCCATCGCCTCGGTGAGCTCCGGCGTCAGCATCGGTCCGTCGACCTCGACGAGTCCGGCACCGAGGCGGAACACCGGCTTGCGACCGACCGACAGGTGGATGTCCGCGGCACCGCGCTGGTGGGCGGCGTCCATCAAGGCGTGAATGTCCATGGCTTCTCTGAGTCTCGGAAGTCGTCGTCTCGGGGAGTCGTCAGACGGCCGCGACGACGCGCAGCAGTTCCTGGATCGTGGTCTGGCCCTGGGTGACCTTGCGCACGCCGTCCTGCAGCAGCGTCGACATGCCGCCGGACTGCCACGCGTACTCCCGCAACCGGACCATCGGTTCGCCGCGGAAGGTCATCTCGCGCAAGGTCGTGTCCATCTGCAGCAGTTCGTAGATGCCGAGCCGCCCCTTGTAGCCCGAGTGGTTGCAGGCCGGGCAGCCCTCGGCGCGGAAGAACGTCGCCTCGCCGACCCGTCCCGGATCGATGCCGATGCTGCGCAGTTCGGCCGCCGTCGGTTCGTAGGGGGTCCGGCAGTGCGTGCACAGCACACGCAGCAGCCGCTGCGCCAACACCGCCTGCACCGACGCAGCGACCAGGAACGGCTTCACGCCCATGTCGGTGAGGCGGGTGATCGCCGAGGCCGAGTCGTTGGTGTGCAGCGTCGAGAACACCAGGTGTCCGGTCAGCGCCGCCTGCACGGCGATCTCGGCGGTCTCCTTGTCGCGGATCTCGCCGACCAGGATCACGTTCGGCGCCTGGCGCAGCATCGCGCGCAGGATCCGCGCGAAGGTCAGGCCGATGCGGCTCTTCACCTGGCACTGGTTGATGCCGCGGATGTTGAACTCGACCGGATCCTCGGCGGTGATGATCTTGACGTCGGGGCGGTTCAGCTCCTGCAGCGCCGCGTAGAGGGTCGTCGTCTTGCCGGAGCCGGTCGGTCCGGTGACCAGCACGATGCCGTTCGGGCGCGCGATCACGCGCTGGAAGCGATCGCGGTCGTGCCCCTCGAAGCCCAGCGCCTGCAGGCTCATCAGCCCGCGCTCCTTGTCGAGCAGGCGCATCACGATGGTCTCGCCGTGGCTGCCCGGCAGCACCGAGGTGCGGATGTCGATGTCGCGCCCTTCGACGCGGAACGAGATGCGGCCGTCCTGGGGCTTGCGCTTCTCGGCGATGTCGAGCCCGGCCATGATCTTCAGGCGCGACGTCAGCGGCGCCAGCAGGGTCGGCTCCAGCGACGCGATCTCCTTCAACACGCCGTCGATGCGGTAGCGGACCCGCACCCGCTGCTGGAACGGTTCGACGTGGATGTCGCTGGCCCGCTGCTGCAGCGCTTCCTCGATCGTGCGTCCGACCAGCCGGATGATCGGCGCGTCCTCGCTCTCGGCCGCCGTGGCCGCACCGGCGCTGCCGCCGCTGCGAGGTCCTTCGGCACCGACCAGCTTGCGCAGCGCCTGCTTCAACGCTTGGGGAGGCATCAGCGCACACTGCACGGTGCAGCCGGCCAGGAAGCCGAGGTTGTCGGCCACGAACGTGCGCACCGGGTCGTCGATCGCCACCCACAGCACGCCGTCCTTCCACAGCACCGGCAGCGCTTCGTTCTGCTCGATCTGCTCCTTCGGGACCTTCTTGATCGCCTCTGCCTGCGGCTGCAGCTTGCCCGGATCGACGAACTTGAGCCCGTGCGCCTTGGCCAGGACACGCCACACCGCAGCCTCGTCGGCGAGGTTCAGCGCGACGATGGTGCGTTCGAGCGGCGTGCCACGGCTCGCGGCGGCGGCTTCGGCCTTGGCGAGTCGATCGGAATCGAGGACGTTCGCCTCGAGCAAGAGGCGCCGGAAGGTCTCGGAGCTCAACGCTTGGACGTCGTGGGAGAGGGGGCGACGCAGGTTATGCGCGAAGCCCGGCGACGAAGGAAGGCCCTGCCGTCGATGCAGGCCGCGACGTGGTGGCGCCAGTGCCGTGGCGCCGAGCCCGACGGATCGAGTTCCGAGCCCGCCGGCCGGTGTGCTGCCGCTGTCCTCCGGGCCGCCTTCCGCTATCCTCCCCGCCCCCATGAAACCCGCGATCGCCGACGGCCACGTCGTCACCATCCACTACAAGCTCACTCTCGACGACGGTTCGATCGCCGACCAGTCGGTCGGGGGCGAGCCACTCGTCTATCTGCACGGCTCGCAGAACATCGTGCCGGGCCTCGAGCGCCAGCTGACCGGCAAGAAGGTCGGCGAGAAGCTCGACGTCGTGGTGTCGGCGAACGAAGGTTACGGCGACTACGACCCGGCCAAGGACACCTCGGTGCCCAAGGCCCAGTTCCCGCCGAACGTCGACCTGCAGCCCGGCATGGCCTTCCAGACCCGCGACCGGCTCGGGCGGCCGATGCCGGTCTGGGTCCGTGCGGTCAAGGACGACCAGGTGACGATCACCGCGAACCATCCACTGGCCGGCCAGCGGCTGAACTTCGCGGTCGAGGTCGTCGACTGCCGCCGCGCCACGCACGAAGAGAAGCAGCACGGCCACGCGCACGGTCCGGGTGGGCACCACCACCACTGACACGGATCGCGGTTCCGCGCGCGGATCGTGCGGGACCGATGCTGGCGCAGGCTCTTCGTTCCTCGCCCGATCCGGGCGCCGCTCACTTCGCCGGCAACTTGCCGGCGAACTTGCCGGGGTCGGCCAGGAACGCCGCCTTGCACTTGCCGCAGCAGAAGCCGATCCGCCGGCCCTCGTGCTCGACGGTGTGCTGCGGATCGACCGGCTTGTCGGCGACGGGGCACGTCACGTTGACGGGCTTGCCGCGCTCCTTCGCCTCGTTGGCTTCGCGGCTCGCAGCGGCGAGCCTGGCCTCGGCATAGTCGCCGAGGTCGACCACGAGGTTCGGCGACCGCTCCACGGCCGCCCCCTTGCCTGCCGGCGTGACCTGCGACTGCCACGCATAGACGCGGCGCAGACCCGCCGACCGCGCCAGGGCCAGCAGGCCGCGGTCGCCGAGCTTCGTGCCGACGGCGTTCACGGTCTCCAACCGGCGCAGCTCCTGCAGCGCTGCGAACGCGGCGTCGCCGAGCCCCGTGTTCGCGACCTGGAGCCGCCGCAGCTGGGCCAACTTGGCGAGTTCCGGTGCACTGGCGTCGCCGATCGCCGTGCGCCCGAGGTCGAGCCATACGAGGCGCGGCGCCAGGGCTTCGATGCCGCGCAGCGTGGCGTCGTCCAGGCGAGCCCCGAGCAGCGACAGGTTCGCCTGCAAGGCCTCGGTGTCCTTGGCGACGACCTGGACCAACGCCCCGAGCCGGGTGAGCCGCGCGACCTCGGCATCGAGCCGGGCCCGGGCCGCCTCGTCGAGCGGCGGCAGTTCGAAGGTCGTCTTCGGCATCTGGGCCGCTGCCAGGCGTTCACGCAGCCAGTCGTCGCCGGCCGCGGGCCAGTCGGCCCCTTCGGTGACCCAGCGGCGCAACGTCGCCTGCTGCTCGGCCGACAGCGGCTCCCCCTTCTGCGGCATCACCTCGTCGTCGTCCGCCGGCAAGGCGAGGCGACGCAGGAACTCGCTCTCGTCCGGCTTGCCCGCCACGAGGCTCGGCGTCTCGCCGGCGAACGCGAGCACCCGCTGGTCGAGCCGGAGGTCGCCCTTCTGCTTCTCCGGACCGTGGCAGTCGATGCAGCGTTCGAGCAGCACCGGCGCCACCTGCTTCACGAAGTCGACGCGCTCGGCAGGCGGGTTCGCCTGGGCCAGGGCCGTGGACGCGAACAAGGCGACGAGCAGCGGGCGCATGCGGCGATCATCGCGGCCGCCCCCGGTCGCGCAAGCCGCCTTCCCTTCACCACGCAGCGGGGCGCGCTGCGCCGCTCCAGCTCACAACGGTCGGCGACCGACCCGCACGTCGTGGCCGAACTGGGCGAAGGTGTCCTCCATGTAGTTCAGCACCGAGCGCACCCAGTCGCGCTTGTCCGGGTAGCTGCCCGGGAAGAACGAGCGCTTGAAGCCGTAGATCAGCACGTCCTTCAGTGCGCGCGGTTCGAGCGCGAACGCGTCCACCGCCTTCTCGACCTCGTCGGTCATCGTGGTACGCGACACCAGCCGGTTGTCGGTGCACAGCGTCACGCTGACCCGGGCTTCGCGCATCTTGCGGAACGGGTGCTTCCTCAGGTCGCCCCGCAGCTCCGGGATGGTCTGCTGGTTGCTCGTCAGGCACACCTCGAGGGTGATGCGCCGGTCGGCGACGTAGCGCACCAGCTTGTCGATGAAGGCGCGCTTGTCGGGGATCGACTTGTCGCGGATGTGCTTCTGGCTGAACAGCCAGGTGCCGTGGCCGATGCGGTCGGCGTGGCAATCGGTGATCGCCTGGAAGATCGACTCGGGGCCGTAGTCCTCGCCGGCGTGCACCGTCTTGCCAAGGAAGTGGTCGTGCGCCAGCTGGTAGGCGGCCTGGTGGTCCTTGCACGGGAAGCCACGCTCCTGCCCGGCGAGGTCGAGCCCCACCACCGGCAGCCCGTCCTCCTCGACCGAGGCGATCACGGCGCGCGCCAGCTCGAGCGACGCGAGGCCGTAGATCTCCTCGGGCCGCGCCATGCTGAGCGCGTCGAAGTAGGCGCGGTAGTGTTCGCTGAACACCGGCAGGAAGAAGCGCATCGCGCAGGCGATCACGCCGGCCTCGAAGCGCGGCAGCGCCCCGCGCTTCACGTCGGGGTCCTGGTTGATCTCCTTCTTGGCGCGCTCGAGCCCGCGGCAGACCGCGCGCAGCACGTCGCGCACCCGGAACTCGCCGCGCACGTGCAGCTGCGGCGCGAACCGGACCTCGATGTAGAACACGTTCTCGCGGCGGCAGTCCCAGGCGAGCTCGTAGGCGGCCCGTTCCAGCGACTCGGCGTCCTGCAGGCACGCGACCGTGAACTCGAACCCCTTCAGGTATTCCGGCAGGTTCTTGTAGGCCCGCTTGAACACCAGCTCGAGCAGCCCATCCTTGGTGCGGCTCGGCAGGGCGACCTTGTGGGTCTTGGCGAGGTCGAGCAGCGTGTCGAGCCGCAGACTGCCGTCGAGGTGGAGGTGGAGATCGGACTTCGGCAGTCGCGCGATCAGGTCGCGCGAGAGCACTGGCTTCGTCATGAGCCGATCATGAAGCACCGTCGGGAGCCGGACAAGCGCGGCCGAGCGCGGTGGCACGTTGCTTCCAGGCCGAGGCCGCCTAGCCTGCCGCGGTGGCGGACCGCTGGCACTTCGACTCTGCGACCCCTTCGGAACGAGCGCTGTTCCGGGATCTCGCCAGCACCCTTCTGCTGGCGGCCGAACCGGCCGGGCCACGAAATCGCCTGCGCCACGTGGTCCGCCTGCAGACCCCGCTCGGCGTCTACTACCTGAAGACGTTCGTGCGCACGCAGTGGCAGAACCGCCTGCGCTTCCTGCTGACGAGGCCCAGGGCCGGCGACGACGCGGATCGCGAACGCCAGGTGACCGCAGCCCTGCGCGCCAGCGGCCATCTGGCCCCGCGTCCGGTCGCGTGGGGCCGGCGAGGCGCCGCGTCGTACTACCTGTGCGCAGCCCTGCCGGGCGACTCGCTGCACGCGTGGCTGCAGCGACGCCCCGCCACCGCCGACCTGGTGCGCCGGGTCGCCGCACACTGCGGCCGCCTGCTCGGGGCCGGCTTCCTGTTGCCCGACCTGTCGGCGGAGCACGTCTTCTCGACCGACTTCACCAGCGACGCCCCGCTCGCCGTGCTCGACCTGCACAACGGCCGGCTGGCGCGCCCGGGCCACTGGCCGCGCCGGTTCTGGTCGCGGTTGCTGCGCCGCTTCGGCCGGTCGGTGCGCGACGTCGACGTGTCGAAGGCCACGGCGCTGCGCTTCGCCACGCGTCTGCTCGCCGTCGCGGGGGTGGCGCGCGAGCTCCGGCGCGCGACGCTGCGCAGCCTGCCGCCCTGGGAGACCGCGGGCCGCTACGAAGCCTCGGGCAAGAGCGGCGACTACGCGAAGCGCAACCCGGCGCGCCACCGGCGCGAACTCGAGCTGCTGCGGCGGCTCTGGCCTGGTCGGCCCGGCGAGCAGGTGCTCGACATCCCCTGCGGGGCGGGCCGCCTGCTGCCGGAACTTGCCGAGCGCTTCCAGCACGAGGTCCTGCAGGCCGATCACGCGATGGCGATGCTGCGCGAGTCGGCGGCGCTCGGCCGCCGTGGCGCCGCGGTGCGGGCCGATGCGCTGGCGATGCCGTTCGCAGCCCGGTCGGTCGACGGCGTGGTGGTGTTCCGCTTCCTGCACCACCTGCCCCACGACGCCCAGCAGCAGGTGGTCGCCGAGGCCTGCCGCGTCGCCCGCCGCTTCGTGGTGATCAGTTTCTTCCATCCGTGCAGCGCGCACCAGCTGCAGCGCTGGCTCGCGGGCTGGTTCGGCGGCCGCACGACGCGGTTCCCGACGGCGCCGCGGCGTTTGCGAGCCTGGTTCCACGCGCACGGCTTCGACGTGGCGACCTTCGCCGCCGAAGCCGCCTACCGCCGCGATCTGTGGCTCGCCGTGTTCGTTCGCCGAGGAGCCGCGGAAAGCGCGGCCCCCGCTCGCTAACCTGCGGCAGCCTTGCCATCGCTCCACGTCGCCATCGCCGTGATCGCCGGCACCACCGGGGGCCCCGCCAGCTATGGGGTGCGCCTCGTGCAGGAGCTGGCCCGCCGCGGCGACCTGCGCCTCGCCGTGGTCACCGACGAGCCGCGCCGCTTCGCCGGCCTGGACGTAGACCTGCACGCGCTGCCGATGCGCGGCGGGCTCGACCGGCTGCGCTGGCAGTACTGGGCGCTGCCGCGGCTGCTGCGCCGCCTGCGCCCCGACGTCTACCACGACACCAAGAACGCGCTGCCGTTCGGTCTGTCGATGCCGCAGGTCGTCACCGTGCACGACCTCGCCTACCACGTGGCCCCCGAGACCTTCGGGTTCCTGTCGCGCCGCTTCCTGATCATGGCCACGGCCCACGCAGCACGACGCGCCGCGGCGATCGTCGTGCCGTCGCGCGCCACGGCGAACGACCTGGCCCGCATCCACCCCCGCTCGGCCGGCAAGGTCCACGTCGCGCCGCACGGCATCGATCCGGCCCCGCCGCTCGCCCCGGCGGCGATCGCCGAAGCCACGACGCGGCTGCAGTTGCCGCGCGACTACGTGCTGCACGTCGGCACGGTCCAGCCGCGCAAGAACGTGCACCTGGTGGTCGACGGAGTGCGGCGGCTGCGCGCCCGGTTCCCCGAACTGCGCGCGCTGCTGGTCGGCCGGCGCGGCTGGCTCGCCGACGAGGCGATGCGCACGATCGACGCCGACGACACCGCGGTGTGGGTGCCGCACATCGCTGCTGCAGACCTGCCCGCCGTCTACGCGGGCGCGCGGGCCTTCGTCTCGCCGTCGGCCTACGAGGGTTTCGGCATGGCGGTCGGGGACGCCCTCGCGGCGGGCGTGCCGACCGTCGTGAGCGGCCTCGGCTCGCTCCCCGAACTGTGTGGCGACGCCGCGATCCAGCTGCCGGAACTCAGCGGTGCCGCCGTAGCCACCGCCCTCGAGGCCGTGCTCGGCGACCCGTCCCGTGCTGGCGTGCTCGGGGCGGCCGGCCGCGCGCGGGCCGCACGGTTCGAATGGACCGCGTCGGCAGCAGGCCACGTGGCCGCCTACGAAGCGGCGCGCCGGTCCCGGACCTGACCGGCAGGCCCCGTGCCACCGTCGGTCACGAACCGCAGCGTGCGGTTCGCTCGGCCCCTCAGGGCTTCTTGCCCTTGCGCAGGATGTCGAGCAGTTCGCGATCGAGGTCGGCCGGCTTGGCCTTCGGACCGTCGCCGCCGAGCACGCGCTCGAGTGCGTCGAGTCCCCCCTTGGCCGGCGGCTCCTCGCCGCCGAGCACCCGGTCGATCGCACTGCGCCGCTGCTCGGCGTCGTCGTTCGCGTCGAGCGCCGCGAAGGCTTCCTGCATCGACTCCTCGACGGACGGCTCCTCGGAGCCGAAATCGAACCCCTGCAGCCCTTCGGTGCTGCCGGTCGCCGACAGGATGCCCTCGTGGCTCAACCGGATCAGCAGGTGGTAGACGTCGTAGAGCGGCAGCCCGAGCAACGGCACCAACGAGCGCGGCGTGGTGTCGCCGTTGATCTGCGACAGCAGCTTGATCTCCAGCACACCGAGCGGGATGTCACCCATGCGCGCGAACATGTCGGACTTCGGCTCGAGCGGAGCGTCCGGGTTCGGGAACACCTGCAACATCTGCTTCCAGTCGTCGAGCTGCTTGCTGCCCTCGAGCAGGATCGAGGTCACGCCGAGTCGCAGGTCGTTGGCCTCGGCGAAGTCCGGCAGCGCGTCGAGCTTGCGGTAGTAGAAGGCGTACGGCTCCTGTTCGCGCATGAAGTCGAACAGAACCTCCTTGCCGAACGAGCGCATCGCGTCGCGCAGCTCGTCCTTGCGGAACACGCCCCGCTCGGCCAGCGTCATCAGCACCGGCACGCCGTCGCGGGCGCGGCGGCTCTCGGCCTCGGTGACCTGCGTCTCCGGGATCTCGCGGTGGCGCATCGAGTCGCCGGGAAGAACGCGCCGGATCAGGTGGTGTGGATCGAGGAACCACACGCGCCCGTCGCGCAGGTAGACGTCGAGCCGGTTGTCGCCCTTCTCGAGACTGAGGCAACCGAGGTGTTTGCCGGACGACAGCATCTGCAGCACCTCCTCGACGGAGATGAAGTCGGTGCGGCCGGCGAAGTTGAAGTCGCGCGCGCCCGAGGTCGAGCGGATCAGCGACTGGTCGAACGCCTTGGCGAACTCGCCCAGCGTGGTGACCGCGAACAGCACCCCCATCACCCACTCGGCCGCGCGCAGCGACGTCACTTCGTCCTCGCTGCGCAGGAACAGGTGCATGCCACGGCGGATCCGGGTGAACAACAGTTCGCCGAGGAAGTCGCGCGTGTCCGTCTTGGTGCCGTCCATGCGCAGCTTGCGCTCGACCAGCTCGCGCACCCTGGAGATCAGGTGGACGAACTCGGACTCGTAGACCTCGTCGTCCTTCTGCACGAGCCCGACGACGAGCGCTTCGATCCTGGCCTTGAGGTCCGCGGTGATCTCCGCGGCAGGCTTCGGCTTGGTCTTGCTCGGGTCCGGCATCGGCACGTCGTTTCTCGACCGCCGGTGGCTCCGCACTTGACGGAACTGCACAGCGGCGCGATCGGCTCGCTGCCACCGCGATTCCACACGCACGCTGCCCACACCTTGTGCCGAGCCCTCGTCCGGCACTACAAGGCTTGTGGCAGGGCTCTCAAGGCCACAGCGCAGGCCCGCCGATCGTCCCCCCCGGAACCGCCCGTGAACGTCGAAACCAACGAGGTGCACGCCGAAGCCGCCCGGCGGGTGCTGCGCGACCTGAACCTCGTGGAGGCTCCGCGCCCACGGCGCCTCGTCTCCGGTCACCGATCGTCGCTGCCATTCGTGGCAGATGCGGCGAACGGCCGGACCTACCTGCTGAAGTTCTACCTGCCGCCCGAGCCGGGCACGGTCCTGCCTGCTGGAGTGCGGGCCGACGACTACGCCCGCCGCGAAGCCGGCTTCTACCGCCTGCTCGACAGCATCGACCCGACCCGGCGGGATTTCCCGGCCCCGAAGACGATCGCGTTCGGCCCAGGCGACCCACCTGCCTGGCTCCTGTTGGAGTGGATCCCGGGTGCCGTCGGGCCCGCCGAGGAGGTGATCGGGCAGGAGCACGTCACCGAGCTTCTGCAGCGGCTGCGGGCGCTGCCGACCGAACGACTGATGGGCCGCCGCGGCCTGCCTCTCGAGCACTGGGATCCGGTCGGCTACATGGAGCGGGTGCGGGCGATGTACGACGCCGTGCTCTACGTGGTCGGCGAGGCGCGCTGGCGCCAGTTGCAGCGCTTCTTCCGCGAAGCGGTGCGCTGGACCGACGGCCGCCCCCAGGTGCTCGTGCACGGAGACTTCGCCGAGAGCAACATCGTCGTGACCGACGAAGGCCGCCCGTTCCTGGTCGATTTCGAGTGCGTCGGGCTCGGCAACCGCGACCACGATTTCGCGTGGTTCTGGATCCACAGCCAGCGGCACCAGGAGTGGAAGCGGTCGCTGCTGTCGCGCTGGCTCGGCCACTCGGTCGGCGGCGACCGCATCCGCAGCGAATGGGGCATCCGCAGCGCCATCGTCTACCTGGCGGTCCGGCGGCTGCGCTGGGGCTACCTCACGAGCGGCGACGACGATGTGCGACGCAGCAGCAACCTGGCCCTGATCGACGCCGCCCTGGCGGGCGGCAGCGACCTGTTCCCGGTCTGACCAGCTCGCCGTCAGGAGCCGGGGTCGCGTCGCCAGGGAGTTCTCGACCGCGGGTTCCGATCGATGGCGAAATTCCTGCGCCGCCGACTGCAGGCAGTTGGTGCCTCACCCGGTAGGCACCCTGACCACCGGGTCGCGAGCGACTCTCGCAACCACCATGGCAGCCACGGGTTGCAGAACACCCGAACTTGGATCGAGCCGCGGTACGCCGTTTGACCATACGGGGCATGGACCGGAACGACCCCGACACGGTGCTACCCGCCAAGAGCGACGAAGACCTGGTGACGGACCTGCAGGCCGGGCTAGTCGACGAAGCGATGACCGCGCTCGAGCAGCGCTACGGCAAGCGCATCTACCACTTCGTGCACGGCATGGTCCGCGACCCGCATCAGGCCCAGGACGTCACGCAGGAGGTGTTCGAGAAGGTCCTGTTGAAGCACGACCTCTACCGCCCCGGCACCAACTTCCGCGCCTGGCTGTTCGAGGTCGCCCGCAACCAGGCGTTGAGCGCACTGCGCTCCCGCCAGCGGCTGCCTCGTCCGGTGAGCAGCGTGCAGCCGCTCGAGGCGCCGGACCTGCTGGAGTCGTTGCCCGCCCGAACGACCAACCACGACGTCGAGGAAGAGGAGTTCATGACCGCCTTCCAGGGTGCGGTCGAAGGGCTGCCGGAGCACTACCGGGTCGTGTTCGAACTGTGCGTGCGCCAGGGCAAGCCCTACCAGGACGCCGGCAAGGAACTGGGCCTGCCGACCGGCACCGTGGCGATCCGCATCATGCGGGCCAGGAAACGCCTGTTCACGGCGCTGCAGCACCACCTCGGTCGCCTGCGCCGGCCGCCCGCCTGCTTCCAGTGAGTCGGCGGGACGGGCACCGTCCGGGCCGATGGCCGTTCGTGGCCACCCCTGCTCGGACCTAGCCGATCGCCACGCCCAAGCTGGCGAACGCCGCGTCGGCGAGCTTCTCCCAGCCGGCGTTGGCCGCCGGTGACGCCGGGCTCGGGTGCGGAATGCGACCAAAGCGCAGCCCCGGCACTTTCAACACCGCTGCCGCCCTGGCTTCCGCGAACGCCCCGACCCCGATCACCCACGTGGGGTGAATCGTCGCGACCACCTGCTGCAGCAACCGATCGCAGATCCGGAACAGCGGCTCCTGCTCGGCGCGAGGCAGCTTGTCCGGGGTGAGGTTGGCGCCGCTTTCGGCCACGAACGCCAACGGGCAGTAGTTGTGGACGAAGAAGCGCCGAGCGAAACGATGCGGCGTCACGAAGCGCTGCGCGGCCCAACCCCACAACCGCCGGCCGCTGACCTCCGAGCGCGTGCAGGCGAGGCCATGCACGGGGCGCTTTGGATGCACGGTCGCCGGCTGCCGCACCTCGCCGCGCAGGCCGAGCCAGCTGCGCACCGCCTCGACCTCGCCGAACGGCACACCAGTCTGCACCATGCCGAACGGGCCTGGGTTCATGCCGACCAGCAGCACTTCCTTGGTGCCGCGTCCGTAGCGCTCGAGCCAGGCCCGGTGCAGGTCCGAGGCGTAGTCGAGCGGGTTGTAGACGCAGGCTACGGGCGGTCCGAACCGCAGTTGTTGCAGGTCCGCGACTGCCACCGAGGTGGCCTGGAGCAACGACATGCTCTTGCCATAGCAGCCGCCCCGCGGCGGAGCAATGCGGCACTGGGTCCCCGTCGCGACTAGGTCTCGCGGTAGCCCAACACGACCAGCACACACGGGCCACCTTCGATCACCGACAACCCGGCGGCCCGTGCTCTGGCCACTGCCTGCGCATCCTCGGCCCCCGGTTGGAACCACAGGTGCGCGACCCCCTTGTCGATCGCGTCCTGGACGATGCCGGCCGCCGCCGCCGGGGGCGCCACGATGGACACCGCCGGGGGCGCGCCCGCAAGGTCGGTCAGTCGAGGCACGCAGCGAACCCCTTCGACCTCGGCGAGCCGCGGGTGTACGCCCACCACCGGCAGGTCGTTCTGCAGGTAGCAACGAAGCACCTTGTTGCCGTACTTGGCGCGGTCCGTGGAGACCCCGACCACGGCGAAATGACCGACGGCCAGGAAGGCTTCGATCTCGCTGCTGCGATTCGTTCGCATGCGACCACCGCTACCGCATCGGGCCCTGCACGCAAGGGCCGGCGAACCGTTCCTTGGCGAGGCAACTCGCCGTGCGGCGAGCGAGTTCAGAACCAGCGTTCGCTGCGGCCGAGCTTGCGCGGACGCTCGGCCCCGTTCGCGACCGACCAACCCGTCCAGAAGGCTAGGCGGGCGATGCGCTCCATCTTGTCGCCGTCGAGCTTGTCGGCGTGGTCGGTGACCTGGTGGTAGTCCTCGTGCTCGCCATTGCAGAAGAACACCACCGGGATGCCCTTCTTCGCGAAGTTGTAGTGATCGCTGCGCTGGTAGTACTTGTCGCCGCTGGAGAACGTGAGCCCGAGCACCGAGCCGAAGCGCGCGGCGTCCTGCACGATCGTCGAGAAGTGGCCGTGCTTGTGGCTCGGCGTGACGGTGACCTCCATCGCGCCGGATTCCGGGCCACTGCGCCCGATCATGTCGGTGTTGATGTCCGCGACCAGCTTGTCGAGCGGCCAGGTCGGGTTCTCCGCGTAGTAGGCGCTGCCCCACAAGCCCAGCTCCTCGCCGGACACCGACAGGAACACCACGCTGCGGCGCGGTCGTTCCGCGCCGGTCGCGAATGCCTTGGCGATCGCCAGCAGCCCGGCCGAGCCCGACGCGTTGTCGTCGGCACCGTTGAACACTTCCCCATCGATGCGCGAACCGACGTGGTCCATGTGTGCCGAGTAGATCACCGCTTCTCCGGCGAGGGCCGGGTCGCTGCCCCGCAGCACCGCGCAGACGTTGCTCGCACGGGCCTGGTCGTCGTGCGTGACCAGCAGGCTCAGCGCCCCGGTCAAGTCGGCCTTGGCCGTCGGCCGCGCCCCTTCGGACTCGACGAACGCGCGCAGGTCCTCGACCGCGATGCCGAGCGAGCCCAGCACCTGCTGGCTCGCCGGCACCGACAAGATCAAGGTCGGCACGCTGCTGTTCGCCAGCATCTGCGCCATGCCGCCCATGCTGTTGTCGCCACCTTGAAAGGCTGGCGCCAGCACGTCCTTGCCGGGGGCCGCGGCGAGGTAGTTCAACACGTCCGAGAGGCCGATCCGGTCGTCGACCTGCACGAACCACACGGCCGACGCCCCGCGGTTCGCCATCTCGCGCGCGGTCTTGCCGAGCCGCCCGAACACGCCGAACGACATGCCGAACTTCTGCTCGACGCTCAGCGGCTTGTCGACCGAGCCGCGCTGGCCACGGAACGCGACCACCGCGATCGCCCCGTCGAGCCGATCGCCTTCGGCGAGGTCCTGCTGGCTGCCACGCACTCGACCGAGACCACAGAACACCACCTTGCCGGACAGCTCCAGATCGGTCGGCTGGCCGCCGAGCACCGCGAAGCCGGTGCGCAGCTCCAGATCGCCGATCTTGACGTGCGTGCGTGGTTCGACGCGCGTGCGCTTGATGCCGTAGTACTGGAAGAAGCCCCGCTTGCCGTCGACCTCGTCGCCGAGCGGCTCGAGGCCGAGGCGCTCGAACTCGCGCGCGATGTACTTGGCCGCGGCTTCCTGCCCGGGTGAGCCGGTCAGGCGGCCGCCGAGCTCGTCCGAAGCGAGGAAGGTGGCGTGCGCCAGCAGATCGCGCTTCACGATCTGCGCCATGCCGGCCGGAGGCACCGGATCGGCCGGTCGGCCCGCGGCCGGGGGCGCCGTCGGCTCCTGGGCCAGGGAGAAACCGGTCAGGAACAGGACGGTCGGCAGGAGTCGGCGCATGCGGGAGGGATCTCGCGGAAGAACGGGGCTGGGGCAGGTGGCGCGCACCGTGGCCTTCCGGGCCGGAAGGTTGTCGACTTCTGGTCGATCGCGCCACGGGAAACTGCTCGCAGAGACGCGGTCCCCCGGCAGAATCGCGGCGTGCTCCTGCCACCACCAACGCCGAACGCCCGGCCCCATCGGCTGCGGCTCGTCGCGGTGGCCGCCGGCTTGCTGGTGCTGCTGCTGGTCCGGTGCGTGAGCCAACCAGCACCTGGGGGCTCGGTCGGCACCATCGAGGTCGCGGGCCAGCCGTTCCCGATCGGCACCCTGGTGGTCAACTGGCGGCAGAGCCCCCACTACGACGCCTACCAGCGCGGCAAACGGTTCACCGTCGAGGACCCGCCCGACGGCGTGCCCCGCTACGGCGTGCGCAAGGTCGAACTCGACGGGGGTCTGGGCGGGCCGATGCGCAACGCCGGGCTCGATCTCCCAGCACTGCAGCGGCTCGTGCACCAGTTCGTGCTCCACTACGACGTCGCCGGCGTGTCGCGCCGCTGCTTCAAGATCCTGCAGGACGACCGGCAGCTGTCCGTGCACTTCCTGCTCGACGTCGACGGCACGATCTACCAGACGCTGGATCTGCGCGAGAAGGCGTCGCACGCGACCATCGCCAACGACGTGTCGATCGGCGTCGAGATCGCCCACCCGGGCGCCTATCCACAACCGCTGCACGCGGAGATGCGCCGCTGGTACGAGAAGGACGAACACGGCTACCGCATGGACGTGCCAGCCTGGATCGGTGACTCGGGGATCCGCACCCCCGACTTCGTCGCTCGACCCGCTCGCCCCGAGCTCGTCCAGGGCCTGGTGCAGGGCCGCACCTACTACCAGTTCGACTTCACGACCGAGCAGTACGAAGCCCTCGCCCACCTGTGCGCCGCCCTGCACGCGGTGTTACCACGCATCCGTCTCGAGGTGCCGCGCGACGCCGCCGGCAACGTGGTCGCCCACGCGCTGCCCGAAGCCGAGCTGCGCGCGTTCGACGGGATCCTCGGCCACTTCCACGTACAGAAGAACAAGCAGGATCCGGGCCCCGCGATGCAGTGGGATCGCGTGCTGCGCGACGCCAAACGCATCCACGCCGAGCTCGGGGACTGACGGAGCCCCGCGTCCACCATGTCGAACCAACCGAACGACGAGCAGCCCTGGATCCTGCGGCCGATCCGCAGCCACGACGACGCCGCCATCGCATCGATCATCCGCACGGTGATGACGGAGCACGGCGCCAGCGGCCCTGGCTTCGCGATCCACGACGCCGAGGTGTCGGCGATGCGTGCCAGCTACCCCGGCGGAGACGCTCGCTACTACGTGGTCGAGCACGCCGGGATGGTGCTCGGCGGGGCTGGGTTCGCGCGGCTGCAGGGCACCACACCCGAGGCCGCGACCTGCGAACTGCGGAAGATGTACTTCCTGCCGCCTGCTCGCGGCCGTGGGCTCGGTCGCTCGCTCCTCGAGCTGCTGCTCGCCGAGATGCGCGTCGCCGGTTACCGCCGCTGCTATCTCGAGACCACGGCCAAGATGCTCGCCGCCCAACGCCTCTACCGGGCAGCGGGCTTCGTGCAGCGCTGCGGCCCGGAAGGCGCCACCGGACACCATGGCTGCGACACGTTCTACGGCCGCGAACTCTGAGCCCGCCCGCCCGCAGGGCGACCAAGCTCAGGAACCGCTCGGACGCCGCGCCACGGGGACCGTCCACCGCGCGAGCGACGCACTCGACCCCGCTGCGGCGTCGGCTTGGCAACGATGCCATGGTGCCGTGCGCACCACCGGTAGCTGCGCCGAATCCCCCGACTAGAGGGAGTGCACGGAATGCCGATAGCGGCGGGCAGAGACCGACATGGAACTCCTGCACTACGGCGCACTGGGCGGACTGCCGCCCGTTGCGATCACGGCGGTGGCCACGGTGGCGCTGCTCGGCGCGATCCACCTTGGCGCGCCGATGTGGCTTTGGACCACACTGGTGGGCCTCGGCTGCTGGACCTTCGGCGCCTCGTGGTGGCTGGCGACCCTGCTGCTGCTGCCCTGCGTCGTGCTGACGGTGCCGCCGTTGCGCCGCGCCCTGCTCGGCAACCGCGTGCTCGGCCTGCTGCGCCGTTCGGGCTTCCTGCCGTCGATCAGCGACACCGAGCGGCAGGCGATCGCCGCCGGCACGGTGTGGCTCGACGGCGAACTGTTCTCCGGCCGGCCGTCGCTGCGCGCGCTGCTCGCCGCCGACTACCCGGACCTGACCGAGGAGGAGGCCCGCTTCCTCGACGGGCCGGTCGCCAAGGCCTGTGCGATGACCGACGACTGGCAGGTGCACCAGCAGCGCGACCTGCCCGCGGCGGTGTGGAGCTTCCTGAAGCGCGAGCGCTTCTTCGGCCTGATCATCCCGAAGGAGTTCGGGGGTCTCGGCATGTCGGCGTCGGCGAACAGCGCCGTGGTGCAGAAGCTGGCCTCGCGCTCGCTGCCGCTCGCGATCACCGTGATGGTGCCGAACTCGCTCGGCCCGGCCGAGCTGCTGGTCCACTACGGCACCGATGCGCAGAAGCGACGCTGGTTGCCGGCCCTCGCCGACGGCACCGAGGTGCCGTGCTTCGCACTCACCGAGCCAGGGGCCGGCAGCGATGCCGGCGGCATCACGTCGACCGGCGTGGTGTTCCGCGGTGAGGACGGCCGCTTGTGGCTGCGGCTGTCGTGGAACAAGCGCTACATCACGCTCGCCGCGGTGGCGACCGTGCTCGGCCTCGCCTTCCAGCTGCACGATCCGGAGAACCTGCTCGGCAAGGGCCCGTTCCCCGGCATCACCTGCGGCCTGGTGCCGACCAACACGCCGGGCGTGGTGCTCGGCCGGCGGCACGACCCGATGGGCGTGCCGTTCTACAACTGCCCGACCAGCGGTCGCGACGTGCTGGTGCCGCTCGAGGAGACGATCTTCGGCGGTGCCGCGGGTGCCGGCCGCGGCTGGCAGATGCTGATGGAGTGCCTCGCCGCCGGCCGCGGCATCTCGCTGCCGGCGACTGCGACCGGTGGGGCCCAGCTGGTGGCGCGCGCGGTCGGCGCCTACGCCGCGGTGCGGCAGCAGTTCGGCCTGCCGATCGGGCGCTTCGAGGGCATCGAGGAACCGCTCGCCCGCATCGCCGGCAGCGCCTGGCTGCTCGAAGCCGCGCGACGCTACGTCAACGGCGCGCTCGACGCGGGCCAGCAGCCCGCCGTCGTCACCGCGATCGCCAAGTACAACACGACCGAGCTGTGGCGCCAGGTCATCAACGACGGCATGGACGTGCTCGGTGGCGCGGCGATCTCGCGCGGGCCGCGCAACCTGCTGGCGCACGGCTACGCCGGCACGCCGATCTGCATCACGGTCGAGGGCGCCAACATCCTGACGCGCACCTTGATGATCTTCGGCCAGGGCGCGATCCGCTGCCACCCGTACGCCTTCCGCGAGCTCGAGGCGATCGCAACCGGCGACCGGATCGGGTTCGACCGCGCGTTCTGGCCGCACCTGGGCCACGTGCTGCGCAACGGGGTGCGCACGCTGCTGCTCGGCGTCACCCGCGGCCTGCTGACCTGGTCGCCCGAACGTGGCCCGACGCGCACGTTCTGGCGCCGCCTGAACTGGGCGTCCGCCGAGTTCGCACTGCTGGCCGACCTGGCGATGGGCGCCTACGGCGGCGACCTGAAACGCAAGGAGAAGATCACCGGCCGGTTCGCCGACTGGTTCAGCTGGTTGTTCCTCGCCAGCGCCGCCCTGCGGCGCTTCGCCGCCGAAGGCCACCGTCGCGAGGACCTGCCGATGGTGCGCTGGGCCTGCGAGACCGCGTTCGCCCGCATGCAGCAGGCGCGCGAAGGGCTCTACCGCAACCTGCGGCTGCCCGGCCTCGGCGGCCTGCTCGGCCTGCCCGGCGGCCTCTGGGCGCGACTGACGCGCTTTGGTGCCGGCCCCGACGACGCGACCGGCCAGCGCCTCGCCAGAGCACTCCAGCAACCCGGCCCGCAGCGCGACCGCATCACCGGCCGCATCCACGTACCGAGCGACCCGCACGAGGCGCTCGGTCGCCTCGAACACGCCCTGCAGCTGTGCACCGATGCCGAGCCGGTGCTGAAGAAGCTGAAGGACGCCGTGCGCGCCGGTCGCCTGCCGAAGGCCCGGCCCGAGCAGCTGCTCGACCAGGCCGTCGAACGCGGCATCGTCAGCGACGCCGAGCGGCAGCTGGTGCGCGACGCAGAGGTGGCGCGCGCCGAAGCGGTCGCGGTCGACAGCTTCTCGCTGGCCGAGTACGCCGCCACCGCGGTGGCGCAGGACGAGCTGGCTGTCGAGCCGCGCTGAGCGCGGCCGCGGCTACTTCGGCTCCTCCTCGACGACCGCTCCCTTCACGGCCTCGTCGAGGGCCTTCGCCGCCGCCTTGCCGGCAGCCCCACCACCGGCCTCCATCGCCTTGGTGAACAGGTTCTGGAAGTGGTCGAGCCACGACGGCGTGTCGGCCGAGAAGTCGCAGTTCGCCTCCTCGTAGTTGGTGTCGGTGTCGTCGACGTCCTTGCCGAGCCACTTCCACTCGATCGTCTGGTAGGCGAGCGTCACCTCCTCGTACTCGGGGATGGCGCCGTTCTCCGGCTTGGCCGCATTCGGCATGATCCCGCGGATCGAACTGATGCGCGCGCCGGTCAGCTCGATCTTGGCGTGGATCTCCTGCCCACCGCCGACCGGCGAGAAGCGCGTGAACTCGATCTCGCAGTCGTCGAACGGCACGTTGTCGATCAGCGCCTGGTAGAGGATCGGCGAGCTGCGGTCGATGTCCTTCTGGATCACCATCGAACGGTGCTTCGGCTTGCCGGTCGGGTGGCCGGCGTCGTCGCGGGCGCTGGTCACTTCGTGGGAAAGGCCGATCACCAGGATCTGGCCCTCGCGGTCCTTGAAGCGCGACGAGCCCTGCACGAGCTGGCCACCCTTCTTCAACGTCAGGTATGCGGTGAGTGCCATGGCTCAGTCCTTGGTCAGTTCCTTCAGCAGGTTCTTGCCGTCCTTCTTCAGGAAATCGGAGATCTCCTTCTTCGCGGCGTCGCCGAACTTCTTCGCCACCGCCGCAACGACCACCTCGGCGAACTTGTCGAGGCTCTGCTTGGTGAAATCGCCGGGGAACGCCGGGCTCGTCGTCTTGGCGACCTCGCCGGGGGACTTCGAACTGCCGGTCAGGGCTTCCCACTCGTACTGGATCGAGTCGTAGGTCCAGTCGATCTCCTCGTACTCGGGCAGGGCGGCGTTCGCCGGCACCCGCACGTTGGCGAGGAACGTGCGGATCGCGGCGATCCGCGCCCCCTTCAGCGTCACCGTCCAGTGATTCTCCTCGTTGACGCCGCGTGGCCCGCCGCCAGCCGGCGGGATGCGGTAGCACTCGAGGTCCCAGCTGGTGAACACCGCGCCGAGCGCGTGGGCCTTGTGCAGCAGCGGGGTCGCGCGGTCGATCGGCTTCGTGGTGGTGAACACGCCGTGCCGCTGCTTCTTGAGCGGCATGCCGGTGCGCCCGAGTTCCTCGGGGCCGGTGCGTTCGGCGTCGATGCGATGGTCGAACGCGGTGACGAACACCTTGCGCTCGCGGGTCTGCTGGCGGACGGAACCGACCAGGGCCCCGAATTCGGTCGATGCGGTCAGGAAGGCGGCGAGGGTCATCGGTTCACACCTCCATCGCCGGGTCGAGGCCTGCGAGGTCGGTCGGATCGACCGCCAGCAGCGCGCCGGCGAACCGCCCGAGGCCCTGTTCGGCGGCGACTTCGTGGCCCCACAGCCGGGCGAACAGGGGCTGCTTGGCGAGTTGGGCCGCGGCGGCCAGCGCCAGCCCGGTCGCGTCGAGGGCGACGAGCCCGGTCCGCCCGTCCGGCAGCGTCAGCAGCACGTCGCGGCTCCAGGACCGACAGCCCTGGACGGCGACCGAGAGCACCGGCGACAGCCCCAGCAGGCTGCCCGGCAGGCCGCCGCGCAGCGCCGCGGCGGCGAGGTCGCGGCGGAGCGATCGGTTCGACGGAACGGAGGGAGAGTTCCCGGCGGTGGCAGCCCGGACGGCGCCCGCGGTCGCGGCACCGGCGGCGGCGACCCGGAACACGTCGCGGCGATTGAGTTGGGTCATGGTGGCCTCACCAAGAGCAGCGATGCGCGACCGCCGGATCGAACGGGGGTCGTCGGAATTCCTCGACCCGTGCCGGGCAACAAGCACGGGAAAGGAGCCCCACCCTTGGCTAGCCTCACGGACGTGACCGACGGCATCCTCGTCTACCAGCAGATCCAGAAGCTGATCGCGCGCGGCGCGCTCGCCGCCAGCCCCGCCATCGCCCCGACGCAGATCCAGCCGAGTTCGCTCGACCTGCGCCTCGCAGCCCGCGGCCACCGGGTGCGATCCGGCTTCCTGCCCGAGAACGTGCGCGTCGCCGACCGGCTCGAGGAGATGACGCTCTACACCTTCGACCTCGGCGACGGCGCCGTGCTCGAGAAGGGGCACTGCTACATCATCCCGCTGCTCGAGCGCATCGCCGAACCGCTGCCGCACCTGATCCGCGCCAACCCGAAGTCGTCGACCGGCCGCCTCGACCTGTTCACCCGCCTGCTGGCCGATCGCTGCGGCCGCTTCGAGACGGTGCCCCCGGGCTACACCGGCCCGCTCTACCTCGAGATCGTG
>JAEUHU010000012.1 GCA_016793305.1 Planctomycetota bacterium
CGCGTGACCCTCCGCGTGCTCGGCATCGAGACCTCCTGCGACGAGACGGCCGCCGCCGTCGTCGAGGACGGCCACGTCGTGCGCAGCAACGTCGTGCACAGCCAGATCGCGCTGCACCAGCGCTGGCGCGGCGTGGTGCCCGAGGTCGCCAGCCGGTCGCACACCGAACGCATCCTGCCGATCGTCGCGCAAGCGCTCGCCGAGGCCGGCGTCACGCCGGGCGAACTCGACGCGATCGCCGTCACGCACCGCCCCGGCATGATCGGCTGCCTGCTGGTCGGCCTCGCCGCGGCGAAGGCGCTGGCGTTCCGCTTCGGCGTGCCGCTGGTCGGCGTCGACCACGTGCAGGCCCACGTGCACACCGGCCTGCTCGCCGAGCCGACGATGCCGCTGCCGGCGCTGGCGCTGGTCGCCTCGGGCGGCCACACCGCGCTCTACGTGCTGCACGAGCCCGGCCGCAGCGAACGGCTCGGCACGACCCGCGACGACGCGGCCGGCGAAGCGCTCGACAAGGGGGCGGCCCTGCTCGGCCTGCCCTACCCCGGCGGCCCGTCGATCGAAGCGGCCGCTGCCGGAGGCGACGCGCGCGCGTTCGAGCTGCCGCGCACGCTGCTCGGCCCGGACTCGCTCGACTTCTCGTTCTCGGGCCTGAAGACGGCGCTGCTCTACACGCTGCGGCCACAGGGTTCGGGCCAGGGCCCGATCGAACCACCGACCGGCCAGCGCCTCGCCGACCTCGCCGCCAGCTACCAGGAGGCCGTGGTCTCGGTGCTGGTGACCAAGCTGCGGCGCGCCGCCGAACGGCTGCCCGTGCGTTCGCTGTGCATCGGCGGCGGCGTCGCCAAGAACCGTCTCCTGCGGCAACGGCTCGCCGAGGACCGCCAGCTGCGCACGCTGCGCCTCGTGCTGCCGGACCTGTCGTTGTGCGCCGACAACGGGGCCATGATCGCCGGCCTCGGCACGATCCGGTTCCGCGCCGGCGCCCGCGACGGCCTCGACCTCGACGCGATCGCGACTCCGCAAGCCGGCGGCAAGGCGAAAACGCGCTGAGCCAGCGGCGGAAAGAGCGCAGGAATGCGCCGCCAGCTGGAAACCAGGCTGGTGGGGCCCTGTGCGAGCGACTACCTTGCGCAGGACGGCGCCGATCGTGGCCGCGGTCGCGTCCCGCGACTGGACCCCGCCGGCGTCGGACGGTTGGAAGGCGCGTCGTTGCGAAAGCTCGGATGCGTTGTCGCCGCCTCGATCGCCACCGGACGTCCCGGTGCCGACCGAACGGTGGATCCATCCTCTCGGGTCTCCGTCACGTCGACTGGGGCCCTTTCTCGCGCAGCGACGCTGCCTCCGATCCCGAATGAACCATCGACTCCACGTCGGCAATCTCTCCACCACCACCACCTCCGCAGCGCTCGGCGAAGCGTTCGCCACAGCCGGCCACCCGGTCGCCAAGGTCAGCCTGGTGATGAGCCGCGACGCCGGCATCTCGCGCGGCTTCGCGTTCCTCGATCTCGACTCCGACGCCGCCGCCGCGGCCGCGATGCAGACGCTGCAGGGCAAGGAGCTCGACGGCAAGGCGATGCGCATCAGCGTCGCCAACCCGCCGAAGTCCCGCTTCGGCGGCCCGCTGGTCCGCCCGGCCGGCACCAACGCCTGAGCCAGAGGGGCAGAGCGCGCCCACGGCCCGGAGGTCCGAGGTGGACCCGCACGCCCGCCTCGGCGACCATGCGTCGCCGAACCCGACCGTGACCCACCCACCGGATCCTCCGCTCGATCTGCGCCAGTTGCTCGCCGCCGTGCGCGACGGCGCGTGCAGCGTCGACCAGGCGCTGGTGCGCCTCGGCGACGCGAACGCCCACGCGCGCGCGGCGCAGCCCGAGGGCATCGGCGAGCTCGGCTTCGCGACGATCGACCACGACCGCAACCGCCGCTGCGGCTTCCCCGAGGTCGTGTTCTGCCAGGGCAAGACACCGGCCGACGCCGCGGCGATCGCCGTCGAGATCCTGTCGCGCGCCGATCGGCTGCTGATGACCCGCGCCAGCGGAGCACACGCCGACGCGGTGCGCGCGGTGTTGCCCGCGGCGCAGTACCACGAACGCGCGCGCTGCCTCACGGTGGCGCCCGCCGACCTGCCGCAGGTCGGACGCGTCGCGGTGGTCGCGGCCGGCACGGCCGACCTGCCGGTCGCCGAAGAGGCCGTGGTGACCCTGCGCCTCGCCGGCAACCACGTCGACACGTTCCCCGACGTCGGCGTCGCCGGCCTGCACCGGCTGCTGCGCCGCATCGACGCGATCCGTCGAGCGGAGGTCGTGATCGCCGTCGCCGGCATGGAGGGAGCCCTGCCCTCGGTGCTCGCCGGCCTGCTCGACCGGCCGCTGATCGCAGTGCCGACCAGCGTCGGCTACGGCGCCAACTTCGGCGGACTCTCGGCCCTGCTGACCATGTTGAATTCCTGTGCCGCCGGCGTCGCCGTGGTCAACATTGACAACGGTTTCGGAGCCGGCTATCTCGCGTCGCAAATCAATCGGAGGACGGCTCCGCCGCCCACGCCACGTTGACATCCAAGCCCCCCGCACCGGCCCAAACGCCGGTCGCTCGACCTCCCGCCCGCCTCGTCCTCGAGGATGGCACCGTTCTTCTCGGTCGGGGCTTCGGTGCCGCCACCGACTCGATCGGTGAGCTGGTCTTCAACACGTCGATGATCGGCTACCAGGAGATCCTGACGGATCCCTCGTACCGCGGTCAGACGGTGCTGCTGACGCAGCCGCACATCGGCAACTACGGCGTCACCAGCGAGGACGAAGAGTCGACGAAGCTGTGGCTGTCGGCACTGGTCGTGCGCGAAGCCTGTGAACGCGCCAGCAACTTCCGCTCGGCGATGGAGCTGTCCGACTACCTCGCCCAACACGGCGTGCCGGGCATCGAAGGCATCGACACCCGCCTGTTGACGCGCAAGGTCCGCGACACCGGCGAGCAGCGCGTGCTGATCACGCGCGACACGACGTCGTCGGACGCGCAGCTGGTCGAACGCGTGCGCAAGGCGCCGAAGGTCGCCGACGTCGACCACGTGCTGAAGGTCACCACGCCCGAGGCCTACCGCTGGGAGCGCGGCTACGAGTCGAAGTTGAGCCCGAAGGCGCCGAGCCCCGGCTCGAAGAGGGGCAAGCGCCTGCACATCGTCGCCTACGACTTCGGCGCCAAGCGCAACATCCTGCGGTCGCTGGCTGCCTGCGGCCTCGACGTCACCGTGGTGCCGGCGGAGACCAAGGCCGAGAAGGTGCTCGAGTACAAGCCCGACGGCGTGTTCCTCAGCAACGGCCCCGGCGATCCGGCCATCTGCCGCTACGCGATCGACGCCGCCAAGGTGCTGACCAGGAAGCTGCCAGTGTTCGGCATCTGCCTCGGCCACCAGATCCTCGGCCACGTGTTCGGCGGCAAGACCTACAAGATGAAGTTCGGTCACCACGGCGGCAACCAGCCGGTGATCGACCTGACGAC
>JAEUHU010000058.1 GCA_016793305.1 Planctomycetota bacterium
CGGCTTCTTCCAGATCGGCGGCGGCATCGCCGGCGACTTCCCGATCTGCGTGGTGCCGTCGATCAAGTACGACCTGCAGGAGCCGGTGAAGCCCTGGGCCTACTTCTGCCAGATCAGCGATTCGACGACGTCCTACGGCTCGTACTCAGGTGCCACGCCGAACGAGAAGATCACCTGGGACAAGCTGACGCAGGACACGCCGATGTTCGTCGTCGAGTCCGACGCGACGATCGTGGTGCCGTTGATGCTGCAGGCGCTGCTCGAGATGCAGGCCGACCCGAAGGGCGCCGACGCGATCGTCAAGGCGAGCCGCGCGCAGACGAAGAAGTCGCTGGCCAAGGCGAAGTGAGCCGCCGTGGCGACGAAGCGCGCGCCGCGGACCGCTGACGCGAAGCCCGGCCGCTTCGTCGCCCTGCTGCGCGGCGTCAACGTCGGCGGCAGGAACAAGCTGCCGATGGCCGAGCTGCGCGCCGTCGCCGAGCGCCTCGGCTGGCGCGACGTCGCGACCTACGTGCAGAGCGGCAACCTGGTGTTCACCGCCACTGGCTCCTGCGACGGCCTGGCCGATCGGTTGGCGAACGCGTTGGCCGAGCACGGCGACCTGCAGGTGCCGGTGGTCGTGCTGTCGGCGAAGGCCTGGCGCACGGCCGCCACCTCGCCGCCGTTCGCCGACGCCGCGGCCGAGCGCCCGAACCTGCTGCACCTCGCGTTCGCCCGCACGTCGCCCGGCAAGCCCGTGCCCGGAGCGCTGCAGCCCTACTGCACCGCCGGCGAGCGGGTCGCGCTGCACGCCGGTGCCCTGGCGATCGACTTCGCCTCGGGCGTCGCGCGCGCGAAGCTGACGACCGCGGTGCTCGACCGGGCCGTCGGCTCGCCCGTCACCGCGCGCAACTGGAACTCCGTGCTCGCCATCGCCAAGCTGCTCGGCGGCGACCCCGAAGCCTGACTGCTGCACGACGAGACCGGTCGCCGGGCCGACCAGGCCTCGGCTGGCCTCGCGCCCCGATCACCGCTCAGCGACGGAAGAAGCCGCGCAGCTTGTCGGGGTTGCGCTGCACGAGGATGCGCGCGACCCGGCCGTCCTCGACCTCGAACTGGTAGGCGCCGACCAGCTGGTCGCCGGGCCCGAACAGCAGGAAGCCGGGGGCGCCGTTCCACCAGCGCGCTTCGACCCGCTGCTCTCGATGCCAACCGGTGCGCACCAGCAGCCGGTCGAAGAAGCGCACCACGCGGTCGGCACCACGCAGCGGATAGTGCACGGCGCTGACCTTGCCGCCGCCGTCGGAGCGCAGCACGACGTCCTCGCGCAACAAGCCGCGCAACCCGTCGACGTCGCCACCGCGGAGCGCTGCGAAGAACGCGTGGCCGAGCCGCTCGACCTGTTCTGCCGCCGGACGGGATCCCGGTCGCTTCGACGTCGCCGACAGCGGCCCGAGGTGCTGCCGGGCCCGCACCGCGAGCTGGCGCGCGTTCGCCGGCTCCAGGTCGAGCATCGCCGCGACCTCCTGGAACTCGTAGCCGAACACGTCGTGCAACAGGAACACCGCGCGCTCGCCGGGCGACAGGCGCTGCAGCGTCTGCAGCAGTGCCTGCGACAGCGTCTCGTCGAGCTCGTGGCTCGGGGCGGGCTCGATCCACGGCTCCGGCAGCCACTCGCCGAAGTAGCGCTCGGGCCGCCGTTCGGCCGCGCGCAGGCGGTCGAGGCAGAGCCGCGACACGACGCGGGTGAACCACGCCCGCGGCACCTCGAGCACCGGTCGGCCCGTCTCCTGCCAGCGCAGCCACGCCTCCTGCACGACGTCCTCGGCGTCCTGCACCGACCCGAGCAGCCGGTAGGCGAGCTGCGTCAGGTAGGAGCGTTCGGCGGCGAATGCGGCGTCGGTGGCCATCGCGACGTCCATCAGAAGTCGAGGCTCGGCACGCGACAAGCGTGCTCCTGGCCGAGGGCCCGCTTCAGCGCCGGGTAGATGCGCGAGCCGACGATCGCCACGCAGAGTTCGGCGAACGCCGCGCTGCCGAGCGCCTTCTCCAGCGCGCGCACGACCTCGGGATCGCCGTTCTCGCCGCGCACGACCGTCTGCGCGTGCTCGTAGGCGAGGCGGTGCACCGGCGGCAACGCCTCCGGCCGCTCGAGCACGGTGCGCAGCAGCTCGCGGTCGACGCCGGCCTCGACGGCCATGCGCAGGTTGAGCTGGGTGCACGCGCCGCAGTCGTCGGCGCGCAGCGTGGCGAGGCGCGCCACCATGTGCACGTCGACCGGCAGCACGGCACGGTGGTGCGACATGCCCATCGCCGCGGCGAACGTCGCGTGGGCGGCCGGCGACCGGTCGAGCAGGTTCTCGAGGTAGCCGGTGTCGTAGTCGTAGTGCGCCGCGAACTCGTGCAGCTGCGCACGCGCCGCAGCGATCTCGGTCGGAGTCGGGGAAGGGGTGTTGGTCGTCGTCATGGTCGGTCTCGGCCCGGCCACCCGGCCGGCGAACCCTTGACGACCGCGGCCCCCGCGCGTGTGACGGCCGACCCGGAAATCGCGTGGCGCGGGCGGTTGCGCGGGTCGGGCGACCCGCAGTGGGGCCCAGTGTGCAATTCCCGACGGCACCTTCCGTCCCAGCTGCATCCCCGCGACAAGCTGACCATGGGCGACATCCTGCAAGGGCCACGCATCGACGTGGCGTTCCCCGGCGGCAAGAAGGTCACCGCCGCGATCCACGGCCACACCGTGACGACCGACCAGCCGGTGAAGGCCGGTGGCGACGGCTCGGCGCCGTCGCCGCTCGACCTCTTCTTCGTGTCGCTCGCGACCTGTGCCGGCTTCTACGTGCTGGAGTTCTGCGCCGGCCGCGGCATCCCGCTCGACGGCGTGAGCCTGTCGCAGACGTTCACACGCGACGCGACGACGAAGCGCGTGCTCGGCATCGAGCTCGCGATCCACGTGCCGCCGAGCTTCCCCGAGAAGTACCGCACCGCCGTCGTGCAGGCCGCCAACAGCTGTGCCGTGAAGAAGGTGCTGGAGAGCCCACCGCAGCTGGCCGTGCAGGTGCTGGTCGGCTGACCGGTGCCGGCTGCTGGGCGCGCCACCCACGCGACGTGGGCCGTGCCGCGGCGCGACGTCACGCCACCTGGACCCGCAGCGAGTCGCGTGGCGCGAACCTCGCGGTGGCCAACACCAGCACCGGCAGCTCGAGCCAGGCGTGCACGGCGGCGAACACGCCGTAGCAAGCGCGCGCCGTCCCGAAGCCAGCGACGAAGGCGAGCGCCATGGCACCGCCGAGCAGCAGCAGCAGCCCGGCGAACGCACGCGGCGCCGGCCACGGCAGCAGGGGCCTGGGCTCGACGTCGCCGGCGCCGAGGCGCGGCAGCACGTGCAGCACCAGCGCGTAGTGCACGCACTGCAGCCACGCGGCGACGGCGAACATGCGATCGGCGAACGGGCCGCCGAGCCACGGCCCCGGCACGAACACCGGCAGGTGCGCGTCGAGTACGCCGGTGTCGAGCGGCCCGTCGAGCACCAGCGGAGCCGGCGACAGCGTGACCATCGCCAGCGGCACGACGAGCATGGCGATGGCACAGCCCAGCAGCGCCTTCTGGCGCGCACGGCCACGCAGCCGTTCGGCCAGCAGGCCCGCCGGGGTCAGGTTGTGCAGGAACGCGAACAGCACCAGGGTGACGCTCGGCGCCACCGCGAGGCCGAGCCCGAGACTGGCCGCGACCAGACCGCCGAGCCAGCGCGCCGGCCCGCGTCCGACCAGCATCGGCACCGCCACCAGCGTGGCCCCGAACGCCAGCTCGAGGCCAAGGCGCAACTCGCTGCCACCGACCCCGCCGAGCCCGAGCACCCGCACGCCGGCGATTGCCAGCAGCAGCACGACCAGCAGGGTGCGCAGCGACGAAGGCATCCGCGCCGCGAAGCGTTCGTCCACGTAGCGCAGCTCGGCGAGCACGTGCGGGAGCCCGAACCCCGCCAACGACAGCGCGTAGACCCACAACGGCGCCAGCGACGCGGCGACCGCCGTGGCCAGGGCCGCGGCGACGACGGCGAACCAGAGCCCGAGGCTCGGCACCATCAGGCCAACGCCAGCTGTGGTGCGCGATCGCGCCCGCGCCAGACCAGGAACCCGCCGCCGAGCAAGGCCAGCACCAGCAACAGCGCCCCTTCCTTCGGGGCCGGCGGCTTCGGGTTGCCGTGTTCGTCGACCGGCAACGGCTTGCCGTCGGCGCCACACCAGACGATCGCCGTGCGCACCGCGAGCTTGCCGTCCTTGTCGGTGAACACCTGCACGGTCACCTCGGCGCGGTGCACGGGCGAACGGTCCTGGACGGTGGTGCCGCAACCGCTGGCCTCGAGGCGCTGGATGCGCGGCTGTGCCATCGCCTGCTCGCGCGCCTTGCGGTCCTTGCCCGTCGCCTCGGCGAGCAGGTCGCTCGGCACCAGCAGCAGCGTGTGGCCCGAGTAGCGCGAGAGCGGCAGCGGCTGGCCTTGCTGCACGGGGTAGCCGATGTCGCGGTTCGGTGGCATCGACACCAGCAGGTGCGGCGCGTCCTTCACCGCCGGGTCCTTGGCCGGCAACCACAGCAGCTTGCCGATCGCCAGCTTGTCCGGATCGATCCCGGGATTGGCCGCGACGAGGTCGGGCACCCGCTTCTCGTCGCCGAGCCGGTCGCGTGCGATCGCGGTCAGCGTGTCGCCCTTCTGCACTTCGTAGGCGAGCTGGACCTTGTCGGCGAGCGGACCGAGGTCGAGCCGGGTGACCACCTGGATGCCCCTGGTGCCGGGCACGACGATGTCGGGGACGAATGCCACCACGGTGGCGACGACGAGTGCACGAAGCGACGAACGCATTCGGGAGCCTCCGGAGGAAAGGGCGCGGCGAACGCCGACGATCCTGGCAGGTTCCCACTTGCCGGCCCGAGCGGCCAGTCCTTCGCTCAGACCACGAACGAAAGGGCCGCGGTGATGCCGTTCGCGAGGCCCGCCGCCAGCAACGCCCGGCCCCACGGCAGCCGGGTCACGGTGCGATAGACGACCGTTTCGACCGCCAGCACCGCGAGTTCGACGACCGTCCAGGACAGCAGCAGCGTGCGGACCGAGTACCAGGCCAGCGGATGGGTCAACAGGTTGGCGCCGAAC
>JAEUHU010000076.1 GCA_016793305.1 Planctomycetota bacterium
GCACCCCTGATCGGCTCGGGCCTCTCCGGCCTGCAGCAGGCCCTGCCCGAGGCCAAGGCGCTGCTGGCGCGCCGCCTCGTCGCCGCGGGGCGCACGCCGACGCTGCAGGACTTCGACGAGCACGGGCTGCGGCTCGCCACCGACGAGAAGGGGTTCCTGCAGCAGTGGCTCGACGCGGGGCTGGTGACGCGGCTCGCCGCGGAGACCCGCGCCAAGGACGGCACCGTCAAGCTGCTGCTCGAGCTGCGCGACGGCAAGAAGGTCGAGACGGTGGCGATGCCGGTCGGCGCCTGCTGCGTGTCGACGCAGGTCGGATGCGCGGTCGGCTGCCGGTTCTGCGCGTCGGGTCTGTTCGGCGTCGAGCGCCACCTGTCGACCGACGAGATCGTCGAGCAGATCGTGCACGCGCGGCGCGTGATGCGCATCGACCGGATCGTGTTCATGGGCATGGGCGAGCCGTCGCACAACCTCGACAACGTGATGGCCGCCGTGGCGCGGATCCGCGACGAGGTGCTGATCTCGCCGAAGAAGCAGACGTTCTCGACGGTCGGCGGCGTGAAGCCGCTCGAACGCATGCGCCAGTTCGCGGTCAAGCCGTGCCTCGCGTGGTCGCTGCACAGCGCCAACGAACAGAAGCGCCGCGAACTGCTGCCGCGCGCGCACAAGGACCCGCTGCCCGAGATCGCCGCGGCCGCCGACGCCTACGCGCGCGAGGTCGGCACGCCGGTGCAGATCGAGTGGACGATGCTGGAAGGCGTCAACGACGGGGACCAGGACGTCGACGAACTGTGCACGCTGCTGCAGGGCGTGCGTGGCTACGTGAACTTCATCGTCTACAACCCGGTCGACGGGCTGCCGTTCAAGGCGCCGAGCCGCGAACGCATCATCGCGATGGTGCGCGCCGTGAAGAGCCGCGGCATCCTGGCGACGATCCGCGATTCGAGCGGGCCCGACGCCGAGGCCGCCTGCGGCCAGCTGCGACTGCGCGACCGCGTCCAGGCGAGCTGAGAACGGGTCCCCTGCGCGACCGGGCGATCCTCAGCCGCCGAAGCCGTCCTCGAGCAGGATCGCCAGCCGGGCCTTCGCCCGGTGGAGCAGCGAACGCACCGCTTCCTCGGTCTTGCCCATCTGGACGGCGATCTCGGCTCGCGACAGCCCGGCCAGGTGGGCGAGCGTCACGACCTCGCGCTGTTCGGGCTGCAACTGGTCGATCGCCGCTTCGAGGCGCGCGATCTCCTCGGCGCGCAGGGCGCGGCCGGACGGGCTCGAGACCTGGGCGTAGGCGGCGCCGAGTTCGGCCAGCGCCGACTCACCCAGTCCCCCGACCTCGCGGCGCGCGTCGCGCTTCTCGCGGCCGAGGTCGCGCGCCCGGTTGCTGATCTTGCGGCGGGCGGTCGTGTAGAGCCACGCCAGGAACTGCTGCTCGCCGGGGAACTGGAAGCGTTCCTGGTGGGTGAGCAGTTCGCGGCAGACCGACTGCACCAGGTCCGACGACGATTCGTGGGCGCGCAGCTGGGGCCCCATGTGGGCACGCACGTAGGCGCGCACGGCGGGAAGGTGGCGCGCCAGCAGGGTGGCGAGGGCTTGTTCGTCGCCCGAAGCGGCGCGTTGGGCCAGGACGAGGGTGTCGTCGATCACGGCGGTTCGGGGGAAGCGTAGCACCCGTTCCGAGCAGGTTCTTTCTCGGGGTAGGCCCTGGGTTTTCCGCCGCGGCGCGTCACGGCGGCGAACGGGCGGGGATCCGTCCAGGGCAACGAGGCGGCCGCCGCGTGCGGACCGCGAATCCAACCCCCGGAATTCACCATGAGAACGCTTCTGCTCACCTCTCTCGCCGCCACCGCGGCCCTCCTCCCGGCCCAGGACGACCGGGATCGCCAGACTCCGACGGGCACCTTCTGGGCGCCCGGCCAGTCGGCCGCAGACGTCACGGCGCTGATCAACGACGGCTGGCGTCTGACCGACCTCGAGATCGAGTCGACGTCGCCGTGGACGTTCACGGTCGCGGCGGTGCCGAACAGCGGCGCCTACGCCAAGGCCTGGTGGTACACGTACGGCGTCACCTACACGCAGCTGGTCAACACGATCAACGCCAACAACGCGCGGCTGGTCGACGTCGAGACCTACGACGACAACGGCACGACTCGCTACGCCGCGATCATGATCAGCAACACCGGCGCCGATGCGAAGGCATGGTGGTGGTACACGAACCAGACCAGCGCGCAGGTGACGACGAACGTCAACAACAACAACGCGCGCCTCACCAGCCTCGACCGCTACACGACGGGTGCCGGCGACCGCTTCACGACGGTGATGATCAGCAACACCGGCGCCGACGCGCGCAGCTGGTCGTACTACTACGGTCTCTCCGCCGCGACCCTCGCCAGCACCGTCAACTCGACCGGCTTCCGCATCTACGGCCTCGAGCGCAACGGCAGCGACAGCTACGACGTGATCCTGATGCAGAACACCGGCTTCGGCTGGTGGTGGGCCCACGACCTGACCTCGTCGGCGCTGACCGAGATGCTGCAGCAGAACATCGGCAGGATCATCGACGTCGAGCGCCACTTCACCTTGGCCGGCTCTCGCTTCAACGTCGTGATGGTCGACAACGCCAACACGCTGGAGAAGGCGGTCCGCCAGGAGTTCTATGGTGCTGCCAACGGCGCGCTCGGCGACTACGGCTTCTTCCTGAAGGAGATCAACGGACCCATCCTGGCCTCGATGCGGCCCGACACGGTGTTCGAGCCCGCCAGCACGATGAAGACGCTCTACCACGTGCACGCGATGCGGCGCGTGCTGAACGGCACGGTGTCCCTGTCGACGCTGATCAACAAGCCTTCGTCGTGCGGCGTGCCCGGCTCCAACCAGACGCTGTCGACGCTGTTGCGCACGATGATGGAGAACTCCGACAACATGTCGACGCTGGCGGTGTCCAACCACTTCGGCCTGACCAGCATCGACGCCACCGCGACCGTGCTCGGCATGCCCAGCACCGACATCAACTTCACGATCGGCTGTGAAGGTCCGGACAACGAGAACCAGATGACGCTGCGCGACCTGGCCCAGCTCCACGAGCAGGTCGCCAACGGCTACCTCGGCAGCCAGCGCGACACCTTCTACGACCTGATGGCGGAGAGCCTGTCGTTCCCGTCGTGGGGCACCGAGGACCTCGGCGACCGCATCGACGCCCACGCGGTCACGCTCGGCCTGCCGACGACCGTGCGCGACGCCTTCAAGAGCGCGCTGCAGATCGCCTACAAGCCGGGCGGCATCGCCTGGAACACCGGCACCCAGCACTACTACTTCGCCGAAGGTGGTTGGATGCGCGTGCCGTTCAAGAACGCGTCGGGCGTGCTGCAGCCGCGTGAGTACACGTTCGGCGTGTTCAACTACGACTTCGCCGTCCAGGAGGTCTCGGGCCGCAACGCGATGTGCGACGCGGAGCTCGAACTGGTCTGGGATCGCATCGAGGCCGCGATGGCCACCTGGGACAACTTCGTCCCTGGCTCGCTCGTGAGCCTGCTCGGTGCGGGTTGTGCGGGCAGCAACGGCACGCCGGTGCACACCGCGACCGGCACGCCGACGATCGGTTCGACCGCCACCTACCGCCTCGTCAACGCCCCGGCCTCGGCGCTGTGCGTGATCGGCTTCGGCTTCGACAACGTCGACTGGGAGGGCAACCCGCTGCCCTACAACCTGGCTCCCGAGGGGGCGCCCGGCTGCGTCCTGCGCATCGACCCGAGCGTCACGGCCAACCTCCCGGCCAACTCCTCTGGCGCCTTGAACGTGCCGTTCACGTTCCCGAACAGCACGTCCCTGATCGGGCTGCAGCTCTGGTCGCAGTTCCTGGTCGTGGACCCGCCGGTCAACGCCTGGGGCGTGACGATCTCGAACGCGGTCCGCACGACGATCGGCGGCTGGCTCTGACCGCCCGTTCCGCCGGCGTCAGTCGAGCATCGCACTGGCGATGACGGCGACGCCGGCGATGTCTTCGGCCTTGCAGCCGCGCGACAGATCGAGATACGGCTTCGCGAGGCCCTGCAGCAGCGGGCCGTAGGCGGCGAACCCGCCGAGGCGCTCGGTCAGCTTGTAGGCGATGTTGCCGGCGTCGAGGTCGGGGAAGACGAAGACGTTGGCACGGCCCTGCAGCGGACTGTCGGCACACTTGCGCGCGGCGACCGACGGCACGTAGGCGGCGTCGAACTGCAGCTCGCCGTCGCTGGCGAACTGCGGGAACGCCGCCCGGAACTTCGCCGCCGCGCTGCGCACCTTCTCGACCTTGCCGTGCTCGGCGCTGGCGCGCGTGCTGAACGACAGGAACGCGACCCGCGGCGGCTGCCCGGTGAAGCGCTGGTGGTTCTGCGCGGTCGCCGCGGCGATGTGCACCAGCTGGTCGCTGTCCGGCTCGGGCACCACGCCGCAGTCGGCGAACGACAGCACTTCGTCGCCGCGCACCATCAGGAACATCGACGACACCAGGGGGATCGCCGCTGCGGTGCCGAGGCAGAACAGGCCGGCTCGGATCACGTCGGCGGTCGCGTGGCAGGCGCCGGTGACGCCGGCGTCGGCGTGGCCGAGTGCGACGAGTCCGGCACCGAACATCACCGGCTGTGCCGCCAGCGACAGGGCCTCGGCTTCGCCCAGACCCTTGTGCTTGCGGCGTGTGTGCAGCAGCCTCGCCACCTCCGGCAACCTCGGGTCGATGCGCGGGTCGTCGACCCATACCACGTCGCAGAGGCCATGGGCTTCGAGCAGCCGGCGCGCTTCCTGGGTGCGGGGATCGGCCGTCTCGGGCAGGACGATGCGGGCGCGACGTCGGCGGGCCCGTTCGCGGAGGGACTCGAGCACGGAGGACATGCCGCGTTCGTAGCGCTTCCCGCCGCTCGCTGCATCCGTCAGTCGGCGAACAGGGCGTCGAGGCTCGCGGCGTCCAGCAGGCGGTCGGTCCAGCGGTCGAGTTCGTCGGTGGTGGCGGTCTGCAGGCGGGCGACGGTCGCTTCGGCAAGTGGCCCGAAGCGTCGCCGCAGCAGCCGTTCCAGGGTGGCGGCCCGGCCCTGACAGAGCCCTTGGCTGAGGCCCTGACTCAGGCCCTGACTCAGACCCTGACTCAGACCCTGACTCAGACCCTGACGGAGACTCTCCTGACGGATTCGTTCGGCGGTGCTCATGATCGGACTCCGGTATTGCGTCAAGTGCTTCTGGAAGGCCATCTGCAGGGTGTCGAGTCCGACGTCGGTGACCTCGAGAAGATACCAGCCGATGGCGTCGATGGCGTCGTCCGCCAGGGGCGGCCCGGCGGCCTCTTCGACGGCGCGCAGCAGGTCGCCCCAGCGAGCGATGGCCTTGAGGGCCTCGTCGCCCTGGCAACGCGGCAGGAACTCGAGGCACAGCAAGGCCAGCTGGGCGAGTGCGGTGAGGCCGCTCCGGCGAAGCTGGGTTTCGCTGCAGCCGCTGAGGTCGTCGACGACGACGTGCAGACGTGGCTGCAGGGCGAGCAGCGCATCGCGCCATGGAGCTGCCGGTAGCCCGGGGAACGCATCGTCCTGTTCGGGCATGGCTCCTCCGTGTTGCAGGAGGACTGCTGCACACAGCGGCGGCGCCTCGGAGCGTCGCACGGCGGCGCGCCGCAGGTGCACGAGGTAGCGCAGCAGCTGGCCCTGCACCCCGGGGTCCGGCCACGCCTTGTGCTCGATCACCAGCCAGAGCTGGTCGGTGCCACCGGTGAGGCGCACCGTGAAGACGAGATCGGCGAAGTGGGAACGCAGCCCCAGCCCGGGCAGGCGTTCGCTGGCCGGAGCCAGGCTGCTCCAGTCGAGGGCCAGGGCGATCGCTGCAGGCAAGGCGGTGGCCAGCCAGGTCGCGAGGTGCGCTTGGTGTCGGAAGACGAAGTGGAAGAGTCGGTCGTGCGGAGACGGAGGAGTCACACCTGCATGGCAGGGACCCCCCGAAAAGGGGCACGGAGCAGGCGGAATCCTCGACCATCGCTCCGGCCAGGGCGCCGAACCCACTGGCTGGCGAACGGTGCCGGCGCGCCAGCGCCCGTCAGCGGTCCACTTCGATCTCGAGCAGTCCGAGCCCGTGCGTCTTGCCCTGCGCGTCGGTCTTCAGGCTCTCGCTGCCGCCGCCGCCGAGCGAGTCGCGCAGCAGGAAGTTCAGCGCCAGCATGTTCGGCGCTTCGTAGCGCGTCACCTCGCCCTTGCAGATGGCGTGGAAGTGCTGCTTCACGCGCGCGACCGTCAGCTGCTGCTTGATGAGTTCGTAGTCCTTCGCGTTGGTGACGAACACGCCGACGTTGCTGCCGTCGCCCTTGTCACCACTGCGCGCGAACGCGAACGTTCCGAGTTTGACCTTCGCCATCACGACACCTCCACACGAACCGTCGTCTTCACCTGCGTCTTGTCGAGCAGTGCTGGCCAGTAACCGACGATGTCGGTCGCCTTCGGGCGGCCACCCGCATAGCCGGTGACGCCGGGCGGGCCGCTGGTCACCAGCGGCACGAGCTCCATGCCGAAGCGGTCGACCTTGTCCTCGTCGTCGCACTTCACGCCCATGCGCAGCACGACTTCGGCCGGGTCCTTGGTCTCGAGGATGCCGGCGTGGCACACGCCCGCACCGACGATCTCGACCATCTTCTGGTGCTCCTCGAACGTGCAGCCGTCGAGCGCCAGGCGGCCCCAGACGATGTCGGCGCACAGCTTCGCCTTCGCGACCGCGTCGGGTCCGGCGATGGTCAGCTGGCCGGACGTCTTGAAGCCGTTCTGGTAGCTCAACGACACCTTGTAGGTCGGCGTCGCCGGGCCGCCCTTGATGCCGGACAGGCGCACGCGGTCCTTGCCGATCTCCTCGACCTTCGCACTGGTGAAGTCGGCCGTGCAGTCGGGGCCGAGGTAGCGCTTGGGATCGCCCATCTCGTAGAGCAGCTGCGAGATCACCGTGTTGCGGTTGATCAGCCCGCCAGTGCCGTCGTGCTTCGTCACCACGAACGTGCCGTCGGGGCTCGCTTCGATGATCGGATAGCCGATGCGCACGAAGTCCTTCACGTCACGCCAGCCGGTGTAGTTGCCGCCCGTGCACTGGGCACCGCACTCGGCGATGTGGCCGGCCATCGTGCCGGCGGCGAGCTTGTCCCAGTCGTCTGCCTTCCAGCCGAACTCGTGGATCATCGGGCCGGCGACCAGTGCCGGATCGGTCAGGCGACCGCCGATCACGATCTGGGCACCCTGTGCCAGACACTCTGCGACCGCGAACGCGCCGATGTAGACGTTCGCCGACAGCAGCCGGCTCTGCACGTCGGTCAGCGGACGATCGTCGTCCATGTTCTTCAGCGCGTGGCCTGCCTTCAGCAGCTCCGGCACGCGCGCGAGGATGTCGTCGCCTTCGATGATGCCGACCTTCAGGCCCTTGATGCCCTTCTTGCGGGCGAGCTCGAGCACGGCCTGCAGGCAGCCCTGCGGGTTGACGCCGCCGGCGTTGGCG
>JAEUHU010000128.1 GCA_016793305.1 Planctomycetota bacterium
CGAGGTCTCCTGCTTCTGCGGCGCCACGAACATGCGCTCGGTCGCCGAGTGCTCGACGACGCGGCCCATCAGCATGAACACACACTCGTCGCTGGCGCGGCGGGCCTGGGCCATGTTGTGGGTGACGATCAGGATCGAGTAGTGGCCGCGCAGGTCCCAGATCAGGTCCTCGACGGCGGAGGTCGCCTCGGGGTCGAGCGCGCTGCACGGCTCGTCCATCAGCAGCACCGAGGGCTTGGTCGGCAGCAGGCGCGCGATGCACAGCTTCTGCTGTTCCTCGAGCGACAGGCCGGTCGCCTTGTGTTGCAGCCGGTCCTTGACGCGGTCCCACAGCAGCACTTCGCGCAGCGCCTGCTCGACCATCGTGTCCTCGTCGGCCTTGCTCGACTTCTGCTCGCGGTGCAGCCGGTGGCCGAACAGCACGTTGTCGCGGATCGACAGCGGCAGCGGGTTCGGCCGCTGGAACACCATGCCGACGTGGCGGCGCACCTGGATCGGCGAAGCGGCCTCGGCGTAGATGTCGTGACCGAGCACCTTGATGGTGCCGGTCGTCGTCACGTAGCCGAGCCGCTCGTTGATGCGGTTGCAGCTGCGCAGCAGCGTCGACTTGCCGCAGCCCGAGGGTCCGATCAGCGCGGTGACGATGCCGGACTTGATGACGAGGTCGACCTCGTGCAGCGCCTGGAACTTGCCGTACCAGAGATTGAGGTCCTGGACCTCGATCGCCGGCGTACGGTTCTTCGGCAGCGACAGGATCGTCGTGCGGCCCTGCAAGGACATGTCGTCAGCCAAAGCGGCCCTCCAGGTAGTCGATGGTGCGCTGGTCCTTGGCGCCGCCGTTGAACAGGTCCTCGGTCGCGGCGATCTCGACGCAGCGGCCGCCGAGGAAGAACGCCGTGCGGTCGGCGAGGCGGCGGGCCTGCTGCACGAGGTTGGTGACCAGCACGATGGTCAGCTCCTGGCGCAGTTCCTTCAGCACCTCCTCGATGCGCATCGTCGTCACCGGATCGACGGCGATCGAGAACTCGTCGAGCAGCAGCAGCTCGGGGTCCTGCGACAGCGCACGGGCGATGGTGAGGCGCTGCTGCTGGCCGCCGCTCAGCAGCGAGCCGAGGTTCTTCAGGCGGTCCTTGACCTCGTCCCACAGGGCGGCGCGGGTGAGGCAGCGTTGCACGATCTCGTCGAGCTCTGCCTTCTTGCCCACCCCGCGCAGCCGCGGCGCCAGCGCCACGTTGTCGTAGATCGACAGCGGCAGGCCGACCGGCAGCGGGAACACCACGCCGATGTGGCGGCGCAGCGCGTAGAGATTCCGGATCGTGCGTACGTCGCGGCCGGCGAACGTGATCGTGCCGTCGACCTTCATGCCCGGCACGAACTCGTCCATGCGGTTGAGCGCGCGCAGGAACGACGTCTTGCCGGCGTTCGCCGGGCCGATCAGTCCGAAGATCTCGTTCTGGCGTACCTCGAGGTCGACGCCCTGCAGCGCCACCTTCTCGCCGTAGCGGATCGACAGGCCGTGCACGCCGAGCAGGGTGCCCGGCGCGCCGAGCGGCGTCGGTGCGTTGGTGGTGGGAGCGGTCACCACTTCTTCCTTCCGCGCAGCTTCATGCGGAACCAGATCGCGAGTGCGTTCATCGCCAGCACGACGAGGATCAGGGTCAGCGCCACGGCGAACGGCAGGTGCTTGTGCTGGTCGTCGAGGTTGACCTGCGTCGACACGTTGTAGAGATGCAGCGACAGCGCCATCGTCTGGTCGAAGACGCTCTGCGGCAGGAACGGCACGAAGAACGCCGCGCCGGTGAACATGATCGGCGCGGTCTCGCCGACCGCGCGCGACACCACCAGGATCACCCCGGTCAGGATGCCGCTGCCGGAGTTCGGCAACACCACGCGCCAGATCGTCTGCCAGCGGGTCGCGCCGAGGCTCCAGCAGGCTTCGCGGAACGCGCGCGGCACCGCCTGCAGCGACTCGCGCGTCGACACGATGACGACCGGCAGGGTCATCACCGCCAAGGTGCAGCTGGCGGCGAGGATCGACGTGCCGAACGCCAGGAAGTGGACGAACGCGCCGACGCCGAACAGCGCGTGCACGATCGACGGCACGCCGGCGAGGTTGACGATGGCGAGGTTGATCGTGCGGGTCAGCCAGTTGTCGCGGGCATACTCGCTGAGGTAGATGGCGGCGGCGACGCCGAGCGGCACGGCGACGCCGAGCGCGCCGGCGGTCAGCCAGATCGTCCCGATCAGCGCCGGGAAGATGCCGCCGTCCTTCATGCCGTTGCGCGGTTCCGCGGTGAAGAACTCCCAGGTCAGCGCCGGCCCGCCCTCGAGGGCCAGCTTGCCGAGGATCGCCAGGACCGGCAGCACCAGCAGCATGGTCGTCAGCAGGAACAGCCCGCGGATCGCCTGCTGGCGACGCATGCTCGCGCCTTCGCGTGCGGTCGCGGCGAACACGTACTGGCCGGCTGGCGTGCCGCCGGTCGCGGCGCCACTCGCCGACGCGTCGTTCGGCCCAGGACCACGCTCCTCGGCGGCGCTCACTTGCGGCCTCCGCGGCCGCGCACCAGGCGGTCGGCCAGCAGGTTGATGCCGAAGGTCATCAGGAACAGCAGCAGGCCGAGCGCGAACAGCACCTGGTAGTGGTCGCTGCCGACGCTGGTCTCGCCGAGTTCGGCGGCGATCGTCGCCGTCAGCGCGCGCACGGGATCGAACACGCTGCCGGGGATGTTGATCGCGTGGCCGCTGGCCATCAGAACGGCCATCGTCTCGCCGACGGCGCGGCCGATGCCGAGCAGCACGGCAGCCGAGAGTCCCGGGCGCGCGTGGGGCAGCACGACCCTGCTGATCACCTGCCAGCGGGTGGCACCGAGTGCTTCGGCGGCTTCGCGGTAGGTGTCGGGGACGGCCTTCAGTGCGTCCTCGGCGATCGTGGTCATGATCGGCGCCGACATCATGCCGAGGATGATCGCGGCGTTGAGCAGGTTGGTGCCGATGCCGGACGACGGGTTCGCGTACTCCAGGATCAGCGGACTGATGACGTGCAGGCCGATCACGCCCCAGACGACCGACGGGACCGCGGCGAGCAGCTCGATCAGGATCTTCAGCCACTCGCGCTGCCTGCCGCGCGCGAACTCACCGACGTAGATGGCCGCGCCGAACGACAGTGGCACCGACACCAGCATCGCCAGCAGGGTCACCGTCACCGTGCCGACGATCAGCGCCAGGGCTCCGTAGGTCGGCGGATGCCCGGTCGGGCGCCAGTAGATCGACGTGAAGAACTCGCCCAGGTCCAGGCGGTTCAAGGTGAAGTCGAGTCCCTGCGTGGCGATGAACAGGAAGATGCCGACGATGAACACGATCGCCGAGACGCCGCCGGTCAGCACCAGCGCGCGCATCACCCAGTCGATCCACCAGGAGGCATCGCGCCGGTCGAGGGCGTCGAAGCCGCGCAGGAGGTGCGTCACCGGCGGCGCTTCCCGGGGAGTCGTCATCAGCTCGCCTGCTCGCCACGCAGCAGTTCCATCAGCTGGCGCAGACGCGGCGTCAGTTGCCGGTAGACGCCCTCGGGGCCGGCCTTCGCGTCGATGTCCCAGACCAGCATCGTGGTGTGGAACGGCACCTTGCCCACCCTGGTGCGCGACTCGCGATCGAGCCCGATCACCAGGTGGTACTCGTCGAGCTGCGGCTGCAGGCTGGCAAGTGGTGCCGGCCATGCCTTGGCCAGGTCGATGCCGACCGTCTGGGCGAAGCGCAGGTAGGCCGGGTCGATCTCCTCGGCGGCTTGCCAGCCGGCGCTGCGGTAGCGACCGCTCTGCGGGAATGCCTTGCGGGTGAAGTGCTCGGCGAGCTGGCTCGGGCCGCTGTTCGCCTCGTCGACGAACAGGATGTGGAACGTCTTCTCGCCCTTCTGCTTGCCGGTGACGACGAAGGCCGTCTCCTCGCAGATGTTCTTCGCCTGGTGGATGACCCGCTCGAGCCGGTTCACCGACGCCATGAAGGCGAACATGTCCTCGGTGGGGCGGGTGTGCGTCTCGCCTTCCCGGACCAGGTCGCCGAAGACCTTGTCGAAGTAGCGGGCGAACTGGGCCGCCGCGAGCAGGGTCGCCTGGGCGAGTGCCACGTCGCGCAGCTGGAAGCTGCGCAGGGCGTCGCTGAGCAGCCGGCGGGCCTGCTCCGACATCATCTCGATGTCGCGCGCGACCACCGACGGCGGGGCCGCGCTCAATTGCGCCGCGGTGCGGGAGATGGTGGCGGCGTAGTCGCCGATGCGCTCGAGGCCGATGGTCAGCCGCAGCACCGCCGACACGTAGCGAAGGTGGCCGGCACTCGGCAGGTGCCGGGCGACGAACGCGTGGCAAAGTCGATCCAGTTCGCGCGTCTGCCGGTTGATCGTGTAGTCGCCGATCACCGTCATCGCCGCCAGGTCCTTGTCGACGCCGAGCACCGACGTCACGGCGTCGTCGATGGCCTTCGTGACGGCCTGGCCGACGACGGCGACGAGATCCTGGATCCACTGCAGATCGCGCTGCAGACGCTCTTCGTAGTGGGTCATCGCGGGGTCCGTGGCGAGATGCGCACGCCTATCCGGCCCCGCGGCGAACTTCCAGCGCGGCGAGCCGTTCTTGCATCCGTGCGAACACGTGGTGGCATCCGGAGCGTGTGCGCACGAATGCGATCAGACCTTGCGCAGCGGCGGGTAGCCGAGATCCATCAGCACCTTCTGGCCGACGTCGCTCTTGATCCACTCGAGGTAGGCCTTGGTCGCGTCCTTGGCCTCCCCGATGGTGTACATGAACAGCGGGCGCGAGATCGGGTAGCTCTTGTCGAGCACGCTGTCGATGGTCGGCATCACCGCCGGCTGGTCGTCGCCCTTCTTGACCGGCACCATGCGCACGTCCGCGCCCTTGCCGTACGACAGGCCGCTGTAGCCGATCGCCGAGACCGTCTTCGCGACGTTGTCGACGACGTCCTTGCTGCCGTTCATGTCGATCGAGCCGAGGCGGAAGTTCGCCTTCTTGCCGCCGAGCACGGCCTCCTTGAAGTACTCGTAGGTGCCGCTGTTCGCCTGGCGCGAGATGCGAACGATCTCGTCCCTGCCCTCGGGCATGGTCACGCCGAGTTGCGACCACTTCGTGATGGTGCCGCCGTCGACGTAGATCTGCTTGATCTGCTCGAGGGTCAGTGCCTGGATGGGGTTGTCCTTGTGCACGAAGATCGCGATGCCGTCGTAGCCGACGTGATGTTCGACCGGCTCGTGCTTGTGGTCCCGCGCCTCCTTGATCTCCTCGGCGGTGAACTGGCGGCTGCAGTTGGCGATGTCGACCGTGCCGTTGATGATGCCGGCCACGCCGACGCTGCTGCCGCCACCGGTCACCGACACGCCGACCTCGGGGCGGACCTTGCGGAACTCCTCGGCCCAGCGCTGGGCGACCTCGAGCATCGTGTCGGAGCCCTTGTTCTGCAGCAGGGTGCGTCCCTGGCCGTTGGCCGAGCGGCTGCAGGAGGGAGCCAGGAACAGGAGGGCGCCGAGGGCGGCGGTCGACAGCAAGGTGACGAGGAGCTTCACGGGTTCTTGATCGTGGGTCGGGGTCGCGGGCCAGGTCGGGGAATCCGACCGTGAGGAGTCTGCGTCCCTGTGTGAAGGCAGCGGGCTTCTTGTGTGAAGATCCGGTTAAGGAGCCGGTCCAGGCGGGGGCGTCCCGGCCGGTCCGACCGGGTCCACCAGCGGCGGCAGGCCGTCCGGCCCCGGCACTTCCCCGGCCGGCCGGTGCCGGAACCGCCGGCTCTGCCAGAACCACTGCTCGGGCGCCTCGGCGATGCCCAGCGACAGGGCCCGGTTCACCCGGGTGGTGATCGCCAGCATGTCGGCCTCGCGGTCGCCGGTGCCGGCATCGCGGATCACGTCAAACACGCGCAGCTGGTAGCGCATCGGGCCGCGGCGCAGCACTGCGACCACCGCGATCGGGGCGCCGGTGGCGAGGTGCAGCAGGGCCGGGCTCGCGACGGTGCGCGCTGCGGTGCCGAGGAACGGCGCCTCGACGGCGCTGTGCTTGCCGCCGCCGTCGGCGAGGATGCCGACCACCTTCTTGTCGCCGAGCACGCGCAGCAGTGTGCGCAGCACGTTCTTCCGGGCGACGACCGTCTGGCCGCTGCCGGTGCGCAGCCGTTCGATCAGCCGGTTCAGCGCCGGCAGCGGACTCGGCCGGAACACCGACGTCAGCGGCAGCCCGAGCAGGCCGGCCGCCCAGCCGGACACGTCCCAGACGCCGATGTGGCCGGTCGCGAAGATCAGCCCCTTGCCTTCCTGGTAGAGCGCCTCGAGCTGGGGGAACTCGGCGAGGTCGCAGTGCCGGCGCACGTTCTGCGCGGTGATGCGGCCCATCCGGCAGAAGTCGATCGCGAGCCAGGCGATGTGCTTCGACCAGCGCCACAGGTGGCCCGGCGGGCGCACCGGGCCGAGCGGCGAGCCCTGGCGGAAGCCGATCCGGCAGTTGCGCCAGTAGCCGCTCGAACGCCTGCCGCGCCGGTCGTGTACGTACCACCACAGGAACCACGGGATCGCCAGCAGCGTGCCGAGGCCGTAGGCGATGAAGGTCGGCAGGATCGACACCAGCCAGACGAGGCCGGCGAACGCAGCGACCACGAGCCGCTGCCACAGCGGTTCGCGCCGCGTGCGGTCGCGTGGCCGGTCGTCGTCGGGTTCGTCGTCGCTCATGGTCGCTCGGCCGGTGTTCGCGCCGGCATGCGCACCATCGCCAAACAGCCGAGGCCGAGCAACAGCGGAGCGAGTTGGGCCAGCAGGGCCGGCACGCTGCCGAACGCGTCGGCCAGCAGGCCGTAGACCGTGCTGCCGAGCACCGACACCTTCACGGTGATGCCGTAGAGGCCGAAGTACTCGCCGACGCGGTCCGGTGGAGCGAGCTGCAGCAGCAGCTTGCGGCCGGCGGTCCAGATGCCGGCCATGCCGAACGCGCCGCCGCCGACCAGCGTGATCGTGAACCACGTGGGGTCGCCTCCGCCGAAGCACGCCCCGCCGACGAGAGCCAGCCCCAGTGCTGCGACCGAGGCCAGCATCACCGCCAGCGGCCGGCGATCGGTGGACCGGCCCAGCAGCAGGCCGAAGCCGAACGCGAGGCCGCTGAAGCACAGCCCGAGCAGGCCGAGGAACTGCACCATGCTGCCGGCCTGCGGCCCGAACGGCATCCCGAACCACTGCAGCGAGCCGTTGCCGAACGGCTCGCGGTAGACCTCCTTCACGAAGTCGCCGAAGAACTGGATCGCGGTGTTCAGCACGTCGACGACGCAGAAGTTGCCGAGCAGGAACCAGCCGAGGGCCGGGTGGCGCGGCAGGCTGCGCACCGTGCCGACCAGCGAAGCGAGGCTCGCGCGCAGCGCCGAGCCGAGCGGGGCGGGTTCGATCGGGCGGGTGTCGCGGACCAGCAGCAGGCACGGCCACGCGAACAGCAGGAACGCGAGGCCACCGAACGCCAGGTGGGCCGGGGCCTCGGCGAAGCTCGCCGGCGGCACCACGATCAGGGCCAGCAGCACCACCACGTTGCCGAAGTAGCCGACGCCCGTGCCGAGGCCGCTGAGCCAGCCTTCGCGGCCAGCCGCGGCGACCGACGGCAGCAGCGCGTTGTAGAAGGTCAGTGCCGTCTGGTAGGCGACGTTGGCGACGAACAAGGCGGCGAGCAGCCCGAAGGCACTGCCGCCGAGACCCCAGAGCAGCATCATCGCGACGTTGGCGAGCGTGGCGACCGTCAGGTACCCGCGCGCCTTCCCGGTGCGGTCGCAGAGCGCTCCGAACCAGGGGCTCAGCAGGCCCGCCACCAGCATCGACGCCGTGGTGCAGAGGCCGAGCGCGGTGCGGGCGTCGAAGTGGTCGGCGAAGCGTTCGGTGAAGTACGGCGTGAACAGGTAAGTGATCGACGCCGCGTAGATCGTGTTCGCGAGGTCGTAGGTCACCCAGGCAGAAGCCCGCAAGCCGCGGGAGGGCCCGTTCGTCGGCGGTCGCCCGGAGCCGTGCCGCATCGGCGCAGTGTGCCGCGGCGGGGCTGCGTTCGCCACGGCGCCGCTGCCGGCGGAAAATGCGTGCGCGCGGTGGCCGGCATGGGGAGGATCCTCGGCATGAACGTCCAGGAAGTGATGCGTGGGTCGGTCCGCAGTGTGCGCATGGCCGATCGGCTCGACGCGGCGGCTCGGCTCATGTGGGAACAGGATTGCGGCATCGCCCCGGTGGTCGACAGCAGCAACGTGCTGGTCGGCGTGGTCACCGACCGCGACCTGTGCATGGCGACCTACACGCAGGGACGCGTGCTCGCCGAGATCCCGGTGACCGCGGTGATGGCGCGCATGCTGCGCACCTGCCGCGCCGAGGACTCGCTCGACACCGCGCTGCAGACGCTGCAGCAGGCGCAGCTGCACCGGCTCCCGGTGGTCGACGGGCGCGGCGTGCTGGTCGGCATGCTGAGCTGCAACGACCTGATCCGGCTGGCGGCGACCCGGCCGGCGGCGCTCGATCCGAAGAAGCTGGTCGCCGCACTCGCCGCCATCGGCGCGCTCCGCCAGCCGGCAGCGACGGTCGTTCCCGCGGCTGCGCCGGGCCCCGTTGCCGGCCCCCGGTCGCCGGCGCAGAAGCCGGTGACGGTGGTCGCGGCCGCATCGTCGGCCCCGGCGCCGGCTCCCGTGGCTGCGAGTTCCCTGCCGCCGGTCGCGGTGGCCAAGGCGCCGTCGGTGATCCCGACGAGTGGCAAGGACGATGCTGGCAAGGACCGGGCTGGCAAGGACTCGGCCGGCAAGCCAAGCAAGAACGGCAAGGCCGGCAAGGGCAAGAAGGGCTGAGCCTCGCGCTGGCGATGTGGGCGCGCACCGTTGCCCGTCGGGGCACGTCGCGTTCCGATGCCGCGCCTTCCCGATGTCGGCCCCGGCCTTCACCCTCGAACGCGATTCCGCCGCGAACTCCGGCAACCGCTGGCGCCTCGGCGGCAGCGTGACGCTCGCCGAAGGTGGGCCGCTGTGGACGGCGCTGCAGCGCGCGTTCGCCGGCAGCGGCGACGTGTCGCTCGACCTGACCGCGGTCGAACGGCTCGACGGCGGTGGGGCGGCCCTGCTCGCCGCCGCGGCGGCGGCCCACGTGCGGCGCGGCGGCCAGGTCGACATCTCCGGGGCTCGGCCCGAAGCCGCACGCCTGCTCGCGCTGTACGACTGTGCGCGCGGCCGGCCGTGTGAACGCGCCGAGCCGACACCTCCGGGGATGCTGCACGAGGTCGGCGCGTTCGCCGTCGGCGCGCTCGGCACCGTGCGCGCGATCCTCGCGTTCCTCGGCGACCTGGTGGTGGGCCTGTGGCAAGCGGTGCGGCGGCCGCGCACGGTGCATTTCGGCGAGTTCGGCCAACTGGTCGAACGTGCCGGTACCGACGGCCTGCCGATCGTCGTGCTGATCAACTTCCTGGTCGGCGCGATCCTCGGCCTGCAGGGTGCGATCCAGCTGCATCGCTTCGGCGGCGACCAGTTCCTCGCCAACCTGGTCGGCCTCTCGATCGTGCGCGAACTCGGCCCGCTGATGACCGCGATCCTCGTCACCGGCCGTTCGGGGGCGGCCTACGCGGCCGAACTCGGCACGATGACGGTCAACGAGGAGGTCGACGCGCTGCGCACGCTCGGCCAGGACCCGCAGCGCTTCCTGGTGTTCCCGCGCGTGCTGGCGCTGCTGCTGGTGCTGCCGGTGCTGACCCTGGTCGGCGACCTGGTGGGCTCGGTGGGTGGCCTCGCCATCGCGATGAGCTACCTCGACCAGCCGGCGGTCGTCTACCTGCAGTCGCTCGAGCGCGCGGTCGACCTCGGCGACGTCGGCACGGGGCTCTTGAAGAGCCTGTTCTTCGCGGTCGCGATCGGCCTGATCGCCTGCCAGCGTGGCCTCTCCACCCGCGGCGGAGCCGCCGGCGTCGGCTCGTCGACCACCTCGGCGGTGGTCGTCGTGGTGTTCGCGTTGGTGATGCTCGACGCGGTGTTCACCTGGGTCTTCTCGCTGCTCGACTGGTGAGGCTCGGCAACCGATGAAGGTCCTCGAAGTCCGCGATCTGGCGATCGGCCACGGCAAGGACGTCTTGCTCGACGAGCTGTCGTTCGACGTGCTGCGCGGCGAGGTGTTCGCGGTGCTCGGCGGCTCGGGCTGCGGCAAGTCGACGCTGCTGCGCACGCTGATCGGCCTGCAGCCGCCGCTCGGCGGGCGCGTGCACTTCACCGGCATCGGCCCGCCGCACAAGGCGATGACGCCGCCGCGCTTCGGTGTGCTGTTCCAGTCGGCGGCGCTGTTCGGCTCGTGGACGCTGCAGCAGAACGTCGCGTTGCCGCTGCAGAAGTGGACCGACCTGCCGAAGGACGCGGTCGACGCGGTGGCGTTGGCGCGGTTGCGGCTGGTCGGCCTGGAGGGCTTCGCGCACCATCTGCCGTCCGAGGTGTCGGGCGGCATGCGCAAGCGGGCCGGCATCGCCCGGTCGCTGGCGCTCGATCCGCCGCTGCTGTTCCTCGACGAGCCGTCGGCGGGCCTCGATCCGGTGACCTCGGCCGAACTCGACGAGCTGGTGCTGACGCTGGCCCGTTCGTTGTCGGTCACCATCGTGCTGGTGACGCACGAGCTGGCCAGCATCCTGCACATCGCCGACCAGTGCATCATGCTGGATCGGGCCGCTGGTGGCATCATTGCACGCGGGGCGCCACACGACCTCGCCGAACGCTCGGCCGACCCGCGTGTGATGGCCTTCTTTCGCCGCCAGACCCTGGCGAGGACCTCGTGACCGCACCCGCCAATCGTTGGAAGCTCGGCCTGTTCGTGCTCGGTGGCGTAGCCGCCGCCGTGACCGGCCTCGTCTACGTCGGCATGCACGAACTCAAGCGCGAGTTCCGTGTCGCCTACGCCTACTTCGACGAGGCGCTGACCGGCCTCGAGGAAGGCTCGCCGGTCAAGTTCCGCGGTGTCACCGTCGGCGTCGTGCAGCGGATCCGCGTGGCCCCCGACAAGAAGCACCTGCGCGTACAGGCCGGCTTGTTCGACAGCTCCCTGCGCGACCTCGGTCTCGACGTGTCGAAATTCGAAGGCGACTGCCCGCTGCCACCCGAACTGCGTGCCCAGGTGGTGATGTCGTGGGTCACCAGCACGTCGTTCATCCAGGTCGACTTCTTCCCCGATCCGCCCACCGGGCCGCAGCAGCTGCCGTTCGCCGTGCCGACCGACGAGGTGACGATCCGGACCGTGAAGAGCACCGCGAAGAGCCTCGAGGACGCCAGCCGCGACGTGCTGCGCGACCTGCCGCAGATCGCCACCACCGGCCGCGAACTGGTCGAGCTGCTGCGCACCGAGCTGCAGGCCGCCCGCCTGCCCGAGGTGTCGCGGCAACTGCAGTCGGTGCTGCAGCACTTCGACGAGGTGTTGATCGACCTGCAGCGCCACCAGCTCGCCGCCGGCGCCGACCAGACGCTCACGGCATTGCGCGACGCGGCGGCCGTGCTGCGCGACGAACGCAGCCCTCTCGGCACCACGCTTCTGCGCCTGCGCCAGCTCGCCGACACGTTGCAGCTCGAGGTCGAGGACGCGCAGCTCGACGCGACCACGGCGTCGGTGCGCTCGGCGGTGACGTCGCTCGGCCGGCTGCGCGAGGACGTGGCCGCCGAACTCGGTCAGCTGCGCAAGACGCTCGCGGCCGTCGAGCGGCTCGCGGCGCTGCTCGAACGGGATCCAGGCGCCCTGCTGCACGGCCGCACCCCGCCGCGCTCGGCCTTGACGGAGACTCCACGATGACTCGTCCTCCCGTACGGTCGTCCACGTCTTGCAGCGTGGGCCTCGGCTTCGCCCTGCTGCTGCCGTGTCTCGGCTCGGCCGCCTGCTTGTCGTCGGCGCCACCGGCCCCGCCGGTGCGCTGGTTCGATCCGTCGCCTGCGGCTCCAGCCGGCCAACCGGTGCCGGTCGCATCGTCGGTGCGCGTGGTGGCGCCGTCGCACCTCGGCACCCAGTTGTTGCTGCGCACCGGCGTGCGCGAGTACGTCTTCGACGCCGAGCACCAGTGGATCGCGCCGCCGACCGAACTGGTCGCGACCGCGCTGCAGGCGGGGTTTCGCTTCGCGCCGGAAGTCTCCGCCGAGCTGCAGGTCGGCATCGAGCGGTTCGAACTCGACCTGACCGTCGAGCCACGCGCGGTCGTTCGGCTGCACCTCGTCGACGCACCGGCCGGCTGGCCCGAGCGCGTCGAGGGCATTGCGGCCGCCGCGGACCGTTCGCCGGCGGCGTTGGCTGCGGCGATGTCGTCGGCACTCGCCGACGTGGTGCAGCGGCTGCGCAGCGCTTCGACCCGCTGAACACGCGCGACGCTCGCCCGCACCGCCCCGCTCACCCATTCCGTCGGCCTGCGCAGCTCCGGGGCCGGGACCCGTCGGTCACCCGAGCAACTGCGTCAACTGCGACGGGATCGCCGCTGGGCGTGCCGAGGGTTCGTCGAGCACGCGCGCGCGTCGCCATACTCGCAACGCGGTGCGCAGGCGTTCGAGGTTGCCGTGGCGCGCCTGCAGGTTCTCGAGCACCTGGCGTTCGGCCTCCGGATGCCCGGCACGCAGCAGCGCCAGCCAGCGCGGCGCGTCGAGCGCCAGGTCGGTGCCTGCCGGCAGCAGCAGGTCGAGTTCGGCGGTGGCGTCGCGGGCGACGATCGCGTGTGCTAGGGCCGACAGGCGCGCCGCACCGGCGTCGCTGCGGAACAGGTTGCGCAGCAGCACGTCGGCGCGGTCGGGTGCAGTGCGCACGAGGGCCAGCGCACAAGCGCAGCGCAGCTCGGCGTCGGTCTCAGGGTTGCTCGCGAGGCCGACGCAATGGTCGCGCAGCTCGCTCGTCATCGGCGCCAGGAACGCGCCCAACAGGGCTGCCTTGGTCCTCGGCCGGCGCTCGTCGCGTACGCGTGCTTCGAGCGTCGACAACGAGGCCGAGCCGCCCGCGAGGCACAAGAGCCGCAGCGCCGTCGATGCTTCGGCCGCGTCGTGCGACGGCAGCGCGGCCGTGGCGAGTTCGACGGCCTCGGGGAAGCGCCAGCGACCGAGCACCTGCAGCGCGGCACTTCGCAAGGTGGCGTCCGCGGCTCGCTCGGCCAGGTCGGCGAGGCAACCCCGCAAGGTGGGAGGCGGGGCCTCGTCGGTGGTCGCGAGATGCCGCAGCAGCTCGTGCCGCTCGGCTTCGCTGCCGCGTTCGAGCAACTTCACCAGGTCGAGGCCGGTGCGCCCGCGTGGGTCGCCGAGCAGCAGCCGCAGCAGCATGGCGCGCACTTCCGGATCGCGGTTCGACTCGTCGTCGAACAAGCGCCGCAGCGGGGCGGTGTCCCGGGTGCTGCCTTCCTTCACCATGCCGAGCAGCACCGCCAGCAAGGTGTCGCGTTGTCGGCGCCAGCTGCCTTGCACGACGAAGTTGAACAATCGGGACTGGGCGGCCTGGGCCTCGGTCGACGGCAGGAGGCCGAGCGCATAGCCTGCCGCAGCGCCACTTGCTCCTTCGCGCGCCGACGTCGAGCGCAATTCGTCGTCGAGACGCTGGATCGCGGCCGGCGTCGCGACGAAGCCGAGCGCCAGCAGGGCGCGATGCCGCGCCGAAGGGCTCGGATCGTCGGCGAGCTTCAGCAGGGTCGCAGTGGCCTCGGCTTGGTGGGCCGCGCCAGCGATCAGGGCCGCTTCGCCGCGCACCACCGGGTCGCTGTGCTGCAGCAGCCGGACGGCGTCGGCGACCACCAGGCGGTCGAAGGCCCGTTCCTGGGTCTGCGCGAAATCGCACAGGCAGGCGATCAGCCCGACCAGCAGGGCCGACTGGCGGACGGCTGCGCCGGTTCGGTAGCCCATGGTGACCGTGCGGCGGTGGGCCGGGCTGCACTCCAGGGGGCAATGCGGTGGGCGTGGCATGCTCGGGATCCCAACTCGCGGCAAGGGCGCCTAGTATGCCGCACCGCTCGCTCGGGCGCCGCATCGCCGGCGCCGCCGGCGCACCCACACGGGTGCGCGACCCACGCCAGAGCAAACACCGTTCCGCCTCCAGCACCGCCTCGCACCTCGTCGCATGCGCATCGCCGTTCTCGATGGTTGGGCCGGAGTGGCCGGGGACATGTGGGTAGGCGCCCTGCTCGACGCGGGCCTGCCGTTGGCGCCGCTGCGCGAGGCCGTGCGGGCGCTGCAGTTGCCCGGGGTCACGCTGCGGGCCGAGAAGGTGCTGCGCGCGAGCCTCGCCGGCACGCACTTCGTGGTCGACGTCGGGGCCCCGACCGGCGACGGTCCGATGTTCGCGCCGTTGCGGCCAGCACCGTCGCCGATGGTGGTCGACCGGCCCGGGCATGCCCATCGGGGGCTCGCCGAGATCGAGGCGATCGTGCGCCGCGCCGGGCTGCCGGCCCCGGTGCTCGACGATTGCCTGCAGGTCTACCGCGCGATCGGCGAGGTCGAAGCGCAAGCCCACGGCACCAGTCTCGAGCAGGTGCACTTCCACGAGGTCGGCGCCGAGGACACGATCGTCGACGTGGTCTGCGCGTGCCTTGGCGTGCACCTGCTCGGCATCGAACGGCTCTTCGCGAACGGCATCGCGACCGGCTCCGGCACGGTGAAGGCCGCCCACGGCATCCTGCCGGTGCCGGCGCCGGCGACCGCCGCCCTGCTGCGCGGCATCCCGGTGCGCGCTGGCACGCTGCCCGGCGAACGCACGACACCGACCGGCGCGGCGCTGTTGCGCACGCTGGTCGACCACTTCGACACGCCAGTGTCGTTCGCCGCCGACGCGATCGGCTACGGCGCCGGCACTCGTGACGACGCGTCCGTGCCGAACCTGCTGCGCGTGACGCTCGGCACGCTGACGCCTGCGACGTCGGTGCTCGACCTGGTCGAGCTGCAGTGCCAGCTCGACACGGCGACCGGCGAACAGCTCGGCTGGCTGCTCGACGAAGCGCTGCAGCGCGGCGCCGTCGATGCGTTCGCCTCGCCGTTGACGATGAAGAAGGGGCGCCCCGGTGTCTTGCTGACGGTGCTGTGCGACGACGCGCGCGCTGCCGGGCTCGAAGCGCTGCTGCTCGAGGAATCGTCGACGCTCGGCGTGCGGCGGCACCGCGTGCAGCGCACGGTGCTCGAGCGCTGGTCGGAAGCACGCGACGGCGCGTTCGGGTCGGTGCGCTGGAAGATTGCACGGCTGCCGAGTGGGGTGGTGGTGGCGCGGCCCGAGGACGACGAGCTGCGGCGGCTGTGCCGCGAACGTTCGCTCGGCCGCGCCGAGGTGCTGCGGCGGCTGCTCGGCGAGGGCTGACGGCTCGCGGCGGGGATGGGGGCGCGATGCTCCTGGCCCCGGATAGGGGCCCAGTGAGAGCGGCTCGGGGAACGATCTGCTGCAGCTTGCTTCCGGCCCCCGGAGTGTGTGCGGATTCGCAGCCCGTGCGCTCCTCGGCCAGTGCCTCGCTCGGGAACGAGCCGTGTCTGGATCCGTTGCTTGCACGGCAACGTTCGAGATGGTATATGTGCGCAATCAAACGCACGATGGTTGCGAAACACCAGACCCGAGCGGAGAGAGCGCATGCCGAGCACCCTGGTGTCGGCGACTCGAAGGCGCGCCGTCGCAAGCCAGCGTCTGGCGCTCGCACCACCGGGACAAGCACGACCAGCAAGCCCACGGCCCCTTTGCTGCCGTTCCGCTCCGGGCGCGGTGGCGCCCGCAGCGGTGCCGGCCGCAAGCCGAAGATCCCCGGCCGCCCGGGCGTCGACCACCGCGAACGGGCCCCGCTCGGGAAGCGCTTTCCCGTGCACGTCACGCTCAAGCTGCGCAGTGGCTTGCCCCGCCTCCGCAGCCGCCGCGAATACGCCGCTCTGCGTGCGGCGTTCGCGGCCGGCTGCGCCCGCAGCCTCGCCGGCACCTTCCGCCTCTGCCACTACGCCGTCCTGAACGACCACCTGCACCTGCTCTGCGAGGCCGAGACCCGCACCGCCCTCTCCCGCGGCCTGCAAGGCCTGCTGATCCGCATCGCCAGAGCCCTCAACAAGCTGTGGTCCCGCCGCGGCCGCGTGTTCGCCGACCGCTACCACGACCACATCTTGAAGACGCCGCGCGAGGTTCGGAACGCGCTGCGCTACCTGTTCGCCAACGGCAGGAAGCACGCCGCCGAAGGCCGCGAGGTCCACGTTCCCCAGGCGCTCGACACCTACACCTCGGCGCCATGGTTCGCTGGCTTCCGCGAACGCATCACGGTCGTGGGCATCGAAGCCGTCGTCCGACCGGTGGCCGACGCGCGCACCTGGCTGCTCACCGAAGGCTGGCTGCGGCACGGGAGGATCAGCGTGCACGAGGTCCCCAGCACCGCCTGAAGGCGCCACAGGCGTCCGCGTTCCTCGTGTCCCATTGCGACGCGCGGTGCGTCGGGCGTCCCCTGTCGGGAAGATCCAGGATGCGGGGCGCGGCGCGGCGTTGTGCTGGTGGCGCCGGTCGTCGACGCCCGCCCTGGTCGCAGAGGTGCTGTCGCCGAGCACCAAGCACCGCGTCGAGGTGCGAAGCGGCGGCTCTACGCCTCGGCCTGGGTGCTGCGTTCGGTGGCCTTCCTAGGAGTGAAGGTCAGGCGCCGGTCGGGGTCCGGATGGCGGACCACGCCAAGTCCACTCGCTACGCCCGGCCCATGAACTCGCCGGTGTCCGTGCTGACCCGCACCTTCTCGCCCTGCTTGATGTGCGCCGGCACCTTGATCACCAACCCGGTGCTGCAGGTCGCCGGCTTCTGCACGCTGCTGACCGTGTCGCCGCGCGCGGCGTCCTCGGTCTGCACGATCTCGAGCTCGACCGTCGGCGGCAGCTGCACGGTCAGCGCCTCGCCTTCGCAGAACACCACCGTGCAGACGCTGTTGTCGGTGATGTACTGCATCGCGTCGCCGACCACCTCGGCGTTCAGCACGAACTGCTCGTAGTTCTCGTTGTCCATGAACGTGTAGCCGAGCGAGTCCTTGAACAGGTACTGCGACTCGCGCGAGTCGAGGAACACCAGGTCGAGCGAGTCGCTGGTCTTCATCCGCACTTCCTTCTGCCGGCCGTTCTTCAGGTTCTTCAGGTAGACGTGGTGGATCGCGCGCAGGTTGCCCGGCGTCAGGTGGTCGTAGCGGGTGATCTGGTAGAGGTCGTTCTCGTAGCGGACGACCATCCCCTTCTTGGCTTCGGTGACGCGGATCGCCATGGCAGGACGTGCGGAGGGTTGCTGCGTTGGGTTCGTGGAACGGTCGCGCGTGCGACCGGTGGGGCGAAGAGGATAGCGACGACTACGCTTCACGGCGAGGGTTGCGCGGCCGCGGGTGAGTGCCTCCAATGGCGCGCCATGCACGTCTCGTCGCTTCAAAGCCGCCGCGCCTTCCTGCAAGGTCTCGGCGGTTTCTGCGGTGCGGTCGGCCTGTCGGGTGCCCTTCCGGCGTTCGGCCCGCTCGCTCCGCACGCCCGTCCGCTCCGCGGCCCGCTGTTCCCGATCAGCCTCGCCCAGTGGTCGCTGCACAGGACCCTGTTCAAGAAGGAGCTCGACACGCTCGGCTTCCCGCAGCAGGCTGCGGCGTTCGGCTGCACCGGCGTCGAGTACGTCAACACCTTCTGGCGCGACCAGGTCGGCGACCCGAAGTTCCTGGCGGCGCTGAAGCAGCGCTGCAGCGATGCCGGCGTCGCGAGTGTCTTGATCATGTGCGATGGCGAAGGGGCGCTCGGCGACCCGAACGAGCCGGCCCGCAAGCGGGCGGTCGAGAACCACCGCAAGTGGATCGCCGCCGCGCGGGAGCTCGGCTGCCACGCGATTCGCGTCAACGCGCAGAGTTCGGGCCCGTTCGAGGAGCAGCAGAAGCTCGCCGCCGACGGTTTGCACGCCTTGTGCCTGGTCGGCGCCGAAGCGGGCATCGACGTGATCGTCGAGAACCACGGCGGCCTGTCGTCGAACGGCAAGTGGCTCGCCGGCACGCTGAAGAAGGTCGCGCACCCGCGCTGCGGGGCGCTGCCGGACTTCGGCAACTTCTGGATCGACGAGAAGGAACAGTACGACCGCTACCTGGGCGTCGACGAGCTGATGCCGTTCGCGCGCGGTGTCAGCGCCAAGTCGCACGACTTCGACGAACGCGGCGAGGAGATCCACACCGACTTCCACCGCATGCTCGAGCTGGTGGTCGGGAAGCACGGCTGGCGCGGCTTCGTCGGCATCGAGTACGAGGGTGGCAAGCTGTCGGAGCCCGACGGCATTCGCGCGACACGCGTGCTGCTCGAGCGGGTGCGCGAGGAGCTCACGGCGAAGCTGGAAGCCGCCGAGGCGGCCCGCAAGGCCGAAGCGGCCGGCAAGCCTGCCGATTCGGGCAAGCCTGCCGGTTCGGGCAAGCCTGCGGGTGCTGGTGGGGCCGAAGGAGGTGGCCAGTGAACGAGCGCCTCCGCAAGTTGCCGACCTATCCGATGGAACAGCTGGCCGGCTGGAAGCAGCAGCTGGCCGCGCGAGGCGTGCCGATCTTCGACTTCGGCACCGGCGATCCTCGCGAACCGACGCCGGCGATCCTGCGCCAGGCGATGTTCGACGGGACCGACGCGGTGTCGCAGTATCCGCCGACGCACGGCACGAAGGCGCTGCGCCAGGCGGTGGCGGGCTACCTGCAGCGGCGCTTCGCGGTGCAAGTCGACGCCGAAACCGAGGTGCTGGCGACGCTCGGCAGCAAGGAGTGCCTGTTCCACCTGCCGATGACGTTCGTGCAGGTGCCGAGCGACAAGGACCTCGTGCTCTATGGCGAGCCGGCCTACCCGGTCTACGAGATCGGGGCCCTGTTCGCGGAGGCGTGGACCTACGCGGTGCCGCTCGGCGTGCACAACGGCTACGCGCTCGATCCGGACGCGCTGCCGGAGTCGGTGCTGAAGCGCGCGTCGGTGGTGTTCCTGAACTACCCGCACAACCCGACCGGGTTCTGCCTGCCGGACGCGCTGTTCCGCCGCTGGGTCGAGGTGCGCGAGGAGTACGGCTTCGTGCTGGTCAGCGACGAGTGTTACGTCGACCTCCACTATGACGGCCCGCGGCCGCGCAGCCTGCTCGAGTTCGGCAAGAAGGGCTGTCTCGCGGTGCACTCGCTGAGCAAGCGCTCGGGCATGACCGGCTACCGCAGCGGCTTCGTCGCCGGCGACCCTGCACTGATCGCGACCTACCGGCGCTTCCGCGCCAGCATGGGCACGGCCCCGCAGGAATTCGTGCAGGCGGCGGCCACGGTCGCGTGGACCGAACCGAAGCACGTCGAGGAACGGCTCGCGGTGTTCGCGAAGAAGCGCGCCGTGCTGCTCGCCATGGCCAAGGAACGCGGCCTGCGCGTGCACGGCAGCCAGGCGGGACTCTACCTGTGGGTCGAAGTGCCGGACGGCACCGACGGCGTCGCCTATGCCGCACGCTGCCGCGAGGTCGGCATCGTCGTGGCGCCGGGTTCGTTCTTCGGCCGCGGCCAGGAACGCTACATCCGGCTCGCCCTGGTGCCGACCGTCGAAGAGTGCCAGCGCGCGGCGGCTCTCTGGCCGAAGTGAGACGGCGTGGGCCGGCCTGTGGGCGAGTGCGCCGGCGGCTCGTGCGTCACGGCGCGGCCCGAACTCGCCCGTTCGTGGCGGCCGCTCAGCGGCCCAGGCGATCGCGAGGGCGCGCTGGCCCGAGGTGTTCGCGCAGCGGGGCCAGCCAACGGCGCAACGCTGCGACTTCGGCTTCGCGGTCGTCGGGTTGCACGGCGGGCGCATCCGCGAGTGGGAACGACAGCACCGCGGCGGAGCGTTCCACCAGCGAACGCACGCGGTCCGGCAGACCTCGCACGAGCTGCCGCTCGGCGGTGACGAGCAGGATCTGCGCCAGGTCGCGGCGCTGCAGCTCTGCTGCGCCGTCGGCGGCGAACGCCCGTTCGGCTGCGGCCGTCGCCGCGGCGAGGTAGCGATCGCCGAGCTCGGTCGGCAGGCCCATCGGCATGCGGATCGGCGCGCCCTTCGCGTCGACGGTCTCCGCCTCGCGACGCTCCTGGTTGCGGCCGTCGGCGCGCAGCGCTTCGCGCAGCAGGCTGTCGGCGATCGCAGCGTTCCAGAACGCCTGCGAAGCCCCCGCCGTGCCGAGTTCCGCAGTGAGGTGTTCGCTGTCGATGGGGCTCGGACCGGCGCGTCGCCACTCGAGCAGCTTGTCGACCGCGTCGAGCACGTCGTAGCCGAGGCCGTCGCGCAGGCTCGGCAGATCGCACGGGACGGCACTGGCGAAGCACAGGTCGGCCATCGCCGCCACTCGATCGGCCGCGGGGCCCTGCAGCAGGGCGAGGCAGCTGCCGAGGTGGCACTGCGCCACGAACGCCGACGAACTCGCCTGGTAGGTGGGGTTCTGGGTACCGGCCGCGGCGAAGTGCGGTCGTGCCGCCGCGTAGTGGGCGAGTGCCTCGCGCGGCCGCTCGCGGCGCCGCAGTTCCTCGGCGACCAGCACGTGCGCGTGGCCGCACCACCACAGCGCGTCGGCCGACGGAGTGGGACCGAGGGCGCGTTCGGCCACGACGGCGGCGTCCTGCCAGCGGCCCACGCGCCACAGCGCCTGGTAGAGGTTCTGCCGCAGCTCGCCGTCGGTCGGGCGGCGCAGCACCGCGTGGGCCGCCAGCACCGCTTCGTGGTCGAACAGGCCGTAGGCGCCGTGCAGCGACGCGAAGCCGAGCCAGTCCTTGGCCGTGCCGAACGGGCTGACCGCCGGCAGGCCGAGCCCGAGCACGGCGTCGCGCAGGCCGGCGATCGAAGCGAGCGGATCGGCTAGCGTTGCCGTGCCGAGCTGCCTTGCGGCCGCGTCGCCGAGCCAACGGACGGCTTCGACGGCGCGCGCCGATTCGAGCAGTCCGGGCCAGCGCGCCGAGGTGGGCGGCCACGTCGAACCGGCCAGCGCCAACGCGGTGGTGGCGTGGGCCCGCTGCTCGCCGAACTGCAGCCGGTAGTAGGCGGCGTGGGCCCGATCGAGCCACCAGTCGAACCGGTCGGGGCGCAGCGAGAGCGCCTTGCCGAGCCGGGTCTCAGCATCCTCGAACAAGAGCGGCGTCGCCGGCGACGGGGTCGCGAGCTGCACGCGGCCGAGGTCGAGGTGGGCGATGCCGAACTGTGCCAGCAGCTCCGGATCGTCGGGCCGTTCGGCGAGCGCGCGTTCGAGCTCACCGAGACGCAGCTGCAGGGCCTCTGCGTCCACCAGCTCCCGCTTGCCATCGCCGGGCCGCGGCACGGTGCCTTCGTCCAGGTCGCGGCCGGTCGCCAGCAGCTGCGCGTCGAGCGACGGGCCGGCCTCGGGGCCGCCGGGTTGCAGGGCGATGCCGAGTGCCACCAGCCCTCGCGAGGCGTCGTCGTCGGCTTCGAGCAACGCGTCGAACCAGAACCGTTGGCCAGGGGCCGGCTCGAGCGAGAACGCGTCGCCAGCGCGCCGCATCGCCCGTTCGCGCAGCAGGCCGTGGAACGCCGGCAGCAGGCGCAGGCGCGCGGCAGCGCCGCGCACGGGGCCGAGCGGCAACGTCGGCACCTTCGGCAGGGCCACGCGCATCGCGTCGAGCGAGCCGGCGTCGCCATGTTCGCCGATCGCGCGCCAGGCCTCGTTCCACGTGTCGGCGTCGGTGCACGCGGTGAGCCGATGCTCGAGGCGGCTGCGGCCCGCAGCGTCGCGGCGCGCGGCCAGCGTCGCCCAGTCGTCGCCCGACGGCGGGGTCCACGGGTCGAGCCGCTTCACGACCATGGCCAGCGCCCGGTCGATGTCCTCGAGGTCGAAGCACAGCGACAGGTCGAATGCGACGCGCCCGTCCGGGAACACCAGCGCGTGGCGCGGCGCCACCCGTTCGCCGTCCGGGAACCAGCGCGCGAACAGTTCGGGCTCGAGGGCGATGTGCTCGCCACAGGTGAGCCCCTGGAAGCGCGGGCAGGGCACCCGGGCTCCTTCCCGGTCGTGGTCGACGGCGTTGTGGCGGAACACCGAAGCACCGACGCAGATGCACCGTTCGGTCAAGGCGCCGAACACGGGCTCGCGGTAGGTCTCGTACCAGATACGGTCGCTGGCGCTCTCGCCGTCCATGCCGAGTGCGATCAGCACGGGGCGGCCGGTCGCCCTGACCAGCGCGTCGACGTCGGCGAGCGAACGCTGCCACTGGACGACCGGCCCTGAGGCCGCCGCGGTTGCAGCTGCCGCCGCCGTACCCGGTGCGGGGCCGGGACTCTGGGCGGGCAGTGCGACGACGAGGAGAAGGGAGAAGGGGAACGCCAGTTCGTGGCGGGTACCTGTCGGCATCGAGGTTCGGCTCCGGAGGCGACCGGAGCGCCCAGCATGCCGCATCGCCGGCAGGTTTGCTCGCCGTTGCCATGCGCTGCCTCTGCGGGCCGCGCGGCTGCTCCGGTCACGGATCCGGGTTCGGCGGAGGCGCGCTCGGATCGGCCGGCGGGTGGCCGCCGGTCGCGACGGCATGTTCGAAGCCCTCGGTCCACGGCTCGTCGGTGGCGTCGCGCAGCAGCTTCTTGCCATCGGAGATCCTGGCGAACACGTAGTAGAGGCCTGGGATCACGATCACGCCGATCACGGTGCCGAACAGCATGCCGCCGACTCCGGCGGTACCGATCGTACGGTTGGCGATTGCGCCGACGCCCGTGGCGGAGACCAGCGGGATCAGGCCGGCCACGAAGGCGAACGAGGTCATCTGGATGGGACGGAAACGGGTCTTGCCGCCTTCGATCGCTGCCTCGACGAGCGACAGTCCTTCGCGGCGTCGCTGCACTGCGAACTCGACGATCAGGATCGCGTTCTTGCCGAGCAGGCCGACCAGCATGATCAGGCCGAGCTGGGCCCACACGTCGTTGGCGAGGCCGACCGCCTGCAGGAAGAGGAAGGCGCCGAAGACACCGATCGGCAGCGACAGGATGACCGCGAGCGGGATCAGGAAGCTCTCGTACTGGCCGACCAGCACCAGGTACACGAACGCCACGACGACGAAGAAGATGTAGAGCGAGGCGTTGCCCTGCTTCGACTCGTCCCAGGACAGGCCTTCCCAGCCGAGGCCGTAGCCGCGCGGCAGAGTCGCCTCGGCGACCTCCTGGATCGCCTTCAGGGCTTCGCCACTCGAGAACCCCGGCGCAGGCACACCCTGGATCGCTGCCGACGGATAGAGGTTGTAGCGGGTGATCTCGTTGAGGCCCTGCTGCTTCTTCACGTGCATGAACGAGCTGTAGGGCACCATCTGGCCGCCCTCGTTCTTCACGAACAGCTCGTTCAGGTCCGCCGGCACGCGGCGGAACTCCGGCCACGACTGCACGTACACCTTGTAGAACTGGTTGAAGAGGATGAAGCCCTGCTCGTAGGTGCTGCCGATCAGGATGTTCAGGTTGTCCAGCGCCCGCTTGACCGACACTCCCTTCTGCATCGCCAGGTCGGTGTCGACCACCAGTTCGTACTGCGGGTAGTCGGCGGCGTAGAACGTGAACAGGTTGCGGACCTCCGGCCGCTCCTCGAGGGCCGTCAGGAAGGCCTTCGTCACCTCGCCGAGCCGTTGGTAGTCGGCGACGCTGGACTGTGTCCTGTCGAGCACACGCACCGAGAAGCCGCCGGCGGCGCCGAAGCCCGGGATCGCCGGGGGCTCGAAGAACTCGAGCTTCACGTCGGTGATCCGGCGGCATTCCTCCTCGAGCATCTCCATGATCTCGACGGCGGTCTTGTCGCGTTCGGTCCACGGCCGCAGGTTGATGATCGCGGTGCCGGCGTTGGAGCCGCGACCTTCGGTCAGGATCTCGTAGCCGGCGACCGAAGTGACCGACGTGACGCCGGGGATCTCCTTGGCGATGTGTTCCAGTTCGAGCGACTTCGCGTTGGTGTACTCGAGCGTCGACCCGGGTGGCGTCTGGAGCACGGCGTAGATGATCCCCTGGTCCTCGCCTGGGATGAAGCCGCTCGCCATCTTCGTGTTGACCGCGACGATGCCGAACACGAACGCGCCGATGACGCCGAGGGTCAGCATCCGACGTGCGGCGATCGGTCGCACGACGCCGGTGTAGACGTTGGTGATCCTGTCGACCACCCGACTGAACATCGGCTGCGTCAGCGGTGCGGCGAGCAGCAGCAGGCCGATCGGCCCCCAGAGCTCGTAGGCGAGCCAGGTGAGACCAGCGAGGATCGGCAGGCCGACCAGCCCGAACATCAGGAACTTCTTCAGGCGGCTGCCGGCTCGCACGGCGTGCGGCTCGTCTCCCGTGACCCTGCCGGCGTGGGGCTGCAGGATCATCGCGCACAGCACCGGCGTGACCGTCAGCGCCACCACGCCCGACAGGATGATCGACACGGCCATGGTCACGCCGAACTGGCGGTAGAACACGCCGACCGGCCCTGGCACGAAGGTCACCGGGACGAACACGGACGTCATCACCAGGGTGATCGCGACGATGGCACCGCTGATCTCGTGCAGCACCTCCATGGTGGCCCGGTAGGGCGACAGGTGCTTCTCCGCCATCTTCGCGTGCACGGCCTCGACCACGACGATGGCGTCGTCGACGACGACGCCGATCGCCAGCACCATCGCGAACAGCGTGATGAGGTTGATCGAGAACCCCATCAGGCTCAGGAAGAAGAACGTGCCGACCAGCGACACGGGCACCGCGAGGGTCGGGATCAGCGTCGAACGCAGGTCGCCGAGGAACAGGTACACGACCAGCGACACCAAGATGAAGGCCTCCAGCAGCGTGTGGACGACCTTCTCGATCGACGCGTCGACGAACTTCGAGACGTCGTAGGCGATCTCGTAGTCCATGCCCGGCGGGAACGACGGCCGCAGCTCCTCGAGCACGCGCTTGACCTCGGCGATGACCTCGGCGGCGTTCGAGCCCGGGGCCTGCTTGAGTACGACCGATGCGGCCGGGTGCCCGTCGACGTCGGAGTAGATGTCGAAGAACTCGGAGCCGAGCTCGATGCCGTCGTGCTTGTGGCCGGCGGCTTGCTGGTGTTTGGCGGCGTGCTTGCCTTCCCGCTCCGAAGGCGGTGCTTCGGCAGCGTCGCCGCCGTGTTCGGCGAAGTGGCTGCGTGGTGGCACGCAGACGTCGCGCAGCCGCAGGATCTCACCGTTCGGCTTCGCGCGCAGCACGATGTTGCCGTACTGCTCGGGCTTGTTGTAGCGGCCGATGTAGGTCAGCACGTACTCCTTCGACTGCGAGGTCATGCCGGTGGCCTGACCGAGGCGACCCGGGGAGCCGATGATGCTCTGCTCGGCCAGCGCCTCCATGACGTCCTCGACCGAGATGTCGTAGGCCCGCATGCGCTCGGGGTTCAGCCAGACGCGCATCGCGAAGCTGCGGTTGCCCAGGTTGGTCGGGATGCCCATGCCCTGGATGCGCTTCAGTACGGGCATGACGTAGACGCCGCAGTAGTTGAACAGGTCCGCCTGGTCGGTGTTCGGGTCGGTGCTGTACAGGTTGAGGTACATCAACATGCTCGGCACGACCTGGCTGACGAGGATGCCCTCGCGCACCACCAGCGGCGGCAGGCGGCTCAACATGATGTTGACCCGGTTCTGCACGTTGACGACGTTGATGTTCGGATCGGTGCCCGGCTCGAAGAAGACCCGGATCGTCGCCTCGCCGGCGCTCGTGGCGTCCGAAACCATGTAGCGCATGTTCTGGACGCCGTTGATCGACTGCTCGAGCGGGATGATCACCGAGTCGATCAGCACGTTGGCGCTGGCTCCCGGATAGGCGATCGACACGTAGACGGTCGGCGGGGCCACGTCGGGGAACTGGGCGATCGGGAGCGTGGCGATGCCGAGCGCGCCCAGGAAGAGGATCAGGATCGCCGTGACGAGGGCCAGGGCGGGCCGCGTGAGGATCTTGGTGAACATGGGGCGCTCGGAGCGGAACGGTGCGCAGCGGAGGGGGCGATCGGCGACGCGGCGGCTACTCGGCGCGATGCTTCAGGTTCTTCAGGACGGTCTGCGGATCGCGGACCTCCACCTCGACGTGCGCGCCGTCGCGTACCTGACGGACGCCGTCGAGCACGATCTTGTCGGTGACCGCGAGGCCGCTGGTGACGAGGAAGACGTCGTCGGACTCGTGGGCGACCGTGACGAGGCGCTGGTGGGCGATGCCGTCGTCGCCGACCACGTAGACGTACTGCTTGTCGAGGATCTCGAACGTCGACCGCTGCGGGATCACCAGGGCGTTCGACAGCGTGCGGTGCAACAGCAGCGTGCCGGTCTGGCCGTGCCGCAGCAGCTGGTCGGGGTTCGGGAAGTCGGCGCGGAACTGGATGTTCCCGGTCTCGTTGTCGAAGGTCGACTCGATGGTGATCGTCTCGGCGGCGGGCTGGTCGAACACCTTGCCGTTGGCCAACTGCAGCTCGATCTTCGCGTTCGGCAGCCGCAGGTGCTGCGGGGACGCGGCCGCGCCGGAGCCCGGCATCGCCTTGAAGGCCAGGTAGTCGGCCTCGGGCACGTTGAAGTAGACCCACATCACCAGGTTGTCCGAGACGGTCGTCAGCATGTCGCCTTCTTCGATGAGGCTGCCCTGCTGCTCGTACTGGCGATCGACGAGGCCGTCGAACGGCGCCTTGATCTCGGTGAACGAGAGCTCCGCCCTGGCCAGTTCGACCTTCGCCTTGGCACGGCCGAGTTCGGCCTGTGCCAGGGCGACCTCCTGATCGGAGACGACGTGGTCTCGGAACAGCTGCTCGGTGTTGCGCAGCTTGATCTCGGCGGTCTGCAGCTCCGCCTGGTCGGCCTGCAACCGTGCGGCGTACACGACCGGCAGCAGCTTGAAGAGCAACTGGTCCTTCTGCACCGCCTGCCCTTCCTGGACGAGCACCTGCTCGAGGTAGCCGCGCTCCAGGGCGCGCAGTTCGATGTGGCGGCGCGAGTGGATCTGGCAGACGTACTTCTGGGTGACGGTGACGCTCTTCGCCAGCGGGGTCGTCGCGACGATCGTGTGGGTGTTCTCGTGGCCCCCGTGGCCGCCTCGTCCGCCGGCCTCGTGGTGCGGCTTGCAGGCGGTCGAGCAGAGGCAGAGCCAGGTCAGGATGGCGACGGACGGCGATGGGAAGTGCATGGGCGGAGGAGTCGGGGAGCGAGGGCGACGGGCCGTCGGTCGGGCCAGGTCGGGCCGGGATGCGAAGGTGGGTTCGAGGCGAGAGGTCATCGGGCATTCGCCTCTGGCTCGGCCTCGGTCGGTGCCGAGGCGCCCTGGGTCGTCGGTTGTGGACGTCGCCAACCGCCACCGAGTGCCTGGTACATGTTGACGACCGCACCGAGCTGCAGCTGTTTCGTCTCGATCAGCTCGAGCTGCGACTCGAGCGCGTCGCGCCGGGTCAACAGGACTTCCATGTAGTCGGCCCGCGCCGATGCGAACAGCTTGTTGGACACGTCGATCGCCTGGCCGAGCAGCTGCACCTGCCTGGCCTTCAGCGCGTACTTGTTGCCGAGGTTCTCGATCAGGGCGACCTGGTTGGCGGTCTCTGCGAACGCGGCGCGCAGCGTGCGTTCGAACTGCAGCACGGCCTGCATGCGCTGGGCGTTCGCGGTGTAGTAGCCCGCGGTGATCGCCTTGCGGTTGAGCAAGGGTGCGCCGAGTCCCGCGAAGACCCCGTAGAAGATCGACTCGGGCCAGGTGCCGAGCCGCGAGGCTTCGAAGGCCTCGACACCCGCAGCGGCCTCGATGCTCAACGAAGGGTAGTAGCGGGCGCGCGCCACCGAGACGTCGAGGTCGGCGGCTGCGAGCTGCAGTTCCGCCTGCCGGAGGTCCGGGCGGTTGGCCAGCAGCTGCGAGGGCAAGCCGGTCGCGATCGCGACTACCTCGAGTTCGAGGAAGGTGCTCGAGCTGCGTTGGATCGGCTGCGCAAATCGGCCGAGCAGGAAGTTGACCTGGTTCTCGGTCGCGACGATCTGCTGGCGCACGTCGAACACGCGGCTGCGGTTGTGCAGCACCTCGGCCTCGAAACGCTGCACGGCGAGCTCCGTCACCAGGCCGGCGGCCTTCTGCGCACGCACCACCTCGAGCGCCTGGTTCTGGATCTCGATGTTCCGCTCGAGGACCTGCATCCGGTTGTCGAGCGCCATCAGCTCGTAGTAGGAGCGCGCGATCTCGGCGACGAGCCGGGTGATCACGTAGTTGCGGCCCTCGACGGTCGCCGAGGCGCGCAGGATCGCCGCCTTGGTCGCGTCGCGCAGTCGACCCCAGAGGTCGACTTCCCAAGACGCGAAGAAGCCGAGTCGGTACTTCGCCAGATCCTCGGGCACGAGGCGGCCCGACGTGATCTCGTCCGAGGCGTCGCTGGCGCCTTGGCTGGTCCAGCGACCGACCCGCTCGAGGCCGGCTCCGGCGCCGACTCCGACCTTGGGTTGGTACTCGCCGGTGCGTGCCAGCACCTCGGCGTTGGCGATCGCGATCTCCATCTGCAGGATGTCGAGCTCCTGGTTGTGGGCCAGGGCCTGCTCGACGAGCGCGACCAGGTTCGGGTCCTGGAACAGCCGTTCGAACGGCAGCGCCGCCGCGTTCGTGATCGTCGGGGGGGTGGCGGTTCCGTAGTGGTCCGGGACCGAGCGGTCCGCGTCGCGCGGCGTGATCCCTTCCAGCAGCGGTACACAACTCGCCTGCGCGAGGCACAGCGCGAGCGTCAGGAGGCCAGGGTTCTTGGGTCTCGGCATGGGGGCTTCGATCTCGGTCTCGGACGCGAACAGTGCTTGCCGGCAACTCCTCGTTGGACCGGACGCGCGGGCCCTCTGCAGGCTCGTGCCTGGGAGGGGGCGCCGGAACCGGGCAGGGGTCGACGGCCGTGGACTCGACCCTGCTGGGGCGATCGCGGCGGCGTGGCCGGGCGTCGGAGCAGGGTGACGTGTCGTTGCCGGCGAGGTCGCGAGACCTCAGTCGACCGGGTTCGTCGACCGGGGCGGTGCGCGCGGCACGGCCTGGAACGCACGTCGCTGGGCGACGAGCGGATCGGGGCGGCGAGCGTCGCACGACTGGTTGCCGGCGGACCCTAGGGCGAGATCGGCGACCGGGTCGCTGGCCCAGTCGACGGGCTCGCTGGCTTCGTTCAGCGCGGCTCCGGCAAGGCTCAGATCGGCCTGCTGGAACCACTCGGGCTCGCCCTCGTCGCGACCCTGGTCCCGCCCGGCCGGCATCCCCACGGTTTGCGGGTCGGCGAGGCTCTCGGGCGAGGCTGGCGCCGAAGCGCTGACGCTTTCGATAGCGAGGCTCCCTTGCGCGGTCGACCCGGTCGGTGCCGTCCACAGGCTCGCCGCGCACAACAGCGCCAGGCCCAGCAGTCGGACCAGTGCGCCCATCGGGTGCGCCGTGATCCTGCTACCGATGGTGCGCTCGAAGGGGCGATGCATGGGTTGCGACGGCGTCGGGTTCTAGTGCGCACGACGCGTACGGCAAACTGCTGCTTCCGCCCAACATCTCAGGGCTCCTTGAGGCAGTTCGGTCGAATGCCCGACTTCGCCCGCCGAACCCGTCGGAATCAGGAATCCCGCCCAGGACCGAGCGCGTCCCTACTTGCGCCCCTGCTCGAACGGCAACCCGCAGCTCGCCCAATAGGCGAGGCCGCCGCGCAGGTTGGCGAGCTTCTTGAACCCGGCCTGGGCCAGGATCTCGCAGGCGAACAGGCTGCGGCGGCCGTGTTCGCAGTGCACGAGCCAGCTGGTGTTCTTGTCCAGCTCGTGCAGCCGTCGGTCGAGTTCCTGCACCGGGATCAACACCGAACCGGGCAGGCGGTGGCTCTGGTACTCGGGCTCGGTGCGCACGTCGAGGATGCGCACGGTCTTGTCCGTCTGCAGTTCTCGTTGCGCGTCGGCGGGGTCGAGGTCGCGGTAGCTCGTCATGGGAGGGCCTCCGATCAGGTGGTCGGTCGCTTGCGGGGCTTGGGGGACGGCTTGGTGCGGGTCACTTGGCCGTCCTCCACGCCGTCGGCGAGGTCCAGGGTCTTCATGGCCGATTCGAGGGCTGCTGCGTCGATCACGCCCAGCCGGGTCAGTTCCTGGACGAGTGCGTGGTTCACGAGCAACAGCCGGCCGACTTCGTCTTCGAGTTGCCGGAGCCGTTCCGACTGCTCCTTCTTGGCCCGCTCCGCGCTGCGGTGCAGCAGCTCCGCCCGGTCCGACAGGGCGTGCAGGGCTTCCGTCTGCCTGGCATCTTGGCTCCAGAGGAACTTGGGGAGGAACGTCGAACTCGGACGCCGCAGGCCGGAGACGGGATCGCTTCGTTTGGTCATGGTCGAGGAGTGAGGGAGCGGGTCAATCGAGGTGGCCGCGGTCGCTGTCGCCCATCGCGACCTCGGCGGACGGGAAGTACTCGCGCCAGCGCGCCGAGACCTTCTGCGCCGTGTCCGGATCGCAGAACAGCTCCTTCGGGTAGCTGGGCTTCATGCGCGCGTCGAGCACGATCGGCGGCGTCCAGCACGGCTGCGTGCGCACCAGCGACAGCTCGCGCGCGTGCAGGTCGGCGGCCGGTTCGAAGCGCGTGAACGTGGTCCACAGGAAGTTGACGCTCGATCTCGCGGCCTTCGCGGCGTCGTCGACCAGCACGACCAGCGGCCAGTCGCGCAGCGCGTCGCACTTCGCGAGCGCCGCCGAAGCACCGCGCTCGCGTGCGAACGCCGGTCCCTGCACCACGAGGCAGCCGGGGCAGAACACTTCGGCGCGCGGGAACTCCGGCGGCAGGGCGCCGCCGAACGTGGTCGGCAGCGTGCGCACCGGTTCGCCGAGGCCGAGCAGCACGCCCTTGCTGCCCCTGTTGACCTCGGGGCCGGCGTAGTCGAGCGTGTCCATCGACAGGCTGCCGAACACGTAGAGGTCGGTCTGGAAGCGCGTGCGCGCCAGCACGTGCGCCAGCGTCGCCTTGAAGTCGCGCAGGTCGACGCTGCGGTCGGTCAGCAGCAGGAACTTCGTCAGGCTGAGCTGGCCTTCGCCGAGGATCCGGAAGGCGCTCTGCATCGCTTCGCGCGCGTAGCGTTCCTGCACCACCGCGGCGGCGAGCGCGTGGTAGCCGGTCTCGCCGTACGACCACAGGTCGCGCACCGACGGCATCGCCACCTTGGCGAGCGGCAGCAGCAGTTCCTGCAGATAGTCGCCGAGGAAGAAGTCCTCCTGGCGCGGCTTGCCGACCACGGTCGCGGCGAGGATCGGGTCCTGCCGGTGCAGCAGGGCCTTGGCGCGCAGCAGCGGGTAGTCGTGGCGCAGCGAGTAGTAGCCGTAGTGGTCGCCGAACGGGCCTTCGGGACGGCGCTCGCCGGGGCGCACTTCGCCGACGATGCAGAACTCGCAGTCGGCGACCAGCGGCAGCGGGCTGTGCCCGCTCTTCGTGCTGCGCAGGCGTTGGCCCAGCAGCAGCGAGCAGAGCAGCACTTCGGGCACGTTCTCGGGCAAGGGTGCGATCGCCGACAGGATCAGTGCCGGCGGTCCGCCGATGTGCACCGCGACCGGCATCGGCCGGCCGAGCCGTTCGTGGGCCGCGAGGTGGAAGCCGCCGCCCTTGCCGATCTGCACGTGCAGCCCGGTGGTGTCGTCGTCGAAGCGCTGGATGCGGTACATGCCGAGGTTGCCGCCGAGACCCTCGGGATGCTCGGTGTAGACCAGCGGCAGCGTGACGAAC
>JAEUHU010000149.1 GCA_016793305.1 Planctomycetota bacterium
CCGGCATTCGCCGCGAAGGAGAAGTCACCGCGGACGAGGAAGGACGAGACGATGGCTGCCGCGTCGCCGTTGCAGCCATTCTGCTCTACCAACTGAGCTACGGGCCCGTGTGGTGGACCCGGTCGGATTCGAACCGACGACACGATGTAGTCCCGTTCGCATTCCGCGATGGAAGGAGGAAACGGTCGACGACGAGGAGTGGTGAGACGGATGCTCTGCTGATTGAGCTACGTGCTCGCGCACGGCGGGATTCGCACCCGCAACCTTCAGAATCGAAATCTGTAGTCCCACCGGCATTCGCCGACCAAAGAGCATGGAGGAGAAGTGGGCGCGACGAGTGGTCGCCGAGACGGACAGTTTCGAATGTAGTCCCGGCAGCATTCGCGCCCGAAAGCGATCAGACCGCGATCTTGTCGATGCGATCCACCCAGAGATCCGGAGCGAGGCCGCCTTCGGCGACCGCGCGCAGGACCTCGAACACCTGATCCGAGAAGCCGCCGACGTGGATCACGTCGCCGCCCTCCGGAGCTTGTACCGTCGCGTACGGCTGCAGGTCGATGCAGACGAGCTTCGCCTCGCGGTTCTTCGCCTTGAAGCGACGCCACTCCGTGAGCATGCGGGTCGAGCCGCCCACCCCGGGTGCACCGCACCACGACTGGTCGTCGCTGACGTAGATCACGAAGTCGCCGCGGGCGCCGCGCTCGCCGCGCTCGTTCAACAGCGCGAGCACCTTGCTGCAGTCGGTGCCACCCGACGGCAGGGCCGCGAGGCGCTCCGCCGTCGTGAACACCGGGTCCTTGGCCTTCGCCGCGAACTCCACGACTCGGTCGTGGAACGGGATCAGCTCGGCACTCGGGTTCTGGCGCAGGATCGCCGCTGCGAACAGTGCTGCCACGTCGAGGCACTTCACGACGGACGTGTTGCCGCGCGAGCGGCCCGTGACCGGCGACTGCATCGAACCCGACACGTCGACGGCGACGTAGACCTTGCCCGGCAGCTGCGGGACCCGGTCCACGGACGTCTCGAGGGCGTCGTGCAACGCCGCACGGATCTCGCGCGGGATGCCGTCTTCGAGGTGCTTCAGCGTGGTCATGATCTGGTACGGGAAGGCGTGGCCGCGCTGGATCGCCGCGCGATCGCGCAACGTGGCCACGACGTGTTCGGTCGCCTTCTGGTCGTGGAAGACCCGGTGGCGATGGAAGGTGTTGAGGTTCATGCGGACCGTGTTCCAGCTCGCGTTCCTGGCGATCGCGATCCAGTGGTCACGGTCCAGGTCCTTGGAGGTCAGCAGCTGGAACGGCACGTCCGGCACGCTGGCGATCTCGCCGGCGCGGAACGCCTCCAGCTGCTTCACCGCGTCGGGCAGGGCCGCCGCGTCGTAGGTCTTGCCGAGCAACCAGCCGTAGAAGGCGCGGCGCGCGCCGTCCTGAGGCTTCGGGTGCACCATCTTCACGACGTCCGCCAGCGACGGCTCGTTGCCGACCGAGGCCGACAGCAGTTGTGCGTCC
>JAEUHU010000170.1 GCA_016793305.1 Planctomycetota bacterium
CGGCGATCGTCAACTTGAACTCGAACACCTTGGCGATGTCGCGCAACCCGCCGTCCTTCTTCAGGGCCGCGCGCGCCCACTTGCGGGCCCATTCGGGGTCACCGCCCTCACCGACGTCCGGGTCCAGGAACCAGCGCTCGACGTACGACGAAGCACCGTAGCGCAGCCAGCGCGGGATCTTCTTCTCGGCCCAGAAGGGGGCCATCGTCTTCGCCTGGGTGCCCATCGCGACGTCGCCGAGAGCCTTCCACGACGGGTCGATCGCCTCGACGACCGACTGCGCGGCCGCGTGTCGGATCGCGTGCTGGCCGAAGGCACTCGACTCCTTGGTGGCGTCGTCCCAGTAGGCCGCGCCGAAGCCGTCGAAGGCGGCCGGCTTCACCGAGTCGTCGAAGCGGGCATCGGCGAAGAAGGCGTAGTGCAACGACGAGAAGCCCTCGGACTCGGCGCCGGCGGCGAGCTTGTTGTATTGCGCCAGATCCCGCAACACGACCAGGCCCGGCTTCTTGTCGTCGAGCATGTCGATCACGGCGGGTCTGGTACCCGGGGTGACGCCGAACAGGCGCACCAGGTCGGGCCAGGTCTTGTCCGCGTACCACTTGCACCACTCGACGCGCGCGCGGTCGACGGTCGCGGCGATGAGGAAGTGCTCGCTCTGGACGAACCACGGACGGGTCGCATCCGCGTGGTACGCGTCGGCGGCGGCATTGTCGAGCCAGGCGTCGCCACACTTCCAGAGCCCTTGCCGCCACTGCTCGAACTCCTTGGGGTCGATCCACACCAGGTCCTGCCGCTCGCAGCCCTTGGCCAACATCTCCTGGTCTTCCTTCGCGCGCTGCAGGGCCAACGGGTGGCGCCAGGCGCCCTGGTCGTCCTTGGCCCAACCCAGGCGCACGAACGGCGCATCGGCGGTGGGCACCCAGCCGTCGGCGACCCGAGCCAGGCCGAGCTTGGCCTTCTGCACGTCCTCGGCGCGCTTGTAGTCGAACAACGCGGTGTGGCTCTCGAACCACTTGCCGTCGTACAGCTGGTGACCGAGCCCGGCGTGGGCATCGGCATTGGCGGCGTCGAGCTGCAGCACGCGCTTCCAAGCCGCCTTGGCGCCATCCGTGTGCTTCTTCTCGGTCCAGTCCTTGGCGAGTTGCAGCAGCTTCGCCACGTCGGCCCCGGCGGCCTTGATGATCGGCGCCGGGTTCTCCTTGGGTGGTTGCTTCTGGGCCGCCGCCGGCAGTGCTGTGGCGAACAGCGCGAGGAGCGAGACGAGGGGAGAACGGAAATGGGTCGCCATGGGGAGCCTCGGGGGTGTCGTCGTCATCGGCCCATCGCTGCTTCGGCGGCAGCGCGCCAGCGTTGCACGTCGGAGTCCTGCCACGCCTGCTGGTCGTCACCGACCAGTTGCGTCCAGTCCTCGAGGCCTCGCGCGAGGCACTCCCGCGCTGCTTCGGCGTGGCCGAGCTTCTGGTGGATCAGCGCCCGGAGGAAGGGCACGGCCTGTGGCGTGACGACCAGGATGTCGCCGCTGGGGACGAAGCGCTGCAGGGCTTCGTGCGCGGCTTGCCATTCCTCCAGTCGGACCCTGGCGATCACCTCGATCAGGGATCCCGCGGGTGGGTACAGCCCGTTCAGGGCCGGATCCGTGACTGTGGCGATCGCGGTGCGTGGATCCCGGCGTGCCGGGTCGGGGCAGTCGGCCAACGCCTGGGCGTAGCTGAGCTGGTGCTCGGGGACGACCGTGATGGCCAACGCGCGAGCCAACTCCTCCTTGCTGGCAAGGCCGGCGTAGTAGCGAGCCGTCAGCAGGTCGCTGTGCCAGTTGGGCTGGTTCTCGAGTTCCACGGCCTTCTGGAAGCTGGCGACGGCCTCTTCGTACGCGCCGAGCTGGAACTGCGCCCATCCGACGAGCGAGTGTGCGGCTCCGTCGGTCGGCATGCGCGTGACGGCGGTGCGGGCGAGGGCCAGGGCCTTCACCATGCGACCACGGAAGGTCATGGTCTCGCAGAGCAGCAGCAGGGCCTTGTGGTTGGCCGGCTGCAAGCTGAAGGCAGCAGCGCGGCACGCCAGTACCGCATCCATGCGGCCGACGGCGTTGTAGAACATGGCGCCGACCGACTGCAGCACGAAGTCGTCCGGATACAGGTCCAAGGCCTGGTCGAAGATGCGGATCACGTCCGGCCGGTGCGCTTGATGTCGGTCCCACAGACACGATCCGAGCACCCAGATCGAGCCCGGCGGCAGGAGGCCCAGGGAATCGGGTGCCGCCAGTTCGAGCAGCGTGGGCAGGTCGCCGGCCTGTACCGCCTGCCGCAGCCGCGTGCGCTGCGGCTCCGGATCGAGGTCCATCGCCAGGGCCAGCGTGCGGTGGACGTCCTCGGACTGCTCGCCGAACAGGAACCGGCGCATGCGGCATAGGTCGTCGAGCGCCAGCGCCACCTGCTCGGCGATGTGCCGTTCGCGGATGCGTTCGAGAGCGGGCGTGATCTGCGGCCCGTCCAGGTCGACCCCGTAGTCGCGGAAGGTCGCCACGAACCGCGTGTGCAGCTGCGCCCATCGGTCGTGATCGCCGATGGCCGCGATCTGCTCGAGACGCAGTTCGAGCAGGCTCTGCTGCAGCCGTTCGTCCTGGGCCAGCAGCTCGCGTTCGCGTTCGGCGGCCGTGGCGGCCACCTCGGCCTGCTCGACGAACTGCACGGCCCGGTCCCGCAGGGCCGGCGCCGCTTCTCCGGTCTCGGTGATGGCCAGCGCCCGGCGCGCGGCCATCAGGGCGCCGGCCACGTCGCCCGCCTGGGCCGACTGGATCGACGAGCCGAACTCGGCCTCGACGGCGCTGCGCACCTGCTCCGCGCGCTGCTCGCGTTCGCTGCGCACCCAGTACCAACCACCGCCTCCGACCACGCCGGAGACGAGCACGGATGTTGCGAGGGCCAACGTCAACCGGAAGCGGCGGCGCTGTTCCGCGGCCTTCACCGCCGAGGCCGCGGCGGCCACTTCCGCCTTGTGGGCCCGCTCCTCGACCGAGGACAGGTAGTCGTGCACCGCGCGCGCCACGGCCTCCGCGTCCCGGGGTCGGGCGTCGCGGGCGGGCAGCATGCAGTCGAGGCACAGTTGCCGCAGCCCTGGGTCGGCGTCGCACGCGGCGAGCCGTTCGCGGGCCGGATCGAGCTTCGCCCGCGCGGCCAGCATCAGCGTCGGCTCGGCGTCGGTGCCCTCGTAGGGTGGCCGACCGGTCAGGATCTCGCACAACGACGCCCCGAGCGAGAACACGTCCGCGCGTTCGTCCAGCTTCTCGATCTCGCCCTGCGCCTGCTCCGGCGACATGTAGGCCGGTGTGCCCATCACCGAGCCGATGATCGAGTCCGTGCCCGACGAGCCCGGGCCGCTGCGCACGGTCTCGATGATCGTGAACACGCTCTGCTTGGCGCGCTTCTCGTCGGCGACGCCGCCGCGGTGCAGCACCTTGGCGAGGCCCCAGTCGACGACCTGCACTTCGCCGAACGCGCCGACCATGATGTTGGCCGGCTTGATGTCGCGGTGCAGCACGCCCTTGCTGTGCGCATAGGCGATCGTCTGGCACACCGACTCGAAGATCTGCAGCAGGCGCGTGCGGTTCTCGGCGGTGGAACGCCGCTGCGACAGCAGCGCCGACAGCGTGCGGCCCTTCACCAGCTTCATGGTGAAGTACGGCGCCTCGTCGGCCATCACGCCGAGCTCGTAGACCGGCACGATGCCGGGGTGTTGCAGCTGGCCGCCGATCTGCGCCTCCTCGACGAAGCGCGACACCACGGCCGGGTTCTTGGCCAGCTCCGGGTCGAGGACCTTCAGGGCGACGTCGCGGCCGAGGTCGGCGTCGTGGCCCTTGAGGATCACGCCCATGCCGCCGCGCGCGATCTCGCCGACGATGCGGTACCGGTCGCGGCCCGACGGCTTCACCTTCGCGAGGGACGAGCCCGGCGCCACGATCGGCGAACCGCCGTGCTCCGAGCCCGAATCGGGCAGCAGGATCTTCGACACCCGGCCGTGGCG
>JAEUHU010000222.1 GCA_016793305.1 Planctomycetota bacterium
GATCGCCAAGAAGTACCGCAACCGCGGCCTGTCGTTCCTCGACCTGATCCAGGAGGGCAACACCGGCCTGATGAAGGCGGTCGAGAAGTACGAGTACCGCCGCGGCTACAAGTTCTCGACCTACGCGACGTGGTGGATCCGTCAGGCGATCACGCGCTCGATCGCCGACCAGGCGCGCACGATCCGCATCCCGGTCCACATGATCGAGACGATGAGCAAGCTGCGCAACGTCAGCAAGAAGCTGACGCAGCTGAAGGGGCGCGAGCCGTCGATCGAGGAAGTGGCGGAAGCGGCGCAGGTCTCGGTCGACGAGGCCAAGCGCGTGATGAAGATCAGCAAGCACCCGATCTCGCTCGATCGCCCGATCGGCGACTCGGAGGACAGCTACTTCGGCGACTTCATCGAGGACGAGTCGGTCGAGAGTCCGGTGCAGTCCGCCAGCCGCGAGATGCTGAAGGAGCGCATCGAGAAGGTGCTCGGCACGTTGACCTTCCGCGAGCGGGAGATCATCAAGCTCCGCTACGGCATCGGCGATGGCTACACCTACACGCTCGAAGAGGTCGGCCGCATCTTCCGCGTGACCCGCGAACGCGTGCGCCAGATCGAAGCCAAGGCCGTGCGCAAGCTGCAGCATCCGGTGCGCAGCCGCCAGCTCGGTGGCTTCTTCGATCGCGCCCCCGGCGAGTTGAACTGATCGCCGCGGGGCCCACGTCGGCCGGGTCTGGCTGCGTCGGGCTCCGCGGGCCTCCGGTTCGCCGTCGCCGAGCCGAGCTTGAGTGGGGGACGGGCGTCGCTACACTGCTCGCGCCTCGCTGGGCAGCCACGCGCCTCGAGGTGCCGAGGACCCCGTGCACCCACACATCAAGAAGCTGCTCGAACTGCAGAAGGTCGACCAGGAGATCTCGTCGCTCACCAAGGACCTCGACCAACTGCCGGCCGAGGAGGCGAAGCGGAAGAAGCGGCTCGACGAGCTGGAGCGGGTCGCGGCCGAGAAGCGCGCGACCCAGCAGAAGGCCGAGCTCGACTCGCGGGCCCTGGACAAGGCGGTGCGCGGCAGCGACGACGAGATCAAGCGCCTCAACGAGCGCCTGAACACGGTGCGCAACAACGCCGAATACCAGGCGACCCTGTTCCAGATCGAGGCGGTGCGCAAGGAACGCGACCTGACGCAGGACGAGTGCCTGAAGCTGCTCGAGGTCGTCGAGGCGACGCGCGGCGAGGTGGCCGCCGCAGAAGCCGCCGCCGCCGAGGAGCGCAAGGTGTTCGAGGGCTTCCTGGCGGAGGCCGGCAAGCTGCGCGCGTCGCGCGCCGGCGACGTCGCGGCGGTGCGGGAACGCCGCAAGGCGATGGCCGAAGGGCTGCCCGAGGAGCTGTTGCGCGAGTACGACGGCCTCTACAAGACTCGCGATCGCCTGGCGGTGTGCGAAGTCCAGGGGCCTGCCGACAGGGCGTTCTGTCAGGGCTGCTACAATAAGATCACGGTCAACGACTCGGCGCGGGTGCGCGGCGGTTCGTCGGTGGTGCGCTGCGGCAGCTGCCAGCGGCTGCTCTACAGCCTCGGCTGAGCCACCCGCCCTCGGTCGCGGTGCAGCGATGCGGTCGAACGGGAACGGGCTCCAGCACCGCATCTCCCGTGGCGGCCTCCGGCTCGCGGCGGTAGAACGACCCGGCACCCGGGTTCCTCCATGGCTCGTTCGATCCACCCGATCGTCGTCGGCACCGCTGGTCACATCGACCATGGCAAGAGCAGTCTGGTCCGTGCCCTGACCGGCATCGACCCGGACCGCCTCAAGGAGGAGAAGGAACGGGGCCTGACGATCGACCTCGGCTTCGCACGGTTGCGCCTGGCCGACGGTCGTTGGCTCGGCTTCGTCGACGTGCCCGGCCACGAGCGTTTCGTGCGCAACATGGTCGCCGGCGCCACCGGACTCGACCTGGTGCTGCTGGTGGTCGCCGCCGACGACGGCGTGATGCCGCAGACCGTCGAGCACGTCGACATCCTCGACCTGCTGCAGGTTCGCGCCGGCCTGATCGCGCTGACCAAGGTGGACATGGTCGATCCGGCGCTGGCCGACATGGCGGCCGAGGAAGTGCGGGCGCTGGTCGCCGGCACACCGCTCGCCGACGCGCCGATCGTGCGCACCAGCGTCGCCACCGGCGAAGGGCTCGACGAGCTGCGGCAGCGGCTCGAAGCGCTGGCGCTGGCGACGCCGCCGCGCAGCGACCTCGGCGCGTTCCGCATGCCGATCCAGCGGGTGTTCTCGCTGCCAGGCATCGGCACCGTGGTCACCGGCATCCCGCAAGGTGGCACGGTGGCTCCGGGCGACGAGGTCGAGATCCTGCCGCTCGGCGAACGGGTCAAGGTGCGCGGCATCCATGCCTACGGCGGCAAGGTCGAGCGGGCCCAGGCTGGCCACAGCACGGCGCTGTCGGTGCCCGACGCCAAGGCTGCCGGCGTGCGCCGCGGCATGGTGGTGGCGGCACCTGGCACCGCCTCCGTCGGCGATGCGCTCGACGTCGAGCTGCGGCTGACGCGGCGCGCGCCAGGCCTGCCGCATCGGGCGCCGATCCGCTGCCACACCGGCACCGTCGAGGTGCGCGGCGACCTGCTGCTGCTCGATCGCGACCGGGTCGGCGCTGGCGAGGTGTTCGTGGCGCGCCTCGAGCTCGACGAGCCGCTCAGTTGTGCCGCCGGGGATCGGCTGCTGCTGCGCCTGCAGAACCCGCCGGCGACCGTCGGGGGTGGGCGGGTGCTGCGGCTGCTGGCGAGCGGTCGGTATCG
>JAEUHU010000244.1 GCA_016793305.1 Planctomycetota bacterium
CGGGCGATCCGCCGCCAGGAACGGCAGAACCTCGAAGAGGAGTTCGGCGACGTCTACGCCTGGCTCGCCACGCTGGCCTCGCTGCACGGCATCGACCTCGAGGCCGTGGGGCGCAAGAAGTACGGGGCCGGCTGCCCGCGCTGCCGGGCGACCCCGTGCAGCTGCCCGCACCCGACACTGGTCTGACGGCCGGCCGCCCGGGGGGCCGGCGAGCCGATCGACCGTCGCATGGGCGGTCGCACCGACCGTGCTGTGCCATGCCGAAGGGACCCGCTTGCTCGGCTGAGCCGATCTGGGAATGTTCGTAGCCGCGACCCGTAGCGCGCGCCTCTTCGCACCATGCCACCCACGCCGGACCTCCCGCCGCCGCCGCCCGACTGGGACGCGTTCTACCGGTACTTACTGAAGCCTGGATATTTGCCGGGCTTCGAGATCAACACGAAGCTGGGTGGGGGCACGATCTGGCTGGTCTTCCGGGCGCGCCGGTTGTCGATCGGCAAGGACTACGCGATCAAGTTCCTGCACGTCGAAGACGGGGCCGTGCGCGCGGCGATCGCCCGCGAGCTGGAACAGGTGCCGTGGTTCGCGCAGATCGACCACCCGAACTTGGTGGCGATCGAGGATCGCGGTGAGGTCGACGGCATTCCCTACCTGGTGATGGCGTTCGCGGGCACCGAGACGCTGCGCGACCGGCTGGTGGCCGGGCAGGTGCCGACCGGCGACGCGAAGGACGAGCTGCTGCGGATCTTCCTGCAGTGCTGCCGCGGGGCGGCGGCGCTGCACGAGCGCTCGCTGGTGCACTTCGACATCAAGCCGGCGAACGTGTTCCTGAAGGGCAGCGTCGCGCGCCTTGGCGACTACGGGCTCAGCAAGCTGGTGACGCAGAGCCGCGGCAGCCTGTCGATGGGGCGGGGCACTCCGTACTACATGGCGCCGGAGCTGCTGCAGCGGCGCGGCGACCACCGCAGCGACGTCTACTCGCTGGGCGTGATGCTCTACGAGCTCCTGTGCGGTGCTTTGCCGTTCCGCGGCGACAGCGAATGGGAGGTGCTGCGGCAGCACGAGACGGCGACGCCGGTGTGGCCGGCCCACCTGACCGCCAAGGAGCAGGCGATCCTGGCGCGTTGTCTGCAGAAGGACCCGGCGGCGCGCTTCCCGAGCGTGCTCGACCTGATCGCGGCGTGCGGGAACGGGAGCGTGGCCCGGCCGGCGGCCGCGATGCCGCCGATGGGGGCCGCCGACGGCGTGATGCCGGGCTGTGTGCCGCCGCACACAGGCCAGCCGAAGCCCGCTGGCGCAGGCAGCAAGCCGGCCGGCGCGCCGTCCGACAAGGACGCCGCCAAGGCCGGCCTCGCCCGCGCCTCGCGCGAGGTCGTCCAGCACGCCGGTGTACTGGCGCGCGACGCGATCGAGCAGGCCGCGCGCGTCACCCGCGACGCCGCGACGCAGGCGAGCGAAGCGCTGCGCCGGGCGTTCGCCCCCGCGAGCGATGCGCAGGCTGCCGAACGCGCTGCCAAGGCCGCGGCCCGCGCCGAGCGACGACGGCGCCAGCAGCGTCGCGGCGTGCTCGTCATCGCCGTGGTGCTGGTCGGAGTGTTCCTGTTGCGCACGGTGGTCCGCTCCTCGCCGCGACCGAGCTGGACCTCCAACACGTCGATGCCAGCACTCGAGCACCTGGCGGGCCAGATGGAGGCGTTCGCGTCCTCGTGGTCCGACGTGCAGCGCGAGCTGCTCGAGTCCCACCCGACCTCGTGGGTGACACTCGCTGCGCGAGATCCCGAGCAGGCGCACGGTCTGTTGCTCGCCCGCATCGAACGGTTGCGCGCCCAGGTGCCGTTCGCTCCCGAGCAGCGGGTGAAGGTCACCGACTGGCCGGCGTTCGTCGACACCCTGCCGGTGGGCGAGACGGAGCGCCTGCAACCGCAGATCGCCCGCCTCGCCGCGAACGTCGACTACGACGAGAACCTCGCCGAACGGTTGGCGGCGCGCGCGCCGGCGTCGCTCGTGCTGGCGAGCCGCCTGCTGCAGCAGGTCGCCTGGGACACGCCGGACGCGCAGCGCGCCGGCGCCAACCTGCACCGCTTCCTGGTCGAGACCACCGGCTGCCGCGACCTCGAGCTCGCCGATCCGGACACCTGCGAACCCGCGGCAGCGCGCCTGCAGAACCGTCCGCTCGGCAACCTGTGGCGCTGGTTCGTCGACGAGTTCGCGCGCGACGACCAGACCTGGCGCGCCTACCGCGAGCTGCTCGATCGCTGAACGACGTGCTCGGGGCCGCCGGCGGTCGTCACTCCGGCTTCTTCCAGCTGTTGTTCTTGCGGTCGAGGTCGAGCGTCGCCAGATCCGGATCGAGCGCGACCCTGGTGGCGCCCGGACCGAACTTCAGCACGACCTGCCGCTGCTGCTGCCAGGTCGCGGCCGGCACGACCTGCCGGGCCGTGGTCCCGTCGGCGAAGGTGACCTGGACCGTGCACGGATGCACCACGCGGCCGCGGTCGACGACGGTGACGAGCGTCGCGTCGTCCTTGGCTTCGACGCCGCCGAGCGCGTGCTCGAGCCGCCACGCCTCGAACAGCCAGGTGCGGAAGTAGGGCTCCAGGTCCTGGCCGGAGACGTCTGCGAAGGTGCGGAACAGGTCGTACGGATACGGGTGCTTCATCGCCCAGTCGGCGGCGTAGCGCCGGAACGCCGCGAAGAACACCTCGTCGCCGAGCACTGCGCGCAGCTGGTGGAACACCGCCGCCGGCTTCGTGTAGCTGGCGAAGCCGAAGTCGTCCTCGCCGTAGGCGTCGGCGTGGCGCATGCACACCGTGTCGCCGCCCGAACGAACGGTCGCGGCGTACATCATCACGTCCTGCTTCGGGCCGTTGCTGCGCTTCTGCAGCGCGTCGTGGCACAGCGTGGTCCAGAACGACGTCAGGCCTTCGTCCTGCCACGCGTAGCGCTTCTCGTTGCTGCCGAGCAGCATCGGGAACCACATGTGGATCAGCTCGTGGACGATCGTCTCGGCGGGCCGTTGGCCGCCGACGATGGTCATCATCGGGTACTCCATGCCGCCGCCGATGATGCCCTCACAGCAGGTCATGTGCGGCCACGGGTACGGATGCAGCTCTGCCGACATGTACTCGATGGTGTGGCGCGCATACTCGGCGGCGCGCACCCAGTCGCCCGAGTTGGGCTCGTAGACGGCGTGGATCGCGCACAGGCCGTCCTGGCCGGCACCGAGCTTGTCCTTCACCACCGCGTGCGTCGCGTCCCACAGGTAGGTGCGGGCGACGCTGACCGCGACGTCGCGCACGGTCTCGGCGCGGAAGCGCCAGGTGAGCCAGCCGTCGGCCGAAGCTGCGGTCACCGTGCCGGCCTCGTGGTCCTCCTTGGTGACCACGTGCACGACCTCGCGGTTGCCGGGCTGCATCGCCGCGGCGAGCGCGTTGCGGGCCTTTTCGGTCAGCACCTGGTCGGCGTTCTGCAGCTCGCCGGTGGCGCGCACCAGGTAGCCCTGCGGGGCCGTGATCGCGAGTTCGTAGTCGGCGTAGCCCATGTAGAACTCGCCGTTGCCGCGATGCGGATCGGCGACCCAGCCCTCGACGTCGTCGAACACCGCGAACTGCGGATACCAGTAGCCGAGGTAGACCACCCTGTCGGCCTCGTGGCCCATGCGCGGCGCGGTGCCGGCCCTCGGGATCGCGAACGCCCAGTCGACCTCGAGCGTGACCTCGGCGTTGGGCTGCAGCGCTTCCGGCAGGCGCACCGTGAAGCGCGTGTCGACGACGCGCGTGCGTACCGCCTTGCCGCCGAGGCGCACTTCGCCGAGTTCGAAGCCCGGCGTGGCCACGACGTTCCGCGTGCGCTGCGCACCGGCCTTCATCAGGTCCTGGTAGGCGTGCAGCACCAGCCGGTCGAGTTCGACCGGCGAGCGGTTGCGGTAGGTCAGCCAGGCGGTGCCGCTGAGGCGCGCGTTGGCGACGTCGACCTTCGCTTCGATCCGGTAGTGGGCGTGGTTGGTCCAGTAGCGCGCCCCCGGCCGGCCGTTCGCCGTGCGCGTGCCGCGTTCGATCGCCTCGGCGAACGAGTCGGGCAGGTCGATCGGGTACGGCACGATGCGGCCTTCGGTCGGCGCTTGGCCGGCGAGCGAAGCGGCGGCGAGCAGGGTGGAGACGGCGAGCAGGGTGGGACGCAGCATGAAGATCGTGCGGGGCGGTGGCGAAGGTCGGGCGCGCAGTGTTCGCGGTCGGCCCGGTGCTGGCAACCATGGTGCTGCCGACCGCGGTGTTTGGGACCTCGGCGCGACGTCGCTCGGGATGATCGCCCGTCCCACCGGGTCCGGCTTGCCTTCCCCGGCGAGTGCGGCATCTTGGGCGTGCTTGCCGAACGGGGAGCGGAGACCGTCGTCGCCGTCCGCCCGCGCGTCACGGACCAACCGCCGCTTGCCACGCCCCATGCCGATCCTGCCCCGTTTCCTCGCCGTGTTCGCGGCCTTGTCGCTCGTCGTCGCGGCCGCGGCGCAGGACTGGCGCACCGAGAAGGTCGCCGACTGCGGCCTGTCGTTCGACGCGCCGAACCGGCTCGAGCGCCTGCCGATGCAGCTCGGCCAGGAGGCCGTCTACCTGCGCGCGCGGCTGCGGCCGAAGGACGACGCGGACTACATCCGGGCCCGCTACGCGTGGGACTGCGACGTGCTCGAGTTCCGCAAGACGGCGCCGAAGGAGGGCGAGATCGAGGTGCCCGAGGGCGTGCCGCCGGAGTTCGCCGAGCAGTGGAAGCAGCTGATGCTGCGCTTCGCCGGCCAACAGAAGAAGAGCTTCAAGGACTGGCTGTCGGACCAGCCGGCCATGAGCCGCCGCGAGTTCGACCTCGAGGGCAAGGCGAAGAAGGGGCGCTCCGGCAAGCTCGACTACACGCACTGGGCCTGGCGCGAGAAGAACGGCTACGGGCCGTGCGGCATCACCTACTACGAGGTCGCGGTCTACACGTTCGAGGACCGCGAGGTGGCGCTGATGATCAGCATGCCGCTCGAGTCCGAGAACTCGCCGAAGCCGAAGGGCAAGTGGAAGACGATCGTCGACCGCATGATCGGCAGCGGTGCGGTGCTGGCGGCCGACACCGGCGGCGACGAGTTCGACAAGAAGCGCGACCGTTACGCCGACAACGACGAGAAGAAGCAGGCGCTCGCCGCCGCGAAGAAGAACATCGAGGGGCTGGCCGGCTGGGACTACTTCACGCAGCCGAACTACATCGTGCTCTACTCGTGGGACTTCGAGAAGCCGGCGGCGCGCCTCGTCGCGCGCAAGGAAGCCGAGTACTACAGCTCGCGGCTCGAGAAGATGCGCGAGCTCTACCTCGCCAACTACCCGCTCGATGCGACCGGCACGAAGGCGCTGTGGCCCGACGCCGCGGCCGTGCCGGCGGCGGGTCCGGCGCGCACCGGCGAGAAGACCGACGAGGAGAAGGCCGCGGACGAGGCCGAAGCCGAGCACGAGAAGGAGAACAAGGACAAGCTCGGCAAGCTGCGCTACTCGGTGTTCCGGCTGTGTGCCACCTACGAGCAGTTCCAGAAGTATGGCGGCTCGGACGAGGGCGTGGTCGGCTGGTTCTCGCCGCAGAGCAAGGAGCTGGTCGTGTTCCTCGGCGGCGACAAGATGATGGGGGCCGGAGCCACCGAAGCAGTGACCTACCACGAAGGCTGGCACCAGTACGCCGACTTCTACTTCGACCATCCGCTGACGCCGCGCCGCGGCGAACTGCACCGCTGGTTCGACGAAGCGCACGGCGACTACTTCGGCTCGTTCCGGCTGAACGGGGGGGCCTGGAAGTACCTCGGCAGCAAGATGCGCAACGACGACGTGAAGCAGATGGTGCGCGCCGGCGACTACGTGCCGTTCAAGGACATCGTGTTCTGGGACCGCCGGCTCTTCTACTCCAAGAAGGCGCCCTACTACTATGCGCAGGCCTACTCGATGATCGACTACCTGCGGCGTGGCGAGAAGGACAAGAACTGGGACCCTCGCTACGGCAAGGTGCTCGACACCTACCGCGTGGTGATGCTGACCACCGGCAGCGCGCGCAAGGCCAGCGAGGCGGCGTTCCAGGGTTTCACCGCCGAGGACTGGACCAAGCTCGAGACCGCGTGGAAGGGCTGGGTCAACGGACCGAACTGGCTCAGCGGCAAGTGAGCGGGGCGGCCGTTCGCCGTCAGTGCTGGGCGGCCAGCACGGCCTCGGCGAGTCGTTCGCCGAGCCAGACGACGCCTGCGGCGTCGAACACCAGCTGTTCGCGCTGCTTTGGCGGATCGAACCCCTCGACCAGGAACGTGTGTGGGTCGGCGGCGTCGAGGGCCCGCAGCGCGGCGACCACGTCGATGCGGTCGAGGTCCGGCTGGGCGGGCGGCCGTTGCACGCCGACGAACCAGCGCAGCGTCGGTTGCGCCAGGTCGCGCCGCGAGGCGGCGATCAGCTCGCCGAGCCAGGGTGCCGCCTGCCGACGGTGCGGCGCCCACGCCATGTCGTTCTCGCCGAGGTGGTAGACGACGCCGGCGAGGCGCGCTCGCTGGCCACGCTGTTCCAGTTCGGCCAAGGACGCGCGGACGAAGGCGAGGAACGCCGGATACAGGTTGCGGCGCGCGGCCTCGCTGCCGTTCGGCGTCCAGTCGACGATCTGCGAACCGCTGTGCGTGAACTTCGCCAGCGCCACCTTGGTGCGCGACCCTGCCGCGAGCACGCGGGCGAAGCTGAGTTCCGGACCGAAGGTGTCGTAGAGGCCCGCTGGCCCGAGCGGCTCGAAGCCCCGGCTTGCCCACATGCCGCCGCCGAGCGAGTAGCGGAACGGCACATCGTCGCGGTCGGAGCCCAGCGACAGGCCGGCCTTCGTCTTCGGCAGATCCTGCACGAAGGCGCGCTCGCCCTCCATGTTCCGATGGCCTGCCAGCACGTAGAGGTCGACCTCGGCGTCGGCGGCGTACGGCCACCTGGCGAGCTTTCGTTCGGGCCGAGGCTCGATGCCGCAGCGCTGCAAGTAGGCGCGGGCATGCTCGAGGCCGTGCTCGAGCTGGCCCAGCGTGCCGTAGTGGTAGTGCATGCCGGCATCGCCGCCGATCTTCACCGCGACCTGCGACGTCGGCACGTAGTCGACGTGCGGGTCGTCGGCCGCGACCTTGTGCTGCGCTTCGGCGATCGCCTGCATCGGCCCACGATGGTCCATGCCCCAGATCGTCTTCGTGCACAGTTCGCCCAGGTGGAACGGCAGCTCCGGCGCCTGCAGGTCGCGGCGCCAGCAGGCGACGAAGCGCGCCAGGTTCGTGGCGTAGGCCGTTCGGAAGCCGTCGTCGAACATGTCGTTCTCGCCCTGGTGCCAGACGAAGCCCTCGAGGCGCCACTTCACCCGACGGCGGTCGAGGTCGGCGAGTGCTTCCCGCACCGTCGCCAGCGCCAGCGGGTAGAGCTGGAAGCCGCCGGGCTGGTCGGGATTCCAGTCGAGGCCGAGCGACGTGCCGCCGGCGGCGACCTTGACGATCGCCAGCGGTTCCTTCGTGTGTGCCAGCACTTCGCGCGCGAACGACAGCTCCGGGCCGACGATGCCGTCCACGGGCTGCAGCGGTACCCAGCCGTCGGAGCGCCGCTTCTCCTCGCGCCCGAGCACGTACCAGTAGCGCACCTGCGGCAGGGGCTCGGCCGCCTTCGCGAACGGCGGGAACGAGGCGAGCTCGGCCACGTCGGAGTCCGAGCCGACCATGTTCGACTGCCCCGCGAACACGAACACGCGCACGGTCTTCGCCTCGTCCTGGGCGCTGGCCACCGTCGGCGACACGAGGCACACGGTTGCGAACAGCAGGCAGGCGAGCGGCTGCGTCATCGCGGCAGCGTAGCGGGCGACGGCGTGGCGGCGGGCCCGCACCTGGGTCGTCAACCAGCCCGACTCGGGAGCCTGGTCCAGGCGCTGCGGTTCGCGGCGACCCTCACTGCTTCGGCAGCGGGACGAGCTCCGGACCGGTCGTGGCGGCCTCGATGGTCGCGATCGCCTCGCGCACGCACTTCGCCTTCTGCAGCATCAGCTCCCGGGGGAAGTCGGGCTCGTCCTTCTCGAACCAGTCGGCGAGGCGCCGCAGCTCCGGCAGCACGACCTTCGCCTTCTGGCCGTAGCTGCACAGGATCGCCATCAGCTCCGGCGTGCGGATCTGGCTCTCCCAGGGGTTCTGGTCCCGCGCGTACTGCACACACGCGGCGATGCCCTCGGCGATCCGATGCTTCGCCAGCACGCGCAGCCCTTCGACGCGGATGCCGTCGGCGAACATCTCGCCGCTCGGGGCTGGCTCGACCACGGCCCGATGGATCGCCGGCAGCAGCGGCGTGATCGCGGTCGTCGACAGGGTGCGATACACCGAACCGAGGCTGCTGCGCGCGCGTCCGTCCTGGTTGCGCAGGCCGGCGCGCACGGCTACCTGCAGTGCTGCGGCATCGACGCCGTCGAGCGAGTCGCACAACAGGCCGCCGTGTTCGCGGTCGAACAGCGCGAAGGTCAAGTAGCGCTGCTGCATGCCGCGCGGGTCGCCTGCCGGGTCGGTGGCCGTCAGCAGGGCGAGCAGTTCCGGCACGGCTGCGTGGGCGGCCTTGCCCAAGTGTGCCAGCGCCTGTGCGGCCTGGATGCGCAACCACAGCTCGGGGGACGCCAGCAGGCGCCGCAACGTGGGAACGGCGGCCGCGGCGCGCCCGCCCAGGGCGGCGACGGCCCGGCACGCGCCGAGGCGCGTCGGCAGCGCCGTGGAGTCGAGCAGCGTCACGACCTGGTCGACCGGCGGCGTCGTGCGGCGCGCCAACGCCATCGCCGCCCGTTCGCGCACCACCGGCGACCAGCTGCCGAGACCTTCGAGCAACTGAGCGTCGGTCGCGCGGTCGTAGGCGGAGTGGCGGTCCTGGTTGTCCCAGCCACGGCCGTCGGCGAGCACAGCAGCGGCGGTTGCCGCGGTCCACTGCGGCACGACGCCAGCCCGCTTGCCGGTCAGCAGCAGCTTCTGTTTCGGCAGCGCCAACGCCAGCAGGTAGGCACCGGTCGCGTCCCAGTCGCCGTAGCTGTCGTGCTCGCGCTCCGGCGGTCCCTGGTGCGCGAACGTTCCGTCCCAGCGCCGTGCCAGGTCGAAGTACCTGGCGCCGAACTCGTGCATCCAAGCACCCGTCGCCTGCGGGCCGCCCTGGGCAACGCCGGGCAGCGCCCACAGCATGTTGAAGTAGTTGCCGGTGTGGCCGGTGTCGCGTTCGGAACCGTGCGACGCGAGGCTCATGCGCGCGAAGAACTCGGTCGGCTCCGGCTCCTCGAGCAGCTGGAACAGCACCGCGGCCATGCCGCACTTGCCGTTGTCGTCGTGGGTCTCGATCCACGGATCGTGGTCGCCGTAGGGGATCGCCCCCTTGCCGACGTAGAACCGCAGCAGCGTGGCGCTGCGTTCGATCGCGCGACCGACCACGGCGTCCGCGACGCCGGCGCGCTGCGCCAGCGCCAGCGCGATCGTCAGCGGCACGCCCGGGGAGTTCATCATGCCGTAGCCGCCAAGCCGGCCGTCGGGGCGCGCGAAGCCGTGGCCCCACGAACCGACCGCGCTCTGCCCCTCGGCCGCTTGGACCGCGAGCCGGCGCAGCCCATCCCGCACCGACTCGTCGCCGGTGGCCAGCACGTACTCGGCCAGGAACATCGTCACGTAGCCGTAGTGCCACGTCTGCATCGAGTCGCTGGCGAACCCGGCGGCCCACTTCGCTTCGCGCGCCAGCAGCGCCCGATGGGCGGGATCGCCGTTCGCCAGCAGGGCGAGGGCGGCGAGGGAACGCGGGATCGGATCCATGCCGCGGGTGCCCGCACGATCGGCGAGGCGGTCCGCCAGCGCGGCACAGCCGCGTTCGAGCAGGCGCTGCGACTTCTTGCAGTCGTACGGCGCCGTCGCGCTGTAGCTGCCGAGCACCGGCAGCGCGACCACCACGTCGTTCTCCTGGCCGGCCCGCCAGCGCAGCAGCCGCAGCTTGCCGGCCCCCTCGTTCGTCTCGGCGGCCGTGATGGCCTGGCCGAGTTCGGTGCGCGGATCGTGGGTGAAGCGTTGGCCGGAGACACCGAGCAGCACGTCGCCGACCGCGAGCACGCCGTCGGCAGGGGAGCCCTTCGCGACCGCGGTGATCACGACCTGCCGTGCGGCGGTCGTCACCAGGTGGTCGCAGTGCATCCAGCCGCGGGCGCCGGTCGGTCCGAGGTTCCAGTCGTGCGGGGCCGCGGCGGGGATCGTGTCGCCCTTGGTGAAGTCGGGGATCGCTGCCTTGCGTTCGTCTTGTGCGGGCAGGGTCAGCGCTGCGACGGATCCGAACAGGAACGCGGCGAGGCCGGTGTGACGAGACGGCATCGGCGCAGGGTGCAAGGGCCGCAGCGAATCGGCAAGGCCCGGCCTGGTCGGCGACCGCCATCGGTCGTCGGCGGTTGCGTTCGGTCCGGCATCCGCTTCACTGGCCCGGCCCGTGAGCGAGCTCTTCGCCGATCCCGATCCAACGCCGCGCACCTACGTGCAGGTGGCGCTGAACCTGCCGCTGCGGCGCGAGTTCACCTACGCGCTGCCCGAAGGCGTCACGGCGCGGCCGGGCAATCGGGTGCGCGTGAACTTCCACGGCCGCTCGCTCGGCGGCGTCGTCACCGCGGTCGGCGACACGACCGACCTGCCGCCGGCGAAGGTGAAGGCGATCGAAGCGCTGCTCGACGACGAGCTGACGATGCCGCCGAGCCTGCTCGAGCTGGCGCGGCGCATGGCGGTCACCTACGGCTGCTCGTTCGGCGAAGCGCTCGACGCGATGCTGCCGGCGGTCGCGAAGCGCCGCAGCCAGCGGCGCATTCCGCACGTGCAGCTGAAGGCCCCGCACGACCTGGCGCTGCAGGCGATCGCCGAGCTCGAGGACAAGCACCAGGAACAGTCGCGCGTGCTGCGCACGGTGGTCGAGTTCGGCGGGCCGATGCCGACGCTCGACGTGCGGCGGCGCACCGGCACCAGCGACAGTCCGTGGCAGACGCTGGTCAAGAACGGGCTGCTGCAGAAGGTGATGCTCGCCGAGGAGCTCGAGGAGCTGGTGCCCGCGGCCGAGGAAGCCGCGGTGCGCCACCAGCTCAACGAGCACCAGCAGAAGGCGGTCGACATGGTGGCGACGAAGGTGCGCGCCCGCGAGCACCGCACGTTCCTGCTGCACGGCGTCACCGGCAGCGGCAAGACCGAGGTCTACCTGCGCATCCTCGAGGAAGTGCGGAACGCCGGGCGCTCGGCGATCGTGCTGGTGCCGGAGATCTCGCTGACGCCGCAGACCGTCGGTCGCTTCGCGTCGCGCTTCCCCGACACAGCGGTGCTGCACAGCGGCCTGACCGACGCCGAGCGCGGCCGGCAGTGGCAACGGCTGCTGCAGGGCAAGGCGAAGGTCGCCGTCGGCGCCCGCTCGGCCCTGTTCGCGCCGGTGCAGGACCTCGGCCTGATCGTGGTCGACGAGGAGCACGAGACGTCGTTCAAGCAGGACAGCACGCCGCGCTACCACGCTCGCGAGATGGCGATCGCGCGCGGCGAGCTGGAGAAGGCGGTGGTGGTGCTCGGCTCGGCGACGCCGACGCTCGAGTCGATCGGCAAGGCGCGGCGCGGCATCTACGAGCTGCTGGTGCTGCCGCAGCGGGCCGGGGCCGGGCGCATGCCGAAGATCGTCGTGCAGGACCTGCGCGGCGAACCGAAGGAAGTGCGCCGGGCCGGCGTCGTGCTGTCGCGCACCTTGTTGGTGATGATGGAGGAGCGGCTGAAGGCACGCGACCAGGTGCTGCTGTTCCTGAACCGCCGCGGCTTCGCCCCGGTGCTGCTGTGCCCAGGCTGCGGCGAGGCGGTGAAGTGCGAGCACTGCTCGGTGTCGATGACCTGGCACGCGCG
>JAEUHU010000260.1 GCA_016793305.1 Planctomycetota bacterium
CGCCTGCACGATCTGCAGCAGCGTGTCCTGGACGGTCCGGTCGTAGTCGTGGTTCGCCTGGTGCAGCCGGTAGCGCGCCTGGTTGATCGGGGCGAGGCCGTAGTCGCTCCACGCCGAACGCAGCAGCGGTTGCCGGTACGACGCCGACCACGTCGAGGTGAACTGCTGCGCCGGCAGCAAGCCGGTCGCTCCCGAACTGTCGAAGCGCGACGGCGTGTAGGCCAGGTCGAACAAGCCGCCGGTGGCGACACGCTGCCGCCAGCCCAAGGTCGCATCGAGCGTCTGGCTCGTGTTCGACGGTGCGAACGCGTTGCGCCCCGGGGTCTGCCGGTCGGAGTACCCGACGTTGCCGTAGAGCTCGGGCTGGAACCCGGCTTCGACGAGCAACATGTCCATGCGCGCCTGCTCGGGCAACAGTTGGGCGGCCCGCAGGCCGACGTTGTTGGCGCGTCCCGCGCGCAGTGCGTCACCGAGGGTCAACTCGCGAATCGGCGCCCGCTGGCGTTCCGCTTCCTGGTCGACGGGAATCGGGGCCGGGGGCGCCACCACTTCCTGCAGCCCGCCGCTGCCCGACGGCGTGCCAGCTCCCTGCTGCGCCACGAGCTCGGCCGCACCCACCAGCAGGAAGCAGCCAACCCAGACGGACCGTATGCCGTGCCTCATTTCGTGCCGTTGCGTGCCAAGTCACCCATGCCGTGGGTGCGAGTGCAGGTGGTACCAGGGCGCCCGGCAGGATGCGACGGAAAAGGTCGTCAGTCGCCGACGCCGAGTCCGGGCGAAGCGTCCGCCGGGAAGGCCGCGAAGTCGGCGCAAAGGCCGAGGCAGAAGCCCGCGGCGGCAGCGAGTTCGGCCGGCGTCGCCAGCACGGCGAGGCCACGGCGCTCGGCCTGCAAGCGCGTGAAGCCGCGGCGCCCTGGCTCGAAGCCCCAGACCTGCTGGCGAACGGTCGCGAAGTCGGGCGCCAGGCGGACCGGCTTCCAGCGCAGCACCTGCAGCTCGAGCTCGTCGCGCTCGGCTTCGTCGAGCAGGTCGCGACAGCCGTACAGCAGCGCCGCCAGGACTTCCGGCCGCTCCCGACCGAGCACGCGGCGCGAACGCAGCTGGCCGAGCACCAGCTGCCGCACGATGCCCGCGCGGTGCGCGTCGACCTCGAACCCCGGCAGCCGGCGCAACAGGGCCGCACATTCGCCGAGCACGCCGCTGGGCACGTTCGACCCGACCAGCTCCGGCAGGCTGCGTTCCCAGTTCTGGCCGTCGCGCTGCAAGACCTCGTCGACCAGTCGACGGCCGTGCAACGCAGTGACGGCGACGTGCCGATCGCTGGCCGCGGCGGCCTCGACGAGGCCAGCCAAGGCCACGGCGAGCCGGGCGCCCGACCAGTGCGGCAAGCCTTCGGCGAGCCAGTCGGCACCCGCAGCGAGGGCTGCACCGCGTGCTGGCCCACCGGGCCCGGCGGCCACCAGGGCCTGCACCGCGTCGCTGACCGAACCGACCTCGAGTGGCTGCCCGGTGGCCAGGGCGCGCTGCAGCAGGGTGCCGACCTGATCGGCGACCTGCTGGGCGCGGTGGTCGGCGTCGACGAGGCCGCCACGACGCGCCAGTTCGCCCTGCCGCACCAGCGGCTCGGCGCGGCGCGCGTGGGCGACCTGCGCCCGCGCCAGCAGGTTGCGCGGTTCGAGCCAGCGGTCGAGGTGCCTGGCCGCGCGCAGGCCTTGCTCCAGCGCGTCGCGCAAGTAGGGCGTCGGCATGCCTTCGAGGTGCCGCCGCATGCAGTCGACCGTGTCGGCGAACAGCACGTCGTCGAGCTCCTGCACCACCGGTACGACGGCCAACGGTTCGCCCGACGGCGCGCGCGGCGGCACCGCTGCGAACCACACGCCATGGCCCGGGTCGGCGCGTTCGCAGCGCAACGGATCCCACCAGCGCAGCCCGGCGAACGCCAGCACGGCCGCGGCCGCCGCGTACAGCAGGCGCCGCCATGGGCGCGGCACCGGGGCCACGCGGGCTGCGGCGCGCTGCACCAGACCGTCGAGCATCCGGTCGTAGCGCGGGCTCGGCGTGGTGCGCAGTTCGCGCAGTTGCTGGACCAGCATCACCGCATCGGCCATCGCCAGCGCCGCTTCGGGATCGCCGGCGATGCTCGCCCGGGTGTTCGCCTGGCTCGCGGCATCACCACGGCCCAGCGCGAGCTCGAGCGGGGTCAGCAGGTCGGCACGAGCAGGCACGCCTGCGACACCAGCCGCGACCTTCGGGTCGCCCGGATTCACGCCGAACCTCCAGCGCGACGCTCGGCCTTGCCGTCGGGTCGCGCCATCTCGCCGCCAGAACTGTGGCCGGCGGAACTGCTCCGGCCCTGCGCCAACAGCTCCTTCAGCGCCGTGGTCGCGTTGTGCATGCGCGACTTCACGGTGCCGACCGGGATGCCGAGCAGCTCGCCGATCTCGGCGTACGGGCGCTCCTGGTAGACCGCCAGCTCGAACACCAGCCGGTGCGGCTCGGTCAGCCGCTCGAGTGCCGTGCGCAACACCGCCTTCTCCTCGTTGGCTTCGGCCTCGTGCGCCGGGGTCGGCCCCGAGCCGGCGTGCTCGAAC
>JAEUHU010000280.1 GCA_016793305.1 Planctomycetota bacterium
GCCGACCTGGTCGGCATGTCGCTGGTGCCCGAGGCGATCGCCGGCGTGCACGCCGGCTTCCAGGTGCTCGCCCTGGTCGGCGTCACCCAGCAGGTGCTGCCCGGCCGTTCGACGCAGGTGTCGATCGAGGCGATGATCGACGCCGCCGACCTCGCCGCACCACGCATGGCCACCGTGCTGGTCGGCATCGTCGCCTCGACCCGCGAACGCTGATGGCCCCCGTTCCTTCGCAACACCGACCGCGGCTCGGCGTGCTGCTCAGCGGCACCGGCCGGACCCTGCAGAACTTGATCGATCGCATCGTCGACGGCCGGCTCCGCGCGTCGATCGCCGGCGTGGCGAGCGACCGCGACGACGCGTTCGGCCTGCAGCGGGCGCTCGAACACGGCCTCGACGCACGCCACCTGCGCGACCCGTCCGAGATCTGGTCGTGGTTGCACGAAGCCGACTGCGACCTGGTCGTGCTGGCCGGCTACCTGCGCCTCTTGCCGATCATCCCGGAGTTCCACGACCGGGTGCTCAACATCCACCCGTCGCTGCTGCCGCGCCACGGTGGCAAGGGCATGCACGGCGACCGCGTGCACGGTGCGGTGCTGCAGAGCGGCGACCACGAGAGCGGTTGCACGGTGCACCTGTGCAACGAACGCTACGACGACGGCCGCATCCTGCTGCAGGCGCGTGTGCCGGTGCTGCCGGGCGACACGGTGAAGACGCTCGCGGCGCGCGTGTTCGCCGCCGAGTGCGAGGCCTACCCGGCGGCCATCGCGATGCACTGGCAGTTCCTCAACTGCCGTTGATCCGCCGGCCGTCGACCCGCCGGCTGTCGACCCGAACCCGTCGGGCCAGCCAGCGGCGCACGCCTTCGTCGGCGGCCGCCCCGAGCAGGATCACGCCGCCGACGACGACGAACTCGAGCCGGTTGTCGCGCAGCGTCAGGTTCAGCACGTTCGACAGCAGCTGCATCAGCAGCACGCCCAGCACGAGTCCGGTCACACTGCCCTCGCCACCACGCAGCGCCACGCCGCCGAGCACCGCCCCGGCGATCGCGCAGAGCTCGTAGAAGTTGCCGAACGTCGACGCCTGCACCGAGTTGACGTCGAGCATCAGCAGGCAGCCGCCGAGCCCCGCCAACAGGCTGCACAGCACATAGGCGAGCACGGTGCATCGACCGGTCGGCACGCCCGCGAACCGCGCGGCCTCCTCGTTGCGACCGAGCGCGAACAGGTAGCGCCCGAGCACGGTGCGATGCCACAGCACCGCGGTCGCGAGGGCCAGCAGGAGCAGCAGGCCCACCACCACCGGTACCCGCAGCGGGCCGAGTTCGACCGTGCCGACCGACAGCCAGCGCAGCGACTCGGCGGCGGCACCGAGGCTCATCGACTGGTCGTCGGTGACGACGCGCATTGCCCCCCGGTAGACCAGCAGCCCGCACAGCGTCACGACGAACGGCTGCAGCCCGACGCCGACGACCAGCACGCCGTGCCAGAGCCCGATCAGCGCGCAGATCCCCAGCACCACGACCAGCGCCAGCCCTGGAGCCACGCCGGCCCCGACCAGCACCGGCAGCAGGCAACCGGCGACGCAGACCACGGCGCCGATCGACAGGTCGATGCCGCCGGTGAGCATCACGAACGCCGCCGCGAGGCTCAGCACGCCGAAGCGACCGACCCGCGGCAGCAGGTTGTCGAGGTTGCGCGCCGACAGCAGGCGCGAGCCGCCGAGGCTCGCGTCGTAGGTCGCGATCGCCCCGACCAGCACCACCGCCGCCACCAGCACCAGCAGGCCGAACGCCTTGCTGGCGAAGAACCCGCCGCGGAACGGCCCCTTGCCGAAGAACCGCCTGCTCATCGCACCACTCCGGTCAGAAGGGCCAGGATCGAACGTTCGTCCGCGGCCACCCCCGGCAGTTCGCCGACGATGGCCCCGGAGCACAACACCAGGACCCGGTCGGCGAGGGCTCGCACCTCGTCGAGTTCCGAGCTGGCGAACAGCACCGCGACGCCGGTTCCGGCCAGCTCGTGCAGCTTGCGGTGCAGCTCGGCGCGCGCGCCGACGTCGACGCCGCGGGTCGGCTCGTCGAGCAGCAGCACCTTGGGGCCCGCCAGCAGCCACTTGCCGAGCACGACCTTCTGTTGGTTGCCGCCGGACAGCGTGCCCACGGCGACGTCGCCGCTGCCGGCGCGGATGCCGAGCTCGTCGCGGCACCGGGTCCAACTCGTGGTTTCGTACCCTCGGTCGAGCCAGGCACCACGCACGCCGATCGTCGGCAGCGACAGGTTCGCGGCGGCCGACATCGACAGCACCAGGCCCTGCTGCTTGCGATCCTCCGGCACCAGCACGAGACCGTTCGCGATCGCCTCGCGCACCCGGCCGCTCCGCAGCCCGACCCCCGCGACCTCGACCGTGCCCGCAGTGCGTCGATCGATGCCGGCGAGGGCGCGCAGCAGTTCGCTGCGGCCCGAGCCACCGAGCCCGGCGAGCGCCACCACTTCGCCGGCGCGCAGCACGAGGTCGCTGCGACGACCGGGGAACGCGCTCGTGCCGAGGCCTCGCACCGTGAGCACCACCGGCCCGGGCGCATGGGGCCGACGCGGTTGCCGTGCCACGCTGCGCCCCACCATCAACCCGACCAGCCGTTCCGCCGTGAGCTCGTCGCGCGCGAGTTCGCCGCTGTTCCGGCCGTCGCGCAGTCCGACCACCCGATCGCAGGTCCGCTGCACCTCGGCGAGGCGGTGCGACACGTAGACGATGCCGACGCCGCCCTCGCGCAGCTCGGCGAGCACAAGGAACAGGCGCTCGACCTCGGCCGCCGACAAGCTCGACGTCGGCTCGTCCATCACCAACACGCGGCTGCCGGTGCGCAACGCGCGCGCGATCTCGAGCATCTGCTGCGCGCCGGGCCGCAGCTCGGCGACACGCGTGTCCGGATCGACCGCGAGGCCGAGTCGGTCGCACCAGCGCTGGGTCTCGGCACGCATGGCGGCCCGACGCAGGAAGGGACCACGCCGCAGTTCGCCGCCGAGGAACAGGGCCGCCGAGACCGTCAGGTTGTCGCACAGGCTGAGTTCCTGATGGATCAACGCGATGCCGGCCGCTCGCGAGGCCCGCGGCGACGCCAGGGCGCACGGCACACCGTCGAGTTCGATCACGCCGCGATCGGGCTGGTGCACGCCGCCGAGGATCTTCAGCAGCGTGCTCTTGCCGGCCCCGTTCTCGCCGACCAGGCCGACCACTTGGCCGCCCGACAGTTCGAAGTCGACGTCGGCGAGGGCCTGCACGCCGGGGAAGGCCTTGCCGATGCCCCGCATCGCCAACCGCGGACTTGCCATCAGCGACCGAGCTTCCGTTTCAGGTCGGCCCAGAACGCCGGCACGTCCGCCTTGCGCAAGGCCCGCACTGGCACCTCGAGCACCCCGCCTTTCGGCAGCAGCTGCGCGCGCCTGGCTTCGTCGGGTTCGCCGTGCAGGCGATGCAGCAACCGGATCGACTGGCGGCCGTACTCGAACGGGTCCTGCACGACCGTCGCGTGCACGTGGCCGTCGAGCACGCCCTGCAGCGTCGCGTCGTTCTCGTCGAACGCGACCAGTGCGATCGCGCCGAGGTGTTGCTGTTCGCGCAACACGTCCAGCAGGATCGGCGGCTCGTAGGCGAACAGGCCGACGAGGCAGACGAGGTCGTTCCAGCGCACCAACGCGTCCTGGGCCTGGGCCTTGGCCTTCTGGCGGTCGAACTGGTCGGTGAAGGTCGCGCGCACCTCGAACCGCCCGACCTGCAGCGGGGCCCCGGCCGGATCGAAGCGCTCGGGCTCGCGCGCGCGCCCGGCCAGCTGGTCGAGGATGCCCTGGCGGCGGCGGCGCGCGTTGTCCTGGTCGAGGTTGGCGACGAACAGCACGATCGCACCGCCGTTCGGACAGGCCTCTTCGATCAGCCGCCCACACAATCGGCCGGCGTCGTAGTTGTCGACCCCGACGAAGCAGCGGCGCTGGCTCTTCGCCGCGTCGCTGTCGTGGGTGATCAGCAGGGTCTCCTTCGCCACCGCGTCCAGCAGCGCCGTCATGTGGTCCGGGTCGCTCGGGCTGATCGCGACACCCTGCACGCCGAGCGACAGCACGTCCTCGAGCAGGCGCTTCTGCTCGTCGACCGCACCGGTCGCCGGCATGCGGACCAGGGTCTCGCAGCCGAGCTCGACTTCGGCCGCCTTCACGCCTGCCGCCGCCACGGTCCAGAACTCCGAGGCACCGTTGGTGACGAACGCGAAGCGCGGCCGCTGGCCGCCCGCTGGCGACGCCGGCTTGCCGCAGCCGGCGAACGCCAGCACCAGCAGCGCGCCGACGAACGACCCGACGCGCGCCTTCATCCGACCGTGACCCCACCGTTGACGGCGATGTCCTGGCCGGTGACGAACGCCGCGGCGTCGCCACACAGGAACGTGACCACGCCGCCGATGTCGGCCGGCACGCCCCAGCGGCGCATCGGGATCAGCGCCTTGTAGGCCTCCTTCTGCGCCGGCGCGTCGCCGGCGTGCCGCTCGACCGGGATCCAGCCCGGCGACACGGTGTTGACGGTGATCTGCCACGGCGCCAGCTCGCTCGCCATGCTGGCCGACCACGCCGCCTGGGCACCCTTCGCCGCCACGTAGGGCGCGAAGTTCGGCACGCCGCGGCGCACCACTTCGCTGCCGATGTTGACGATGCGGCCGAAGCGCCGCTCCTTCATCTGCGGCAGCACCGCGCGCGTCAGCAGCACCGGCGACTTCAGGAAGAAGTCGAGCATCTGCTGCTGGAACGCCCAGTCGTAGAGCTCGAACGGCATCTGCGGCTGTGCTGGCGTGGCGTTGCAGACCACGATGTCGACCGGGCCGAGCTTGTTGGCGACCGCGTGGCACATCTTGGTGACGTGCTTCTCGTTGGTGACGTCGGCGCGCACCAGCAGGCCCTCGTAGCCGCGCGCCGCGAACTCGGCGAACGTCGCGTCGGCCGCCTCCTGGCCGTGCGCGAAGTTCAGCGCGACCTTGGCACCGGCGGCGCCCAACGCGAAGGCGATCGCCTTGCCGAGGCCGCGGCTGCTGCCGGTGACGACTGCCACCCGGCCGGCGAGGGTGAACGGGCGCGGCTCGTTGTCGAGCGCGACCGTGGCGGTGCGAGACGGGGTCGGACGGGTCTTCTTCATGCGAGGCGGGCCGGAGGCTACCGGGTCGGTGCCGCCTCGGCGACCTCCCATTACCAGCTCGCGACGCGTCGGCGCTGGCGGGCTGGGCCCCGCAGCGCTCCAGTTCCGGCATGCTGTCGCGCCGCTCGCTGCTCGCCGCCGTTCCCGCTGCCGCCGCCGCGGCCAATGCCCGACCCACAGCTCGCCAGGACCCGTCGCCACCCGCCCGCCCCGCGGCGACGCCGAAGACGAAGTTCGCCGCGAACGTCGAGATGTGGTGGGGCGGCCTGCCGTTCCTCGAGCGCATCCAGAAGGCGCACGAGCTCGGTTTCCCGGCGATCGAGTTCTGGCCGTGGCGCGGCAAGGACCTCGCGGCGATCGCCGCGAAGACGAAGGAGCTCGGCATGGCGGTGGCGCAGTTCACCGCCTGGGGCTTCTCGCCGGGCCTCAACGAGCAGAAGCACCACGAGCGCTTCGTCGCCGAGATCGAAGCGAGCTGCAAGGCGGCGAAGCAACTCGACTGCCGGATGATGACGGTCGTCGGCGGCAACGACGTGAAGGGCATGACGCAGGCGCAGATGCACGAGCAGATCACAGCCGGCCTGAAGCTCGCCGCCCCCATCGCCGAGCGCGAGCAGGTGATGCTGATCCTCGAGCCGATGAACATCCGCGTCGACCACAAGGGCCACTGCCTCTACGGCAGCGAGGCCGCGGTGCGCATCTGCCGCGCGGTCGGCTCGCCGATGGTCAAGATCAACTGGGACCTCTACCACTGCCACATCAGCGAAGGCGACCTGTGCGGCCATCTGCGCGACGGTTTCGACCAGCTCGGCTACGTGCAGCTCGCCGACCATCCGGGCCGCACCGAACCGGGCACCGGCGAGATCCACTATCCGCGCGTGCTGAAGGAACTGCACGCGCTCGGCTACCGCGGCTTCGTCGGCGTCGAGTGCAACCCGAGCCGCCCGGAGGCCGAAGCCGCAATCGGACTCTGGCACGCGGACCGTTGGTGACGGCAGCCTTCGCCCCCTCGTCGCCCCCCCACCCGACCATGCCGATCCTCCGACGTCTCCGGTGGTCCCTGATCGCCGGCTGGTCCTGACCCGATGCTGGCCCTGTTCTCCTTGCTCGCCCTGCTGCCGCAGCAGCCTGCCGCGACGAGCCCGCGTGACGCGAATGCCGAGGCCACCGCATGGTTCTCGCCGGAGCAGGCCGAAGCGGCCGACCGGGCCGCGACCCGCGGCCTCGCGTGGCTCGCCGAACGGCAGAGCGACGCCGGCTGCTGGGTCGGCTACGTCGGGCACAAGGTGATGGACCACTACGAGCTGCTCGGCAACGGCCTCACCATCGAGGCGCAGCGACGGCTCGGCCGCGGCCACCTCGGCGTCACTGCGCTGTGCGGCATGGCGTTCCTCGCCGGCGGCCACCTGCCCGACCGCGGTCCGCACCACCAGGTGGTGCAACGCACCGTCGCCTACGTGCTGCGCAACAGCCAGGAGAACGGCTTCCTGACCGACTCCGGCACGCGCATGTACGAGCACGCGTTCGCCACGCTGTTCCTCGCCGAGATCTACGGCATGGCCGCGACCGACGCGGCCAAGGCCCGGCTCGAGCGGGCCGTCGACCTGATCGTCGACACGCAGAACCAGTTCGGCGGCTGGCGCTACAACCCGTTCGACCGCGAACCCGACCTGTCGGTGACCGTCTGCCAGGTCCAGGCGCTGCGCGCCGCGCGCAACATCGGCATCCGCGTGCCCACCGGCACGATCGACAAGGCGATCGGCTACGTGCAGAAGAGCCGCGTGACCCGCGGGCGCAGCCAGGGCCTCTTCTACTACAAGATCGTCGGCCGCGGCGCGTTCGACAAGGACCGCGAATATGCGATCAACGCCGCGGCGCTGACCGCCCTGAGCAGCGCCGGCATCCACGACGACGACCTGGTCGACCCGGTGCTCGAGTTCCTGCAGCGCGAGTACGGCGACCTCGCCTCCTACTACGGCACGCACTTCTACTACTGGTACGGCAACTACTACGCAGCGCAGGCCTTCTACCAGGCCGGCGGGCCGCGGCTGCGCAACTACTTCCAGCGCCTCTGCCAGGACCTGCTGGCCGGCCAGCGGGCCGACGGCAGCTGGCGCAACGAGGTCGGCCCGGGCGACGAGTTCGCCACCGCGGTCGCCTGCATCCTGCTGCAGATGCCAAAGCAGTACCTGCCGATCTTCCAGCGCTGACCCCGTGAGGCGCGGCCCGCGCGGCCTTGCCAGCCGCAGGAAGTTCGCGCTTGAATCCGCCCCCGCGGTGGTGACGATCGCCGGCCGGTCAAACCACGGTCAGACGGTCAACCACGGTCAGACAGGGCGTATGCGCAACCACTCCGCACGGGTCGTTCTCGGCGCGTGCCTGCTCGCCGCAGCAGCTGCGGCCCAGGCCCCCGCTTCCTCTTCGTTCTCCTCCGAGGCCAGCGCCTCCGGTGTCACCGCTGCCGGTGGCGGTCTGTTCGCGGCTTCGGCTGACGCGGGCTCGCTGACCTCGGGCAGCCCGGCCGGCACCTCGCCCCGCCGCGACTGGAGCGTACTGCCCCAGGATCCCGACGATCACTCGATGCGTCGCTACTTCAACGAGGACCACGGCGAGTTCATGAGCCTGCGCGAGCGCTACAACCCGCAGATCGAACTGCGCGCACGCGTGTTCCCGAACATGCGCATCCAGGACGAACCCGGCAGCTTCGACCTGCTCGGCTACGACTTCGACATGGAGTTGCCGACGCTGGTCTCCACCGACGGCTACCTGATCCTCGGCGCCTACTACACGGGCCGTCGCTACCTGACGTCGAGCGCGTTCGGCACCCGCAACAACGCCACGGGCGTCGGGGACGAGACGCTGGTCGGCGCAGGCCTGAAGCTCGGCTTCGGGGTGTTCCTCGACAACAACGTGTTGTTCGAGATGCAGACCAACCCGGGGGCCTGGTCGGACCTCGACGACACGGTGCACCACCAGGACTTCGACTTCCCCTCGCACGCGATGTTCACGATCCGCGCGATGGACCGGTTCTTCTTCAAGGTCGGCGCGCGCTACAACCAGACCTTCGAGGACGCGCCGTGGCTGCCGCTGCTCGGCTTCAGCTGGGAGATCACGCCCGGCTTCCGCTTCGACTTGCTGGCGCCGCAGAGCCTCGAGTTCTCGATCTGGCCGTCGGCCAGCACGGGCATCACGATCGGCGGCCAGATCCAGGGTGCCGAATACCACGTGCACACTGCCGAGGCGCTGAACCAGCGCGCCAACGTGCGGGTCCAGGAAGCGGTCGCCTACCTCGGTCTCGTGCAGCGGGTCACGGACAGCTTCTCGTTCGAAGCGCGCGCCGGTCTCGTGGTCGCCGGTGACTACAAGCTGTCGGACGGCTCGGCCGGCTTCGACTACGCCGACGGCACCCTGCGCCAGGCGTTCTACGGCGAGTTCAGCATGGGCCTGAATTTCTGAACGGAACTCAGGCACCCTTCGGTTGCCTGAGTTCCGTGCCATGCCATGACGCCACGACGTGGCGACTGGCGACATCGCGAAGGAGAACACCCGGCGCCACGGTGGCATTGGGTGGCATCGGCAACTCGGCTGGCCACTTCGGCCAACTTCGCCGCTGGCGCGCCTCAGAGGATGCGCTTGCCGAACGCGCTCAGGATCACGTCGACGGCGACCTCGCCGGATTGGTTCTTGACGTCGAGGATCGGGTTCAGCTCGGTGACCTCGAGGCTGGTCATCTTGCCGGTGTCGCTGACCATCTCCATCAGCAGGCTTGCCTCGCGCCAGCTGATGCCGCCCTTCACCGGCGTGCCGGTGCCGGGCACGTCGCGCGGGTCCATGCCGTCGAGATCGAACGACACGTGGAAGCCCGCGGTGCCGTCGGTCGCATAGCCGATGCACTCCTGCATGATCGAACGCATGCCGCGTTCGTCGACGTCGCGCATCGTGTAGGCGTGGATACCGGACTGCTTGACGATCTTGCGCTCGACCTCGTCGATGTCGCGGATGCCGATCAGGCAGACGTTCTTGCGCTCGACCTTCGGCGCGAACCCACCCATCTCGACGAGCCGCGGATGCCCCATGCCGCAGATGGTCGCGAGCGGCATGCCGTGGATGTTGCCGGTCGGCGAACTCTCCGGCGTGTTCATGTCGCCGTGCGCGTCGACCCAGATCAGGCCGACCTTCTGGCTGCGGTTGCGGAAGTACTCGCTGACGCCGCTGACCGTGCCGATCGCGATGCTGTGGTCGCCGCCGAGCACGATCGGGATCTCCCCCTGTTCGAGCGAACGGCGCACGCGCAGGCGCAGGCGGTTGCAGACGTGGTAGATCGGCTCGAGGTAACGCGCCTTCGGGCTGCCCGGATCGCGCGTCTCGGGAGCCGGCACGCCGACGTCGCCGTCGTCCTCGACCGCGAAGCCGAGCTGGCGCAGGCCTGGGCCGACGCCGGCGATGCGGATCGCCGACGGGCCCATGTCGACCCCGCGGCGGCCGGCCCCGAGGTCCATGGGCACACCGACCAGACGAACGACCTTCTGCAGCGACGGAAGCGAGCTCATGCAGGCCGGCCAGTCTACGCCGGCAGCAGCTCGATCGGAGCCCCGCGTCCGACTTCGAGCAGGGCCGCCGCACTGCCAGTGTTGAGGGCGACTTCGACCAGGCCGAACGAGCCCACGTAGGCGAGCAGTTCGCCGGGCGCCACGGCGCCGTAGGTCGCGGCGAACGGCACCCGCCGGCCGGCGATCCGGACCGCGGCGTTGGCGGTGCCGGCGCGCACGTTCGTGACCAGGTTGCCGAACCGGTCGACGTGCACCACGCGCGGCGGCCCGGCGAACGGGTCGCCGGTGGTCACGGGATCCGGCACGCGCGGCCCGAGCGCAGCGAAGCCGAAGCGGCCGGCCGCCAGCATCGCCGCAGCCGGGCCGAGCAGATCGCGGCCGTGGAAGGTCGCCGACTCGGCGCGGAGCCCGAGGTGCTCGACATCGAGCGCGCGCACGTCGATCGCTGCGTCGCCGACGAGCAGCGGCGCCAGCAGGCCGTTGTCCGGCGCAATCCAGTACGCGTCGTGGGCCGCGACCGCGAGCAGCCGGCGGCTGGTGCCGACGCCTGGATCGACGACCGCGAGGTGCACGGTGCCGGACGGAAAGCGACCGACCAGCGTGCGCAGCAGGAACGCCCCGGCAGCGACGTCGTGGGCCGGCACGTCGTGCGTGACGTCGACGAACTCGACCTTCGGCGAGGCCTTCCGCAGCGCCCCCTTCAGGATGCCGACGTAGGGGTCGGTGTGGCCGTAGTCGGTGAGCAGGGCGACCAGTCCGTTCGGGCGAGGCAGCATCGAGGCGGCGATGGGAGCAGGAAGCAAGGGGCGGGACAAGCGCGCTGCGTTCGGCCGTCGGTAGAGTGCCTGCGTGGGTTGCGAAGCGACTGCCGACGCCGGGCGACGGGACCGCCGGATCGATGGCCTCGCCGGCATCTTGCTGGCGGCCACGGCCCTCGGCGGCGCGAACCTGTACGGAGTCGCCTCCGGCCGCGGCGGCGTCGCTGCGCCCAGCGACTGGACCAACCTGGCCGGTGGGTTGCTGGTGGCGATGACGCCGCTGTTCGTGTGCCTGCGACATCGTGCGCGCGCGAACTCCCGAGCCCTGTCCCCCATGCGAGCCACGATGTCGGCCGCCGCCACGACCGTCGGCACGACGGCGTGTCTGCTGGTCACGGCGCCGATCTGGCTGCTGGTCCTGCTCCTGTTCGTGGACTTCGTGGGCTTCTGGGCGTCCCGCGAACGGCTCGTCGCCCTGATCGTCGTGCTCACGATCGCGCTGGGCATGTGGTGGCAGAGTCGCCGGAACGAGCGACAGGCGCGCCTCGCGGCCTTCGCAACGTCCCTTGCCGCACCCACGGGCTCACCTGCACCGGCGGTGGAGCGCCCCATCGCCCCGGGTTCGCAGCCGCGGCCGTGGCCGGCCATCGCCATGGTGGCAAGCTGGCTTTGGCTGATGGCCGTCGTCGGGCTGCTGGGGTTGCACTACGACAACCCACTCGGGCACGTCGGCACCGACGGGCGCAGTGGCAAGCACTACTTCGCCAGGCAACTGCAGCGCGATCGAGGGATGCAGCGACACTGGCTGAGCGAACGAACGCCGGTGCTTGGTGGCTGGCTGGAGTGGTGGCGGATCGTGGCGGTCGAGCCATCGCTGCCGGTCGACCTGACGACGCTCCGCTTCGAAGACGGCCTGGTGTTCGCGGAGTGCCGCGATGGCACGATGCTGCAGCTAGAACTCCGCTGACGCCCGTGGTGCGCAACGGACCGCCCAGCAGCTGCCGGAGGCGACGACCAGGCGTCCACTCGAGGTGCAGAGTTTCGCTAGACTGGCAGTCTTCCATGACAGACCTCGCCAAGCGCATCCAGGAAGCACTCGCGGTCAATCGACCGGCCGA